>NZ_JBEZHS010000008.1:0-263619 GCF_040650695.1 Amycolatopsis sp. NPDC048633
CTCCCAACCGTCCGTTATTCCTATTGCGGCCCGGCGGCGGCCGCGAATGAGTCATTCGCGACCTCGGCGACCACCGCACGCGCTAGAGGTACCCCGGAAAGGGTTGCGCGCTCAGGAACACCGCGCCCGCGGCGTCGTACATGCCTTCGGTCAGGAACGCGTGCTGCGGGACCACCGCCGCGTCGCGCAGGTGCCGCTGCAGCGGGTGGTCCGCCTCGATCGCCGACGTGCCGCCCAGCGCGTACGCCGCCCGCACCACGTCGAAACCCACGCGGGCCGCGTGCACGGCCGCCAGCCGGAGCAGGCTCACCTGGTCCGGCCCCGGGGTGCCCGTCGAGGCCGCTTCCCAGGCTTCTTCGGTGGCCTCGTAGAAGAACGCGCGCACCGAACGGAGGTCCGCTTCGGCCTTGGCGAGGGCGATCCGGGCGTACGCGCGATCCGCGAGCACCGGCCCGCCGGTGAGCCCGGCGCGGTCCGCGCCGAACCCGGTCACGTGGTTCAGCGCCGCGCGCGCGATGCCGAGGTTGACCACCGCGAGCACCTGCGCGGCGTAGGCCAGCGCCGGGTAGCGGTAGAGCGGTTCGTCGATCGTCGCGCCGCCACCGCGGACGAACGTCCAGTCCGTCGGCACGACGACGTCGTCCACCCGCAGGTCGTGGCTGCCGGTGCCGCGCATCCCGACCGCGTCCCAGGTGTCGACGACCTCGGCCCGCGCCGCCGGCAGGACCGCGGTGCGCGGCCGGCCCGAGCCGCCCGGCCCGATGCCGACGCCGAGGTAGTCGGCGGCGAGGCAGCCGCTGGCCAGGCGCCACTGCCCGCGGACCCGGAACCCGCCCGGCACCTCTTCGGCCGGCTGCACGGGGAAGAGCGCGCCGGCGAACACGAGGTCCGGGCCGTCGGCGTAGAGCCGCTCCTGCGTCTCGGGTGGCAGCGCGGCGAGGTAGACGCCCGAAGCGCCGAAGCTCGCGACCCAGCCGGCGGATCCGTCCACTTCGGACATCCGCTCGACCATCCCGAGGAACTCCGCGGGCGGCCGCGCGTCGCCGCCGAAGCGCTTCGGCGTGGTCGCGCGGTAGAACCCGGCGAGGCGGAACTTGTCGACGACGTCCCGCGGCACGTGCCGCCGCCGGGTGAACTCCCCGGCCCGGCGCGCCACCTCCGCCAGCGCCGCGTCGAAAGCCGGCGAAGTCCCCCAGGTGCGCGCCATCCGGCCAGCGTAGCGGTCAGGCCCGGGTCGGGCGGCTGCTTTCCCGCACCACCAGCTCGGCCCGGACCGCGCCGTCACCCGGCGCCGCGAGCCCGTCGATGCGGGCGGCGAGTACCGCCATGGTCAGGCGGCCCGCGGCGGCGAAGTCCTGCCGAACCGTCGTCAGTGGGGGCGCGTAGTAGGCCGCCTCGGGAACGTCGTCGAAGCCGACGACGTGGGCGTCGCGCGGGACCCGCATCCCCGCTTCGGTGAACGCCGCCAGGAGACCCAGCGCCATGTGGTCGTTGGCCGTGAACACCGCGCACACCCCCGCTTCGACGGCGAGGGACTGCCCGGCCCGGTAGCCGGAGCGGGCCGACCAGTCGCCGCGGACCACCGGCGGCACCTCGGCGCCGTGCCGCTCCAGGGTCTCGCGCCAGCCGCGCTCGCGGGCGCGGGCGATCGACCCGTCCTCGGGGCCGCCGACGTGCCACACCGTCGGGTGGCCGATTTCGAGGAGGTGCTCGGTGGCTCTTCGCGCGCCTTCGTACTGGTCGGCGGACGCGGCCGGGACGAGCGGGACGCCGGTGACCGGCGGCAGCTCGGCGGCGAGGTGCGGGTCGAGCAGGACGATCCCCGCCACGCCCTGCAGCCGCAGGCCGGCCACGGCGGCCGGGACCGCGGACCGGCCGCGCGCGGGCACGCTGAAGACGACGAGGACGTACCCGTGTTCCCGCGCGGCCGCGCGCAGGCCGTTCAGGACCGGCCCTGACGCGGCGGTCCCCGTGGCGATCACGCCGAGCGTGCCCCGCCGGACCGGGGTGCGGAGGGGACCTGCGTCGTCCACGGGCATGCCGCCGATGTTAACGATCACACTCCCAGACGTGAACTTTCTTCACTTTCCATAAATAACGAAACGGTAACGCGGGATGGGCGTGGTGAACCGGCCTCGCGCCAGAGCCGTTTCAGCCAGTGCCGGAACCAGTGACACCAGGCGCGGTTCCCCGATTCCCGCGCCCGCAATGGCACTCCCCCGGGTTCCGCGCGTCTCCCCATCGGGCACGCAGTCGCACTCCGTCGCGCCCGGAAAACCGAAGAAGGTGACCATGCCCCGGAAAACCTCCCCCGCCACGGGCAGACATCGCATCACCCGCCGCACCAAGATCGCGACCGGCGGCCTCGCCCTCGCGCTCGCGGTCGGCGGCATCGTCGTCGCGACCACGGCCGGGCGCACCGGCGAGGCCAGCGCGGATCCCGCCGACGCGTCGTTCTTCATCGACATCGCGAAGGTGCCCGCTGGTGTTAACGTGAACAAGGCGCTGCAGGGCAAGGGTGCGCGCGGCACGTTCACCGTGGACTGCGGGCGCAACGAGAACCAGCACTTCAACCCCGACAACTTCATCGCCCAGCCCGGCGTCAAGAACGGCGCCCAGCACCTGCACGACTACGTCGGCAACCTTTCGACGAACGCCGACTCGACCAACAAGAGCCTGGCGAAAGCCGGGACCACCTGCAAGAACGGCGACAAGTCCGCCTACTTCTGGCCCGTCGTCCGCATCGACACCGGCGAAGAGGAAGCAGAGAACCCGCCCGCCACGCAGCCGGATCGCGGCGGCAGTGCGGACGACAAGGCGAGCAGCCAGGTCGACTGCCCGGACGTCGCGAGCAAGCTCCCCGACGTCCCGGACCAGGCCATGGACGAGGTGAACCGCAACCTCGACCTGCTCGACACGCAGATCGACGAGGCGAACGCGCGGATCGCCAAGGGCGATCTGAAGACCCCGCAGGACATCCAGAACGCCGTGGTGGGCCCGCTGAAGGACAAGCGCGCCGCGACGATCGACCGGATCGCCATCGCGATCGGCCGCCGGGCCGCGAAGCCGACGAACCTGGGCGGGCTCGCGGCGTGCGTGCTCAAGCAGAACGGCCAGGGCGGCCTCGACAACGGCGGCCAGAACAGCACCGGCCAGCCCGCCGAGCTGCCCGGCGTCGACGACCAGAACGAGGTGGCCGGCAACGACGGCGAGATCCAGCGCGTCCGGTCCGCGACCATCTCGTTCACCAGCGGCGGCGCGAACAAGGTCGTCGCGATGCCGCAGTTCCTCCGGATCCTCTACGGGGACGCGAAGGAGCAGGCGAACGGCCCGGCCAACGCGCGGGCGAGCTGGACGTGCACCGGGTTCGAGGACCGGCTCACCGACCACTACCCGATCTGCCCGCCGAACAGCAAGGTCGAGCGGATCCATGCCTTCCCGAACTGCTGGGACGGCAAGAACATCGACAGCGCGAACCACCGCACGCACATCGTGTTCGCCGACCAGCAGGGCAAGTGCCCGCAGGGCTTCAAGAACGTCCCGCAGCTGGTGATGAAGCTGGTCTACGACATCCCGCACGACATCCAGGTCAAGGGCCAGTACAAAGTGGACGCCTTCCCGGAGGAGAAGCACAACCCGCGGTCCGACCACGACGACTTCGCGAACGTCATGGGCCAGCGGCTGATGAACCAGGTCGTCAAGTGCATCAACAGCGGCCAGCGCTGCCGGCAGTGACCGGATTCAGGAGACCGTGACCGAATAGCTGTTCGCGGCGAAGTCCAGGCCACCGGCGGACGAGGTGATCTCGAAGCCGAACTGGACTTCGCCGAGCGTCACGTCGCCGAACCAGCCGCGGGCGCGGATCCAGTTCAGCACCGCGAGGACGTCGACGGTGCCCGAGTTCGTGTTCGACGTACGCACGAACGAGAACACCGCGTTCGAGCCGTTCGATCCCTTGTAGACGTCCCAGGTGTGCCCGCCGACCGTCGCGGTCGTCTGCTTCGTGCCGAGCGGGCCGACCGCGCCCTGCTTGTCCATCCACAGCATCGTCTCGTAGGCGTTGTTGTCCGCCCAGATGTCGTACGCGGTCTCGTACGCACCGCTGCCGGGCCGGGTGACGGTGAAGCTGCTGGACACCCGGCTCAGCGCGCTCAGCTTCTTGCCGACGTTCTTCGCCGCATGCGGGTACGACTTCACCCCGCCGGTGTTCGGCTGATTCGACCAGACGCCCCAGTTGGAATACGAATTCGCCCAGATCGTCTGCGGCCCGGCACCACTGCCCCAGACGTCGTTGCGGAGGGTGTAGCCACCATTCGACCAGGTCGCCCATTGGTCCGACGACGACCACGTCGCCGCCGACGCCACGCCGGCCGAGGCGGCCACCGAAGCCGCCACGATCAGGGAAACGGCAAGGGAACGCACGACTTTGCGCATGGGGGAAGTCCTCCGTCGGTGAGGGATTCACCAGCACTATGACCGTCCCGTTACCACTTGGTCAAGCAATTCGAGAACTTCGAAAAGAAAGGGGCTTTCCCGAGCAGGAAAGCCCCTTTCGCCACGGAACTCAGGAAGCCGCGCGGCGTTTCGTCCAGATGTCGTACGCCACCGCCGCCAGCAGCACGACGCCCTTCACCAGCATCACCCGCTCGCTCGGTGCGCCGATCAGCGACATCCCGTTGTTGATCACGGCCATGATCAACCCGCCGGTGATCGCGCCGACCACCTTGCCCACGCCGCCCTGGACCGCCGCGCCGCCGATGAACGCCGCCGCGATCGCGTCCAGCTCGAAGTTCACGCCGGCCGTCGGGCCCGCCTGGTTGAGCCGGCCCGCGAAGATGATCCCCGCCAGGGCCGCCAGCACGCCCATGTTGACGAAGATCCAGAACGTCACCGACTTGACCTTGACGCCCGAGAGCGTCGCGGCCTGCAGGTTGCCGCCCACGGCGTAGATGTGCCGGCCGAACACCGACTTCCCCGCCACGAGCGAGTACCCGAGCACCAGCACCGCCAGCAGGATCAGCACCCACGGCAGGTTCTTGAACCGCGCCAGCTGCACCACCAGGGCGAGCACGAGCACCGCGATCCCGGCGATCTTCAGCACGAAGACGCCGAACGGGTCCACGTCCTGGCCGTAGCCCAGCCGCGCCGAGCGCTTGCGCCACTGGGTGAACGCGATCCCGGCCACCGCGACGACGCCGGCGAGCAGCGACACCAGGTCGGCGCCGCCGAGCGGGCCGAGGCCGATGTTGCCCAGGTAGCCGTCGGTGAAGCCGTTGGACAGCGTGCGGATCGTGTCCGGGAACGGGCCGATGCCCTGGTTGCCCAGCACCGTCAGGGTGAGCGCCCGGAACGCCAGCATCCCGGCCAGCGTCACGATGAACGCCGGGATCCCGAAGTAGGCGACCCAGTAGCCCTGCCACGCGCCGATCGCCGCGCCGACGACGAGAGTGGCCAGCACCGCCCAGAACCACGGCAGGTGCCAGTTCACCATCAGCACGGCCGACACCGCGCCGGTCATCGCGACGACCGACCCGGCGGACAGGTCGATGTGCCCGGAGATGATCACCAGGATCATCCCGATCGCGAGGATCAGCACGTAGGAGTTCTGCACGATGATGTTGGAGATGTTCTGCGGTTCCAGCAGCGCGCCGCCGGTGAGCACCTCGAACAACACCACGATCAGCGCGAACGCGACGTAGATCCCGCTCTGGCGCGGGTTGATCGAGATCCGCCGGGCGGAGCGCTCGGCCGGGGGCGCGTCGGGACGCGCGTCGGTCGTGGTCATTGCCGTTCCTTGGTCATGTACTGCATGAGCAGTTCCTGGGTGGCTTCTTCGCGGGTCGCCTCGCCGGTGATCCGCCCCGCCGACAGCGCGTAGATCCGGTCGCAGAGCCCGAGCAGCTCCGGCAGCTCGGAGGAGATGACCAGCACGGCCTTCCCCTGCGCGGCCAGCTCATTGATGATCGTGTAGATCTCGAACTTCGCGCCGACGTCGATGCCGCGGGTCGGCTCGTCGAGGATCAGCACGTCCGGGTCGGTGAAGATCCACTTGGCCAGCACGACCTTCTGCTGGTTGCCGCCGGAGAGCTTCCCGGTCACGCTGCGCACGGTCGGCGCCTTGATCGAGAGGTCGCGGCGGAACCCGACGGCCGTGTCGTGCTCGGCGTGCTCGTTGACCCAGCCGCGCTTGGCCAGCTTGCCCAGCCCGGCCGCGGACACGTTGCGCTGGATGTCCTCGATCAGGTTGAGCCCGTAGCGCTTCCGGTCTTCGGTGGCGTACGCGATGCCGTGGCGGACGGCGTCGCGCACCGACCGGACGTCGATCTCCTTCCCGTGCTTGACGATCCGCCCCGAGATGTCCTTGCCGTAGGACCGGCCGAACACGCTCATCGCGAGCTCGGTGCGGCCCGCGCCCATCAGCCCGGCCAGCCCGACGATCTCCCCGCGCCGCAGCGAAAGCGACGCGTGGTCGACGACGACCCGGCCGGCCTGGGTGGGGCTGTGCACCGTCCAGTCCTCGATCCGCAGCACCTCTTCGCCGATGTCCGGCTCCCGGGGCGGGAACCGGTGCTCGAGGTCGCGCCCGACCATGCCGGTGATGATGCGTTCCTCGGTCAGGCCGGCCGCGTCGAGGGTGTCGATCGTGCGGCCGTCCCGCAGGATCGTGACGGTGTCGGCGATCGCGGTCACCTCGCCGAGCTTGTGCGAGATGATCACGCACGTGACACCGTCGGCGCGCAGCTCACGCAGCAGGTCCAGCAGGTGCGCCGAGTCCTCGTCGTTGAGCGCCGCGGTGGGCTCGTCGAGGATCAGCAGCCGGACCTCTTTGGACAGTGCCTTGGCGATCTCGACCAACTGCTGCTTGCCCACGCCGAGGTCCCGCACCGGGGTCACCGGGTTCTCCGCGAGGCCGACGCGCCGCAGGAGCGCGCCGGCCTCGTGGTTGGTGCGGTTCCAGTCGATCCAGCCCCGCTTGCCGCGTTCGTTGCCGAGGAAGATGTTCTCCGCTATCGAGAGCTGCCCGCACAGCGCGAGCTCCTGGTGGATGATCACGATTCCGCGCCGCTCACTGTCGCGCACCGAACCGAACTCGCACCGCTGCCCGTCGAAGTGGATCTCACCGTCGTACGTCCCGTGCGGGTAGACGCCGGAAAGCACCTTCATCAAGGTGGACTTCCCGGCGCCGTTCTCGCCGCAGATCGCATGGATCTCGCCGCCGTTCACCGACAGCGTGACGTCCGACAGCGCCTTGACCCCGGGGAAGGTCTTGGTGATCCCGCGCATGCCGAGCAGTTCGGTCATTTCAGCTGACCTGCCGTGTAGTAGCCGGAGTCGACGAGCTCCTTCTGGTAGTTGGCCTTGTCCACGGTGACCGGCTGCAGCAGGAAGGACGGGACGACCTTCTTGCCGTTCTCGTAGTCGGTCGTGTTGTTGACCTCGGGCTTGCCGCCCTTGAGCACCGCGTCGGCCATCTTCACCGTGGTGTCGGCGAGGATGCGGGTGTCCTTGAAGATCGTCGAGTACTGCTCACCGGCGATGATCGACTTGACCGAGGCGACCTCGGCGTCCTGCCCGGTGACGATCGGGTAGGGCTGGCCGGCGGTGCCGTAGCCGTTGCTCTTCAGCGCCGAGAGGATGCCGATCGACAGGCCGTCGTACGGCGAGAGGACCCCGGCGACCTTCGCGCCCCCGGTGTAGGTCTTGGTGAGCAGGTCCTCCATGCGGCGCTGCGCGGTGGCCGGGTCCCAGCGCAGGATCGCCGCGCGGGCGAAGTCCGTCTGGGTGCTCTTGACCACCAGCTTGCCGCTGTCCATCAGCGGCTTGAGCACCGACAGCGCGCCGTTGAAGAAGAACGTGGCGTTGTTGTCGTCGGGCGACCCGGCGAACAGCTCGATGTTGAACGGCCCCGGGCCGTTGCCCAGGCCCTTGACCAGCGAGTTCGCCTGCTCGACGCCGACCTTGAAGTTGTCGAAGGTCGCGTAGTAGTCGACGTTGGGCGAGTTGCGGATCAGCCGGTCGTAGGCGATGACCGGGATCTTGCGGTCGGCCGCCTCCTGCAGCTGCGTGGTGATGGCGGTGCCGTCGATCGAGGCGATGACCAGGAGCTTGGCGCCCTTGGTGATCTGGTTCTCGATCTGGTTCACCTGGGTCGGGATGTCGTTCTCGGCGTACTGCAGGTCGACCTTGTACCCGAGCTTCTCCAGCGCCGACTTGATGTTGTCGCCGTCGTGGATCCAGCGCTCCGACGACTTCGTCGGCATCGTGACGCCGACCAGGCCGCCCGCCGCGCTCGCGCCCGACGGTGCCGCCTGGTCCGCGGTCTTCTCGCTCGAGCCGCACGCCGACAGCGTGAGCACGAGTCCCGCGGCGGCGATCCCCGCGAGTGTTCTGGTGAACTTCATTGTTCCTTCTTCCTTTCTCAGAAACCCTGGGCGAGGCGGTGGTACGCCTGGTTCCAGCGGATGCGGTCGGCGAAGCCGTGCGGGGTGGTGTCCTTGTCGATCACCAGCAGCTCGACGCCGAGGAGGTTCGCGAAGTCGCGAAGGGTCTCCGTGCCCACGGCCTGCGTGAGCACGGTGTGGTGCGGGCCGCCCGCGGTGATCCACGACTCGGCGGAGGTCGCCAGCGTCGGCGCCGGCTCCCACACCGCCCGCGCGACGGGCAGGTTCGGCAGCGGCTCGTCCGGCGGGACGACCTCGATCTCGTTGGCCACCAGCCGGAACCGGTCGCCGAGGTCGACCAGGCCGAGGGTGACGCCGGGGCCTGGCGCGGCGTCGAACACCAGCCGCACCGGGTCCTCGCGGCCGCCGATGCCCAGCGCGTGGATCTCGCACGACGGCTTCGCGGCGGCGATGCTGGGGCAGACCTCCAGCATGTGCGCGCCGAGGATCTTCGGCGTGCCCGGCCCGAAGTGGTAGGTGTAGTCCTCCATGAACGACGTGCCGCGGTCCTGGCCGACGCCCATCGCCTTGACCGCGGCGAGCAGCGCCGAGGTCTTCCAGTCGCCTTCGCCGCCGAAGCCGTAGCCGTCGGCCATCAGCCGCTGCACGGCGAGGCCGGGCAGCTGCCGCAGGCCGCCGAGGTCCTCGAAGTTCGTGGTGAACGCGCCGAACCCGCCGTCGGTGAGGAACTTGCGCAGCCCGGCTTCGATCTTGGCCGCGTAGCGCAGCGACTCGTGCCGCGCTCCCCCGGCCGCCAGCTCCGGGACGACGTCGTAGTCCTCGGCATAAGCCGCCACCAGGGAGTCCACATCGGACACCTGGTCGACCAGTTCGACGAGGTCGTTCACGCCGTAGGTGTTGACCGAGACGCCGAACCGCAGCTCGGCCTCGACCTTGTCCCCCTCGGTGACGGCGACGTCGCGCATGTTGTCGCCGAACCGGGCCAGCCGGAGGTTGCGCAGGTGGTCGGCGCCGATCGCCGCGCGCGCCCAGGCGTCGATCCGCGCGACGACGACCGGGTCGGAGACGTGCCCGGCGACGGTCTTGCGCGGCACGCCCAGGCGCGTCTGGATGAACCCAAACTCGCGGTCGCCGTGGGCGGCCTGGTTGAGGTTCATGAAGTCCATGTCGATCGTGGACCACGGCAGGGCTTCGTTGAGCTGGGTGTGCAGGTGCAGCAGCGGCTTGCGCAGCGCGTCCAGCCCGGTGATCCACATCTTCGCGGGCGAGAAGGTGTGCATCCACGCGATGACGCCGACGCAGGCGGCGTCGGCGTTGGCCTCCTGCAGGACCCGCCGGATCGACGACGCTTCGGTCAGCACCGGCTTGCCGACGATCTCGGCCGGCAGCCCGCCGGAGGCGGCCAGCAGCTGCTGGATCCGCAGGGACTGGCCGGCGACCTGCTCGAGGGTCTCCTCGCCGTAGAGGGCCTGGCTGCCGGTGAGGAACCAGAGCTGGGGTTTCGACGCGCGGGTCATCGTTCTCCTAGAAACGTTTCAGTGCTGGCCGTAGACGTTCTGGTACCGGGCGTAGAGCCGGTCGACGTCCTCGGGTGGGAGGGGTTCGGGAGTGCCCAGCTCGAAGGCCTTGTGCACGGTGCGGGCGACGTCCTCGACCATCACCGCGGCCTTGACGGCGTCGCGGGCGGTGCGGCCGACGGTGAACGGGCCGTGGTTGCGCATCAGCACGGCCTTGGAGCGGCTGGTGCGCAGCGTTTCGACGATGCCGCGGCCGATGGAGTCGTCACCGATCAGGGCGAACGGCCCGACCGGGACCTCCCCACCGAACTCGTCGGCCATCATCGTGAGCACGCACGGGATCGGCTCGCCGCGCGCGGCCCACGCCGTGGCGTACGTCGAGTGCGTGTGCACGACGCCGCCGATCTCGGGCAGGTGCCGGTAGACGTAGGCGTGCGCGGCGGTGTCCGACGACGGCGCCAGGTCGCCGTGGACCAGCTCGCCGTGCAGGTCGGTGACGACCATGGTGTCGGCGGACAGGTCGTCGTAGGACACCCCGGATGGCTTGATGACCATCAGCTCGCGGCCGGGCACCCGGGCCGAGACGTTGCCCGCGGTCCAGATGACCAGCGCGTTGCGGGTCAGCTCGCCGTGCAGGTTCGCCACCGTCTCCCGCAGTTCGGCGACGGTGTCGAGGACCTCATCGGTCAGGGAGGACATCAGGACCTTCCTTTCGCGACTGCGCGGCGGCGGGCCGCGAGGCGGTGCATGACATCGTTGGCGCCGCGGCCGAAGTAGTCGTGCAACGTCGTGTATTCGGCGTAGAGCTCGTCGTAGGCGGCGACGTGCGCGGGTACCGGCTGGTACACCGCGCGCTCGACCGAGCCCATCGCCGCGGCGGCGGCTCGGACGTCCGGGTGGGCCCCGGCCGCGACGGCCGCGTGGATGGCCGAGCCGAGCGCGGGCCCCTGCGCGGAGCCGATGACCGACAGCGGGAGGTTCGTGACGTCGGCGTAGATCTGCATGAGCAGTGTGTTCTTCATCAGCCCGCCCGCGATGATCAGCTCGGTGACCGGCACGCCGGCCTCGCCGAACGTCTCGATGATCTTGCGGGTGCCGAACGCCGTGGCTTCGAGCAGCGCGCGGTAGACGTCCTCGGCGCGGGTGGCGAGGGTCTGGCCGACGATGACGCCGGACAGCTCGTGGTCGACGAGCACCGACCGGTTGCCGCTGTGCCAGTCCAGGGCCACGAGCCCGTGTTCGCCGATCTCCTGGCGAGCGGCGAGCTGGGTGAGCTGGTCGTGTCCCTCGTGCGCGAAGTGCCCGACGAACCAGCCGAAGATGTCGCCGACGCCGCTCTGCCCGGCTTCGTAGCCCCACAGCCCGGGGACGATCCCGCCCTCGACGACGCCGCACATGCCGGGGACCTCGTGCAGTTCGGCGCCGTTCATCACGTGGCACGTCGAGGTGCCCATGATCGCGACCATCTGGCCGGGCTCGACGGCGTTCGCCGCGGGTGCGGTGACGTGCGCGTCGACGTTGCCGACGGCGACCGCGATGCCTTCGGGCAGCCCGGTCCAGGCGGCGGCCTCCGCGGTGAGACCGCCGGCGCGCGAACCCAGCTGTCCCAGGGGGTGTTCGAGCTTGTCGGCGACGAAGGACTCGAAGCCCGGCGCCAGTTCGCGGAGGAAGTCGCGGCTCGGGTACTGACCGTCCTGCAGGATGCCCTTGTACCCGGCCGTGCACGCGTTGCGGACGTAGACCCCGGTCAGCTGCCAGACGATCCAGTCGGCGGCCTCGACCCAGTGCCGCATCGCCGCGTAGACGGCCGGGGCCTCTTCGAACACTTCGAGGCCCTTGGCGAACTCCCACTCCGACGAGATCAGCCCGCCGTAGCGCGGCAGCCACTTCTCGCCGCGGGCGCGGGCCAGGTCGTTGATCCGGACGGCCTGCGGCTGGGCCGAGTGGTGCTTCCACAGCTTGACGTAGGCGTGGGGCTCGGCCTCGAACTCGGGCAGCTCGCACAGCGGCGTGCCGTCGGCGGTCGTCGGCACCATGGTGCACGCGGTGAAGTCGGTGGCGATGCCGACGACGTCGGCCGGGTCGGCGCCCGCGTCCCGCAGTGCCGCCGGTACGGCGTTGCGAAGGACTCCGACGTAGTCCGCGGGCACCTGCAGCGCCCAGTCCGGCGGCAGCGCGCGGCCGGTGGCGGGCAGCGTCTCGTCGAGCACGCCGTGCGGGTACTCGAAGACCGCACTGCCCAGTTCGGCGCCGTCGGCCACGCGCACGACCACCGCACGCCCCGAGAGCGTGCCGAAGTCGACGCCCACGACGAGAGGGTCTGCTGACACTTCTGCTTCCTTTCCGGTACGGCTCAACGGCCGGTCATCACGAGCGTCGTCACGGAGTTGGCGGGCAACGTCAGCTTCGACGTCGCCGCCAGCCCGGTGATCTCCCTGGTCTGCGGCACGATGGCGGCCGGCGCGGCGAGGCTGTTGCGCCCCGCCGGGTCGCCGGTGAGCGTGGTGAGCGTCCCGGTGCCGTCGACCGCCGTGACGCCGGTCAGCGCCAGCCGCGCGGTCTGCACCTGCCCGGTCGGGTTGACGAGCTTGACCGTGAACGTCTTCTTCCCCGCCTTGGTGGTCACGTTGACGACCTGGCGCAGCGGGCTGCCCTGGTTGAGGCGGCTGGTCACGATCTGCTTGCCGAGCGTGCTGGAGAACATCTGCTGCACCCAGTACGACGGCGAGCCGTAGCTGCTCCCGGCGTCGAGGCCGATCAGGTTGACCGGCCAGTTGGACTGGTTCTCGTGCACCAGCACCGGCGCGTACATCGAGCCGATGACGATGTCGCTGTTGCGTTCCAGCCCGGTGAGGAACGCGGCCTCGCCGATGGCGGCGGCCAGGGTGCCGGTGGGCCGGCCGTCCTGGGCGCCGTACTCGCCGACGAGGATCTCCGGGCCGCTGCGGTCGGCGGTGTCGTAGCGGGTCGAGTTGTCGGTGAACCACTGCGGCGACTGGTAGTAGTGGTCGTCCACGGCGTCCGGGCGCACCCCGGTCGGCGTGCTCGACGCGGCGCCGCCCTGCAGGCCGCCGGTCGTGGCGATGACCGTCAGCTGCGGGTACTTCGCCTTGATGGCGTCGAACATGTCGGTGAAGCGCCAGGCGTAGCTGCCCGAGCCGTCGAACCAGTCCTCGTTGCCGACCTCGACGTAGCGCAGGTCGAACGGCGCCGGGTGCCCGTCGGCGACCCGCTTGGCGCCCCAGGTCGTGGAGGCGTCGCCGATGGCGTACTCGATCTCGTCCAGAGCTTCCTGGACGTACTGCGGGTAGTCGGCCTGGTCGACGTGCTGGCCGTTGAGCGTGTAGCCGGCGAACAGCCCGAGCAGCGGCTGGGCACCGATGTCCTCGGCGAGCTTCAGGTAGTCGAGGATCCCGAAGCCGTCGGTGGACCAGTAGCCCCACGCGGTGTTCTGGTGGCCGGGCCGCTCTTCCGGCTTCCCGATGGTGTTCTTCCACGCGAACCGCGTGTCGAGGGTGTTGCCTTCCAGGTAGTTGCCGCCGGGGACGCGGAACAGGCCGAGCTTCATCGCGGCGAGCTTCTGCCCGAGATCCAGCCGGACGCCGTGGTTCTTGAACGTCGGCGGGAACAGCGAAACCTGCTGGAACCAGGCGTCACCGCTCAGGGCGGCCTTGCCCTTCTTGTTCACCAGCGAGACGACGATCCGGTTGTCGGTGGACGCGGTGATCGTGGACGGCGTCGTGAAGCTGAACGTCTCCTGGGCCCAGGCCGCGCCGACCGGCTGGACGTCCTTGCTCGCCAGCACCGTGCCGTCCGGCTTCTCCAGGCTGACCCGGAGGCCGCCGGTCCACGTGCCCTTGGCGAAGAAGCTGCCGGTGTACTTCGTGGACGGCTTCGCGGCGATGCCGTAGAAGCCGACGTTCGCGGCCGCGAGCCGGCCACCGGCCGGAACCGCGTCGGCGTGCAGCTTCAGCGATCGGTCGAGGGCGGTGTTGAGCGGGGTGGCAGTGTCGATCCCGTACGTGCCGGTCACTCCGGCCGAGGTGAGCAGCGACCAGTACGGCACTGGCGTATCGCCCGCGCCGCTGCCGCGCTGGTAGGTCTCCTTGAACGTCCGGTTGCGGACGAGTTCGGCGTAGAGGCCGCCTTCGACGGAGTGGCTGATGTCCTCGAGGATCGAGCCGTAGGTGGTCGGGCGGGTGTTGGCGCGGACGACGTTGGCGTCGACCGCGAGCTGGTTCGCTCCGGCGAGGGTGCCGACCTGCGCCGCGGTGAGGGGGAAGCGGCGCAGCTCGACTTCGTCGACCGCGCCGGTGAACCCGGTGCCGACGGTGAACGCGGCGCTGCTGTCGCCCGACGCCGGGCACGCGGAGACGTCGAGCGTGGTGCCCGTGGGGGTGCCGCAGGTGCTGGTGACCGCGGCCGCGTCGCCGTCGGCGTAGACGGTGAGCCGCTGCGAAGCGCGGTCGAGGACCAGGGCGGCGTGGTGCCAGTTGCCGTCGGCGAGCCCGCCGCCGTTCGTGGTCACCTGGATCGTGCCGACGCGGGCGGCGAGCTTGCTGCCGGTCACGCCGAGCGCGTAGCCGTCGCCGTGGTCCACCAGCGTCCCGTCCGCGGTGGTGCGGAACCACGCGGCCAGCGAGAGCGAGCCGGTGCCCGTGTCGAACGCGGGCGAGGTGCCCATGTCCACAGTGGACTTGCCGTCGAGCTGCACGGCCTTGCCCGCCGCACCGGCGGTCCAGGTCGCACCGCGGAGCGTCCCGTCGGCCGCGTTGGCCGAAGAGTCGCGCGCGACGGCGCCGGTGCCCTCGTCGAAGTGCCACGACCCGCTCGCGGCGAGCGCGGCGACGGCGGACCCGGTCAGCGGGGTCGGGTACGCGCGGACGTCGTCGACTCCCCCGGCGAACCAGTCGGCGGGACTGCCGGCCCACTTGCCGCGCCCGATGACCAGGTGCCCGCCCGCGGTCCACGGCGTGGTGAACGGAACGCTCTGCTGCAGGGTTCCGTTGACGTACAGGGAAAGCGTGCCGGCTGCTCGGTTGTAGACGCCGACGAGGTGCTGCCATTGGTCGGCCTGAGCGGGCAACGTCGAGAGGGCGGCAAACGACGCTGAGTCGCCGTCGGAGGCGCGGCGGGTGAAGGCGAACCGGCCGTCGGCGGTGCGCTGGAGGTAGAAGCCGCTGATCGTCGTGCCGTCGACGCTGACCGCGGTCCGGAAGCCGGTGGCCGTTGTGGGCTTGACCCACGCGGACACCGAGAAGCTCTGTGCGGTGTCGACGATCGCGGCCGGGGCCTCGACGGCGGCATCCGTGCCGTTGAACGCGACGCCGTGCGGGCCGACGACACCGTCGCCCCAGGTGGCGCCGCCGGTCAGGGTGGCGGTGCGCGCGTCGAGGGAGTCGTCGGCCGCGGTGGTGCCGGTGCCTTCGTCGAGGGTCCAGTGCCCGGCGATGGCCAGGCGGGCGGCATCGGCCGCGCTCAGCGCGCCGGTGTAGGCGCGGACGTCGTCGATCGTGCCGTCGACGTAGTCCACCGGGTTGCCGCCGTACTTGCCGCGGCCGATCACCAGGTGCCCGGTGCCGGCCCAGCCGGCCGGCGCGGCGACGGTCGTCTGGCGGGTGCCGTCGACGTAGAGTGCCAGGGTCGACGCGGCGGCGTCGAACACGCCGGTCAGCTGGTACCACTGGCCGACGACCGGGTCGAAGTTCGCCGACGCGACGACGCCGTCGGCCGGAGCGTCCCCGGCGAGGCGCGTGAAGGCGAAGCGGCGCGAGTCGTCGCGGAACTGCAGGAAGAAGTTGCTGACCTGGTTCCCGTCGACGCTCACGAACGTCTGGTAGCCCGAGATCTTGTCGAGCCTGACCCAGCTGCTGACGGAGAAGCTCTGGGTGGTGTCGAGCACGGGCGCGCCGGCGTCGGCGAAACCGCCCGCGCCGTCGGTGGTCAGGGCTCCGCCGCGGATCCCCGGCCCCCAGCCCGCGCCGGTGTTCAGGGTGGCGGGGTGCTCCCCCGCGGTGTCGGCCGCGGTCGTCCCGCTGCCTTCGTCGAACGTCCAGTGCCCGGCTAGCGCCGAGGCGGGATCGGCCGCGGCGGCCGTCACGGGCAGGGCGCCGAACAAGGTCAGCGCGGCGAGCGCGGCCAGGATGCGCCGGAAGGCAGGGGTATTCATCGGTGGCTCCCTCGGGTGACGAGGCGCTGCAGGACGATGAAGACGAACAGGAGGGCGCCGGTGATGATCGAGGTCCACCAGGAGTTGAGCGTGCCGTCGAAGGTGATCAGCGTCTGGATGATGCCCAGCACCATGATCCCGAGCACGGTGCCCAGCACGTAGCCGGAGCCGCCGGTGAGGATGGTGCCGCCGATGACCACCGCGGCGATCGCGGTCAGCTCCAGGCCGACGCCGTTGAGCGGGTCGCCGGAAGACTTGTACAACACCAGCAGCAGCCCGCCGAGGGCCGAGCAGAAGCCGCTGATCGTGTACACCGCGATCTTCGTCCGGCCGGTCTTGAGGCCCATCAGCATCGCCGACTGCGCGTTGCCGCCGATCGAGTAGACCGTCCGCCCGAACCGCGTGAAGGCCAGGACGTAGGCCGCGATGGCGACGACCACCAGCGCGGCCACCACGCTGATCGAGATGTGCAGCTCGCCGCCCAACGGGATCTGCGTCTGGGCGAGCGTCGCGATCGTCGCGTTGTCGATCGAGTAGGCCTCCGTGCTGATCGTGTAGCAGAGCCCGCGGGCGAAGAACATCCCGATCAGCGTCGCGATGAAGGGCTGGATCTCGAAGAAGTGGATGAGCGCGCCCATCCCGGCGCCGAGCAGGGCGCCGATCACCAGCACCACCGCGATCGCCGCGTACGCGGGCCAGCCGTGCTTCTGCAGCAGGTCCCCGGAGACCACTGTGGACAGGGCGACCACCGACCCGACCGACAGGTCGATGCCGCCGGTGAGGATCACGAACGTCATGCCCACGGCGACCACGAGCAGGAAGGCGTTGTTGATGAACAGGTCGAGCACGACCTGCCCGGACCCGAACGCCTCGTAGCTCGACGCGCCGAAGATGTAGGCGCCGATGAGCAGCGCCATCGTGGCGAGGATGGCGAGGTGCCGCTGCTTCGGCCGGTAGCCGCGGACGCGGTCCAGGGTGGTCATGCCGTGACCTCGATCTTCTCCGGAGCGGGTGCGGGAGCCGGCTGCCCGGGCCGGGGTGTCCGGCGGCGCCGGAGCTTGCGGCGGAACGCGGGCGACTGCAGCAGGCACACCGCCAGCACGACCACGGCCTTGAACAGCATGATCGCCTCGGGCGGGATGCCGAGGGCGTAGACGGTGGTGGTCAGCGTCTGGATGAGCAGCGCGCCGATCACCGCGCCGCCCACGGAGAACCGGCCGCCGGTCAGCTGCGTGCCGCCGACGACGACGGCGAGGATCGCGTCGAGCTCGATGAACAGCCCGGCGTGGTTGGCGTCGGCGCTGTGCACGTTGGCGCTGATCATCAGCCCGGCGATCCCCGCGCACAGCGCGCAGAAGACGTAGACGAGCCAGGTCAGCCGCGCCGAGCGGAGGCCGGCCAGGCGGCTGGCCTCCGGGTTGCCTCCGACGGCCTCGACGAGCAGGCCGAGCGCGGAGCGGCGGACCAGCAGCGACGCCAGCACGAACACGGCCAGCGCGATGAGGATGGCACCGGGCAGCGTGAACAGGAACCCGCTGCCGATCCATTCGAAGGAGTGGGAGTTGACCGTGATGATCTGCCCGCCGGAGATCAGCTGCGCGATCCCCCGCCCGGCGACCATGAGGATCAGCGTGGCGATGATCGGCTGGATGCCCAGCACCGCGACGAGCCAGCCGTTCCACACCCCCAGCAGGAGCGAGAGGCCGAGCGCCAGCCCGAACGCCACCAGCGTGGTGCCGATGCCGTCCGGGTTGTCGCTGACCCAGAGGCAGGCGAGCGAACCGCTGATCGCGACGACCGCGCCCACCGAGAGGTCGATGCCGCGGGTGGCGATGACGAGCGTCATGCCGATCGCGATGAGGATCAGCGGGGCGCCGTTCTTCAGGATGTCGACGAGGTTCCCGTAGAGGTGCCCGTCGCGCAGCTCGATCGAGAAGAACGCCGGGCTCGCGATGAGGTCGCCCACCAGCAGCGCCAGCAACGCCACCACGGGCCAGAAGAGCCGGTGTTTCGTCAATCCCGTCAATCCCGTCGACGCGGTCATGCCTGCACCCCTTCGGCCATCGTGGCCATGACGTCGTCCGCGGTGAGCCCCTGGTTTTCCCGCTTCGCCACCACTTTCCGGTCGCGCAGCACCACGACGCGGTGGCTCAGCCGGAGCACCTCGTCCAGTTCGGCGGAGATGTAGACGACGGCCATCCCGTCGGCCGAGAGCTGGGTGACCAGCCGCTGGATCTCGGTCTTGGCGCCGATGTCGATACCGCGGGTGGGCTCGTCGAGGATGAGCAGCCGCGGCTCGGTGATGAGCCAGCGGGCCAGCAGCACCTTCTGCTGGTTGCCGCCGGAGAGGTTGCCGACCAGCGCTTCGGGGTCGGTGGGGCGGATGTCGAGCGTCTCGATGTACTTCCGCGCGATCTCGTCCTGGCGGCGGCGCGACAGCGGCCGCGCCCAGCCGCGGGAGGCCTGGAGCGCGAGGACGATGTTCTCCCGGACGGTCAGTTCCTCGACCAGGCCTTCGGTCTTGCGGTTCTCCGAGCAGAACGCGATCCGGTGGTCGAGCCCGGCGCGCGGGGTGCGCAGGTTCGTGGCGGCGCCGTCGATCTTCACGGACCCACTGTCGGCGTGGTCGGCGCCGAAGAGCAGGCGAGCGAGCTCGGTGCGGCCGGAGCCGAGCAGCCCGGCCAGCCCGACGACTTCACCGGCGTGGATGTCGAGGCTGAACGGTTCGACACCGCCCTTGCGGCCGAGGTCTTCGGCGGACAGGAGCACCGGCGCGTCCGCGACTTCGGCCCGGGTGGGACCGGAGTCCTCCAGCGTTTCGAGGACGCGCAGCTCCTTGCCGATCATCTTGGTGACCAGTTCGACCGGCGTGATGTCCGCCGTACGGTACTCGCCGATCAGTTTTCCGTTGCGCAGCACGGTCATCCGGTCGGCGACGGCGAAGACCTGGTCGATGAAGTGGGAGACGAAGAGGATCGCCAGCCCCTGCTCGCGCAGGGACCGGACGACCTTCAGCAGCTGCTCGACCTCGCCGGTGTCCAAACTGGACGTCGGCTCGTCGAGCACCAGGACCCGCGCTTCGACGTCCAGCGCCCGGGCGATCGCGACCAGCTGCTGGACCGCGATGGAGCAGGTGCTCAGCTCGGCCGAGACGTCCACGTGGACGTCCAGCCGCGCGAGGAGCTCCTCGGCCCGCCGCCGCATCGGGCCCCACTGGATGCGGCCGAAGCGGCGGGGTTCCCGGCCGAGGCAGACGTTCTCCGCCACGGACAGGTTCGGGCAGAGGTTGACCTCCTGGTAGACCGTGCTGACGCCGGCTTGCTGGGCCTCGCCGGGCCCGCTGAAGGCAACCGGCTCGCCGGTCAGTTCGATCGTGCCCGCGTCCACCCCGTACACGCCGGTCAGCACCTTGATGAGGGTGGACTTCCCGGCGCCGTTCTCGCCCATCAGGGCGTGGACCTCGCCGGGGAACATCCGGAAGGCGACGTCGTCCAAGGCGAGGACGCCGGGGAACTCCTTGCGGATACCGCTCATCCGCACCATGGGCTGCGGTTCAGGCATTGCGTGCTCCGGGGTGGACGCGGGGACGGTCAGTACTGGCGCTGCGGCAGCGCGGCCTTCGCCGACGCCTGGTCGAACTCGGTCTCCTGGGTCTCGATGCGCTCGGGCACCGACTCACCGGCGGCGACCTTCTTCACCAGGTCCATCAGCTGCGGGCCGAGCAGCGGGTTGCACTCGACGACGTGGTTGATCTTGCCGTCGGCCAGCGCCTGCAGCGCGTCCTTCACGCCGTCGACCGAGACGATCTTGATGTCCTTGCCCGGGACCTTGCCCGCGGCTTCGATCGCCTCGATGGCACCGAGCGCCATGTCGTCGTTGTGCGCGTAGAGGACGTCGATCTTGGGCTGGGACTTGAGGAAGGCCTCCATGACCTCCTTGCCCTTGGCGCGGGTGAACTCACCGGTCTGCGAGGCGACGACCTTGTACTTCGGGTCCGCCGCGATGACGTCGGCGAAGCCCTTCTTGCGGTCGTTCGCCGGCGCCGAGCCCGTGGTGCCCTGCAGCTCGACGATGTTGACCGGGCCGGTGGCGGTGCCGAACTCCTTGGTCAGCCACTCCCCCGCCTTCTTGCCCTCGGCGATGAAGTCCGAGCCGAGGAAGGTCTTGTAGAGCGACTTGTCCGGCGAGTCGATCGCGCGGTCGGTGAGGATGACCGGGATGTTGGCCGTCTTGGCCTCCTTGAGCACGGTCTCCCAGCCGGACTCCACCACCGGCGAGAAGGCGATGACCTTGACCTTCTGCTGGATGTAGGACCGGATCGCGGAGATCTGGTTCTCCTGCTTCTGCTGCGCGTCGGAGAACTTGAGCTCGACGCCGGCGGTCTTCGCCGACTCCTGGATCGACTTGGTGTTCGCCGTCCGCCACCCGCTCTCGGCGCCCACCTGGGCGAACCCGAGCGTGATCGCCCCACCGGAACCGCCTGAGGAACCACCACTCCCGCAGGCGGTGAGCAGCACGAGTCCGGCCGCCGCGGCCGCCGCGGCGGCCCATCGCTTCTTCAGCACGTTCACTCCTCGATCGACGGTGATCATTTCTGTTAGCGTTAACATTCGGAGCTGGTTTTCTCAGGTCTGGCGCGCGTAGGGCGCTAACGCGGGCCGGTGCTCTCGCGCACGATCAGCTCGGGCACGACGAGGGCGCGTGTGTGCCGGTCGCCCCCTTCCAGCCGCTGGGTGAGCAGGCCGAACGTGCGCCGGCCGACTTCGATGAAGTCCTGGCGCACCGTGGTCAGCGGCGGCGTGAAGTACGCCGCCTCGGGCACGTCGTCGAAGCCGGCGACGCGCACGTCCCGCGGCACCGAGACACCGGCCTCGGCGAACGCGCGGAGCAGGCCGAGCGCCATCTGGTCGTTGCCGGCGAAGACGGCGTCGAGGTCGCGTTCCTTGACGAGGGATCGCCCCGCCTCGTAGCCGGAGCGCGAGCTCCAGTCGCCGCGGATCACCCGGGGCACGTTCACCCCGTGGCGTTCCAGGGTTTCCCGCCAGCCGAGCTCGCGGTCGCGGGCTTCCAGCCAGTCTTCCGGCCCCGCGATGTGCCAGACAGTGCGGTGCCCGAGGGCCAGGAGGTGCTCGGTGGCGCGGCGGGCGCCGTCGCGCTGGTCGACGGAGATCACCGGGACCGGCGCGTCCTCCCCGCCCCCGACGGCGACGACCGGGAAGTCCGCGGGCGCGGCTTCCAGGGCGCGGCCCGCGGTGACGTGCGGGGCGATGACGATGATGCCCTCGACGGCCTGGCGGCGGAGGTTCTCCACCGCGTCGGCGATCGACGACCGGCCGGGACGGCTGACACTGGAGATCGTGATCGCGTACCCGGCTTCGCGGGCGGCGTTCTCGATGCCGTAGAGCGTGCTGGCCGGACCGTAGAGGTTGGACTCGAGCGCGACGACACCGAGCGTGCCGGTGCGTCCGGTGACGAGCGCGCGGGCCGCGGAGTTCGGGCGGTAGCCCAGTTCTTCGATGGCGGCGAGCACCCGGGCGCGGGTTTCGGGGCGCACCGGACCGGTGCCGTTGATGACCCGCGAGACGGTCATGTGCGACACGCCCGCCACGCCCGCGACGTCGGTCAGGCTGGGCTGCCGCGCACCGGTGGCGGGCACCCGGACCGGGCCGCCGGAGCGGGGTCGTTCGGCCACCGGCGTCCCCTTTCGTCCGCTTCGACGTGGTCCCCGTCACCCATCCGGGTGGCGGCGAGGAGTCAGTGTTAGCGATAACACCAGCGCGGTCAAGACCGGGTCGCGTAACGGTCTAGTCACGTGCGCCGGAGGGGCCGGTGCTCGTGGCTTCGCGGCCCGACCTGCGGGAAGGGTCGTGGGGAATTCACCGGGTGCGGGAGACGCCGGTGTTCAGGAGGCATGTTCGGCCCCGGGTCCGGACGCCCCCAGGGTCACAGCGCCAGGCTGGCCGCGACCGGGAGGTGGTCGCTGCCGGTCGCGGGCAACGTCCACGCCGCCACCGGCCGCACACCCGCCACGAAGACCTGGTCGATCCGGGCCATCGGCAGCCCGGCGGGCCAGCTGAACCCGAACCCGTCCCCGGCCTCGTCCTGCGCCGACTCCATCCGCGCGGTGACGGGCGCCAGCGCCCGGTCGTCGGCCGTGCCGTTGAAGTCGCCGACCAGCACCGTGCGCGGCGACGACTCCCCCGCCAGTGCGTCGGCGAGCAGGCCGATCGCCTCGTCGCGGCCGTTCGCCGTGAAGCCCGAGTCGAGCCGGACCCGCACCGACGGCAGGTGCGCCACGAACACCGCCACCGGGCCTTTCGGAGTGTCCACTGTGGCCCGCAGCGCGCGGGTCCACGGCATGATCGCCACCGGCCGCGTGTCGCTCAGCGGGAACGTGCTCCAGATCCCGACCGTCCCCTGCACCGAATGGTGCGGGTAGCCGGCGGCGAGCGCGTCCTCGTACTTCGGGATCTCGGACTTCTTCAGCTCCTCCAAGGCGATCACCTGCGCACCGGAGGCGGCCAGGGCCCGCGCGGTGCCGGCCGGGTCCGGGTTCTCGTCGTTGACGTTGTGCGAGACGATCGTCAGGTCCCCGCCGGCTTCGGTCTTGTCGAACAGCCTGCCGCCGAAGAACCCGCCCCAGACCAGCGCCGGCAGCAGCAGCGACACGAGCGCGAGCGCCGACCGCCGGACCAGCGCCGCCACGAGCAGCGGCAGCACGAGCAGGCCGGTCCACGGCAGGAACGTCTCCAGCAGGCTGCCGGCGTTGCCCACCCGGTTGGGCACCAGCGGGTGCGCGAGCAGCAGCAGTGCGGTCAGCGCGGAGAACACCGCGATGACCCGGCCGCGGCGCCACGTTCCGCGGTCCGGCACCGTCTTCTCCGGTTCGAGGGTCGCCGTCACCGGGTCGCCGCCGGCAGTTCCCGCTGGATCGCCGAGATGAGCGTCTCGCTGGTGTCCAGCGCGGCCCGCAGCCCGGCCGCCGGGCTGCCACCCGGGTTCTGGTGCAGGACGACCCCGAGGATGAGCGGACCGCCGTCGGCCCGCGCGGCCCACATCAGGGCCCCGCCGGCCGCGGTCGACGAGCCGGTCTTCAGCCCGATCACGCCGTGGCGGCCGAGGAGGGTGTTGGTGTTGACGACGTCGCCGGGCACGCCGTCGACGCGCAGGCTCGCGGTGCCGACGATCTCCCGGATCACGTCGCTCTTCATCACTTCGCGCGCCAGCCGCAGCTGGTCGGTGGCGGTGCTCGTCGTCGAGTCCTCGACGCCGCTGGCCCCGGTGTAGGTGGTGCTGGTCATGCCGAGAGCCGCGGCCGCGCGGTTCATCTTCGCGACGAACGCGTCCTGGCTGCCGGCGTCCCAGCGCGCGAGCAGGCGGGCGACGTTGTTGCCGGACGGGACGAGCATGAGCGCCAGCAGGTCCCGTTCACTGATATCGCGGCCGGCCCGCACCGGGGCGGTCGACTCCTCGGACGACGTCGACTCGGCTTCGGCCTGCTCGTCGACGGTGATCCGCGGGCCCGCTTCGCCCGCGGCGAGCGGGTGGTCCTTCAGCACGACGTAGGCGGTCATCACCTTGGTGACGCTCGCGATCGGCACCGGCCGCTGCTCCCCGCGGCTGCCGAGCGAGCCCAGGCCCTGCACCTCGGCGCTCGCCTGCCCTTCGGCCGGCCACGGCAGCGGCAGGTCGACGACGGGCCGCGCGGCACTCGCACGACCGTCGACCGTGGGCGGGAAGAGGACCCAGCAGGCCGCGGCGAGCGCCACCGCCACGGCGGCGGCGATCCCGCCGGCGACGGGTCGGATGCGGGTACGGGCCATGGGTTTCCTCCGGGTGCCGGGGTGCGCCGCGGAAGCGCACACCGATCACTGTGTCCGGAGAAGGTCGCCGGCCCGTCGGGGTTGTTCGACAGGTCTGAACCAGAAGTGTCCCGGTTCTGTACCAAAGCCTGGCCCCGGCGGCCATGAACGACTCTTTCAGGGCGCCCGGCGACCTGAAAGACTCTTTCATGACATCCGGGCGGCCGGCCGGGAATGGCGCGGGACCGGCCCCCCTCCGCCGCGCGCGGAGAGAAGCCGGTCCCGCTGGTCTGAACCTCAGCTCACGTGGACGTAGTCGACCACGAGCTGCTGCGGGAACTGGGTGCTGCCGTCGGGGTCGCCGGGCCAGTAGCCGCCGACCGCGAGGTTCAAGATCACGAAGAAGTCGTGGTTGAACACCCACTGGTTGCCGCCGACGTCGGCCGGCGTGCGGGTCTGGTAGGCGTTGCCGTCGACCGACCACACGATCTTGTCCTGCGACCAGTCGATCGCGTACGTGTGGAAGTCGTCGGAGAAGTTCGGCCCGTTGTAGGCCGCGCCGATGCCGCCGGAACCCGAGTAGCCCGGGCCGTGGATGGTGCCGTGCACGGAGTTCGGCTCGAAGCCGACGTTCTCCATGATGTCGATCTCGCCGCACTGCGGCCAGCCGACGTTGCCGATGTCCGAACCCAGCATCCAGAACGCGGGCCACATGCCCTGCCCGCGCGGGAGCTTCATCCGGGCCTCGATGTGCCCGGAGGACGCGGTGAACTTGCCGGAGGTGTTGAGCCGCGCCGACGTGTACTCGCAGGCGCCGTACCAGCAGTTGTTCCCGCTGTTCTCCTTCTTCGCGGTGATCACGAGGTGGCCCTGGCCGTCGAGCGCCGCGTTGGCGGTGCCGTCGGTGTACCACTGGCGCTCGTGGTTGTTCACGTTGTCGCCGGTCTCGTGGACCCACTTCGAGCCGTCGACGCCGCTGCCCGCCGCGCCGTCGAAGTCGTCGGTGAAGCCGGCGAGTGGTGCCGCGGGCGCGGCCTGGACCTGCGGTGCGGCCACTACGGCCCCGGCCACGAGCAGAGCCGCGGGCGCCACCAGCAGGCGGGCGGTCCGCCGCCATCGGGCGGAGTTCCTGGTCGACATCGTCGTCGCCCCTTCTGTTCCGCGGGCGACGGCTGGCGGCTCACCGGCACCCTATTTGTTGTGAATGGCAACAAAGTATGAACGGGTACCTGCCGAAGAACAAGGCTAACCGGTCGGACATTTTCCGACGAGTACCCGATGGTCCGGACCATCGGGTACTTTCGGGCAACTCGCGGGTCAGCGCAGGATGCAGTCGAGGCCGAGACCCACGCCGGTGACGACGTACTGGCAGATGTGCGACGAGTGCGCCGCGTCGGTCTCGGTGCACGCCAGCGGCACGCCGAGCAGGTCGACCGAGCAGTAGGCGTAGAACTGGTTCGCATTGCCCGGGACCGGGTCGGCCGACGCCGGAGCGGCCGCGGCGACCACCGCGGAAACCGTGAGCGCAGCAGCCGCCACCCAGGAGGCGATTCGGGTCTTCATCGTGCTCTCCTTCCGCCGATTCCCTGTATGCCAGGGGTTTGTGCTGAACGAGATTCCCCGTCCGGACCGGGTTCACCTCCGGGTCACCGGAAAGTGTCACGCGCCCGCGCTGTTCACATGCATGATGCCCGTTCAGCTCATTGACGCACGTCACATCCGTGACCTATAAAGGGAGTCCGGGTGTACGCCGCAACACCTCCGCAGTCCCCTTTCCCCGGAGGTCCTTGGTGTCCCCACGAAGCCGTCGTGCCGTTCTCCTCGGCGCCGCCACGATCTCGGCCGCGCTCGCACTGACCGGCGCGGTCACCGCGCAGGCCGCGGCGGCGAACCTGGCCGCCACGTTCGCGAAGACCTCGGTCTGGACCGGGGGCTACGGCGCCGGCTACACGATCGCCAACCGCGGCGACGCGCCCGCCACCGGCTGGACCGTCGAGTTCGACCTGCCCGCCGGCACGTCGGTGAGCGGCTCCTGGAGCTCGGTGAAGACGCAGACCGGCCAGCACTACAAGTTCACGAACGCGGGCTTCAACGGCACGGTCAAGCCCGGCGCCACCGCGGACTTCGGTTTCAACGTCGCCGGGTCCGGGTTGCCCTCGGCCTGCACGGTGAACGGCTTCCCGTGCGAAGGCGGCGGCCCGGTCACGACGACGCCGACCACCACCACGACGCCTCCGCCCACGACGACCACGACTCCCCCGCCTGCCGGGGACTCGGTGACCGTCTCGACGGCCGCCCAGCTGCAGGCGGCCCTGGCGAACGCGGCGCCGGGCAAGGCGATCAAGCTCGCGGCCGGCACCTACCGCGGCTCGTTCGTCACGACGAAGGCCGGCACCGCGGCGAAGCCGATCACGCTGTCCGGCCCGGCGAACGCCGTCCTGATCAACGACGGCCCGTCCGGCGACGCCCCCGACTGCCCGGCGCCGACCGCGGGCTGGGACTCGGGCTACGGCCTGTGGCTCTCCGGCGCGCCGTACTGGAACCTGACCGGCTTCACCGTGCAGGAGTCCAAGAAGGGCATCGTCGTCGACAGCTCGCCGCACACGACGATCGACGGCGTGAACGTCAACCACGTCGACGAGGAGGCGGTCCACTTCCGCCGCTCGTCGGCCGACAGCGTGCTGAAGAACTCGACGATCACCTACACCGGGCTGGTGCAGCCCGGCTACGGCGAAGGCGTCTACCTCGGCTCGGCCAACTCGAACTGGGCCTGCCACGGCAATTCCGGCGGAGTCGACCGCGGCGACCGGATCCAGGTGCTGGACAACCACATCGGCCCGTTCATCGCGGCCGAGCCGATCGACGTCAAGGAAGGCACGGT
Source organism: Amycolatopsis sp. NPDC048633 (assembly GCF_040650695.1). Taxonomy (NCBI): domain Bacteria; kingdom Bacillati; phylum Actinomycetota; class Actinomycetes; order Pseudonocardiales; family Pseudonocardiaceae; genus Amycolatopsis; species Amycolatopsis sp. NPDC048633. The sequence goes on from NZ_JBEZHS010000008.1 coordinate 26,772, forward strand.
CAACGGCCTGATCCGCGGCAACACCTTCGACGGCCGCGGCATCTCCGGCGAGAACTCGGCGGATTCCTGGATCGACGTGAAGGGCATCGGCTACACGATCGAGAACAACACCGGCACGTTCGCCGCACCGGGAACATTCGCCAACGGCTACGAGAACCACAACACGAGCACGTCCCCGTCGTTCGACAACGGCTGCGGCAACGTGTGGCGCGGCAACAAGTCCGACCTCGGCGGTGTCGGCGCCTACGCGATCAAGATCAGCTCGGTGTCGAAGTGCGCGGCGAACCCGAACGTGGTGTACGCGTCGAACACGGTCACGAACGCGACTTCGGGACTGACGAACATCCCGGTCACGCCCTGAGGGTTCCCGCGGCCGGGGCGACGCACGTCACCCCGGCCGCGGGAACACCGGTGCGGCCGAGGCGTTGTACCCATTGTCGGTACGGCGGTGCCCCCGGGCCTCACCCCTTGCCTTCACGGAATACCGGTAACGCAGGAGCCGTGTCGTGCCTTCCGCCGCGAGGCGGCCCCCGTACCGGCTTCACAACTCCCGTTCCCGCCAGAGGTTCCCCCGTGCTTCCGGGCGGGAGCGGGACTCAGGGCACGATCGAGTCGACGTACCCGCCGTCGACACGCACGGCCGCGCCCGTCGTCGCCGAGGCGAACGGGGAACTCAGGTACACCACCAGGTTCGCGATCTCCTCGGGCTCGATCAGGCGCTGCAGCAGCGACTGCGGCCGGTGCTTCTTCATGAACTCGCGCTGGGCCTCGTCCCACGGCAGGTCCTTGTCCACCAGCTCGTAGACGAAGTCCTCGACGCCACCGGTGTGCGTCGGGCCCGCGATCACGGCGTTGACCGTGACCCCGGTGCCGGCCGCGTGCTTGGCGAACCCGCGCGAGACCCCGAGCAGCGCCGTCTTCGACACCCCGTAGTGGATCATCTCGGCCGGGATCACGATCGCCGAATCGCTGGCGATGTACTGGATCCGGCCCCAGCCGCGCTCGGTCATGCCGGGCAGGTACGCGCGGGTGAGCCGCACCGCGGCCAGGACGTTGACCTCGAAGTAGCGCCGCCAGTCGGCATCGGTGATCTCGAGGGGCTCCTGGGCGCCGAAGATGCCGAGGTTGTTGACGAGGATGTCGGCGTCGGGCACCTCTTCGACGACCTGCGCCGCGCCGGCCTCGTCCGAGACGTCGCCCGGGGCCGGCACCAGGTCGGCCTCCGGCAGGTCTTCCTTCAGGCGTGCGATCGCCTTCAAAACCCCGGTTTCGCTCCGGCCGTTGATCGCGACCCGCGCGCCGGCGGCCGCGAGCCCCGCCGCGATCGCCGAGCCGATGCCCTGGGTGGACCCGGTGACCAGGGCCGTCTTCCCGCTCAGGTCGACCCGCATCGTGAAAACCCTTTCTCGCGTCGGGCGCTCCTCCGGCCGATTCAAGCACAGCTGCCCGGCCCGCACCGGCTGGAAAAACCGGTTGCCGGCCCGGCCCCGCCGGCGACACCCTCTGCGCATGACCTCCTCCCGCACCCCGCTCCTGCCGACCGTCGCCGCGACCACCGCGCCGGCTCAGCAGCAGCCGTGCCGCCCGCGGAGGTCGATCACCCCAGCGCCGTGACCGGCGCGCTCCTCGCCGGCCTGCTGGCCGGCTACGGCATCGCGATCCCGGTCGGCGCCGTCGCGACCTACCTCGTCGCACTCACCGCCCGCACGTCCCTGCGGACCGGCCTGGCCGCGGCGCTCGGCGTCGCCACGGCCGACGGCGCGTACGCACTGGTGGCGGTGCTCGGCGGCGCCGCGATCGCGGGCGTCGTCACGCCGGTCGCCGGGCCGTTGCGGCTGCTGTCGGCCGGGGTCCTGGTCGTGCTGGCGGTCCGCGGCGCCGTCCTGGCGCTGCGCTCCCACCGCGACGCCACCGCCCGGCCCGTGACCCCGCTCGCGCCCGGCCGCGCCTACGTCAGCCTGCTCGGCATCACGCTGGTGAACCCGACCACGGTCGTCTACTTCACCGCCCTGGTCGTCGGCGACCGCGCCGGTACCGCGGTCTCGGTGGCCGAACAAGGTGTGTTCGTGCTCGCCGCGTTCGCGGCTTCGGCGAGCTGGCAAGCCCTCCTGGCCGGCGGCGGGGCCCTGCTCGGACGCGTCCTCACCGGACCCCGCGGCCGGTTGGTGACGGCGCTCGCGTCGAGCGCGGTGATCACCGCCCTGGCCGTCCGACTTGTCCTCTCCTGACCGAAACACGTTGTCCTGTAACGTTTTCCAGGCATTCCGGAAGACGTTCCGCGGCCCGGCTCCCGGATAGTCTCGACCGGACGAGACGGGAGACGATCATGGACATGCCGATGTCGTCGATGCCGGGCTGGGACGTCGCGGGGGCGACGCTGCTCGTGCTCTGGGCGCTGGCTATGTGGACGGCGGTCGGCGTGCTCGCGTACGCGAACCGGGGCCCGGTGCGGCCGTGGGTGTACCGCGGCTCGGTCGCGGTGATCGGTGTCGGCGTGCTCGGGCAGCTCGGGCACGTCCAGGAGCACATCGCGCAGGTCGGCTACTGGCTCGGGCACCCGAACTCCCCGGCGTGGATGACGCCGTGGGGCACCGGGCTCGCGAACGGCCTGCAGATGCTCCTGCCGAACCGGCCGACGTTCGGGATGGAACTGCTGCACCTCACCGGCAACTTCATCTTCCTGGCCGGGCTCGCCGGGGTCATGGTGATCACGCGGCGGGCGCTGGGCACCCGCGCGCACCGCTGGGCGAAGATGGGCGTCTGGATGCAGGGCCTGCACGGGCTCGAGCACCTGGTCCTCACGGTGTCGGTGGCGTCCGGCTCGCGCGCCATGGCCTGTCGACGTTCTTCGGCCTGATCGACCCGGGCATCGGGCTGACGACCTACCGCGTCTGGTGGCACTTCGTCGCCAACGTGATCGGGTCGATCATCTTCGGCCTGGCGCTGTACCACCTGTGGCGCGAACGGCGGGAGGTTCGCGCCACCTTCTTCCTCCGGCCGCTGCCCGAGATCACCCGGCAGGCGGCGTAGCGCAGGTCAGCGTCGAAAGCGCCCAGTCCGCGTGGTCGTTGCCGTTCCCGTCGCCGCCGTCGGCGACCAGGAGGTCCAGGACCTGGGCCCCGGTGACGTCGACGTCGATCGGGACCGCCGCCTGGCCGCCGCGGACCACCGGCGTCGTCACCCGGGTCGCGCCGTCCACCGAGACGCTGAAGCTCACGCTGCCGCCGGTGCCCGTCTCGCCGTCGACGCCGGCCGAAGCCGTCAACCGCGTGCAGGCGCCGGCCAGGTAGAGCTGGACGTCGCTCGCCGCGTGCACGCCCAGGCCCTTCGCGTACGCCACCCCGCCGATGGTCATCGGCTTGCCGTCGCCCGCGTTCGCTTCGCCGTTGCTCGTGTCGCGCTCGACCGGGCCCCAGCCGTTCGTCGCCGTCAGGAACGGCAGCGAGCTCACCGCCACCTCGCCCGCGGGTGGCGCCGGGGGCACCGCGCCGACGATCCGCTCGCCGGACGCCGACCCCGGCCGCCCGGCCTGCCGGTACGCCACCGCCACCTTCAGCGCGGCCGTGTCCACTGTGGAGGGAGCAGTGACGGGCCAGGTGAACGTCGCCGACCGGCCGCCGTCGATCCGCGCCACCGAAGGCGGGGCCGCCGCCCCGACCGTCCACCCGGCCGGCGCGGTCAGCACCGGCTTCACGTCGAACGCCGGGGGCGCGCCCGCGGCCACCCGCACGGTCGCCGAGGCGGTGAACCGCTGCCCGCCCGACGCCGTGTCGGGCGCGGTCAACGACACCGTGGTGGACGGCGCCGGCGGCATCGCGTACCGCCCGGGGTCGAAGCCGGGCGCCGGGTCGGGGCGAACCGTCAGCGGCGAGCGGTAGCTGCCGTAGTTCGTCCACGCGATCTTGCCCAGACCGCCGGTGCTGCCGTCGAGGTTCCAGACGGCGACGGCAATCGTGTTGTGGCCGTTGGGGTTCAGGACCCCGTTCGGGATCGGGAAGCTGTGCTGCGGCCCGAGGTAGTTGACGTACTGGCCGAGCTGCCAGCCGTTGACGAAGAGCAGCGCCCGGTACTGCCGTCCGGGGTCGTCGGTGATCGACAGGCCGAGTGAGGTGTCCTGGCCGCGCGGCAGATCCAGCTCCGCCGTCGTCCGGTACCACGACACCCCCGGCGTCGTGTCCTTGGCGGGCAACGACGTCGACGTCCAGCGCGCGTCCGGGAAGCCGGGCAGCGACCAGCCCGCGCGCTCGCCGTACAGCCCGCCGGTGTTGAGCGGGCCGCGGACCGGGTCGAGGCCGGTCTCACCGCCGCGGACGCCCTGCAGCCGCCAGGTCACCGACGTCAGCGGGGCCCCGGTCAGCCGGGCGGAAATGAGCCCGCGCGCGGCCTTGTTGCCGTTGTTCGCCCCGTAGTCCTCTTCGTGGCCCATGTTCACGGTCAGCACGGAGATCTCGTTCTCTCCCGGGCGCAGGGCACCGGCCGGGAAGGGGAACGTGTGCTGCGGATCCGTCGAGCTGCCGAGGAAGACGCCGTTGAGCCACGCCGAGAACGCGCCGGCCGGCCCGCCGCTCTGGCTCGACAGCGAGATCCCGGTCTGTTTCCCGTCGCCGGTGAACCGGCCGCGGTACCAGGTGTTGCCGGTGTGGAAGCCGTAGTCGTCGGCGAAGAGGACCGGTTTCGTGCCGAGCGCCGTCGAGCTGTTGGTGGTGTCCTTGTCGGCCACCGGCCAAGCCGAGTCGTCGAAGCCCGGCTGGCTCTCCGGTGACTCCTGCTGGTGCTTCCAGCCGGTCAGCGCGGGCAGCGTGACGGCCTTCGCGGTCGGCGCGGCGCCGCTGAGGCTGCCACTCGGCGTCGGCTTGGTCGCGGTCCGGGATCCGTTCCACGACACCGACTTCTCCGCGGCGAAGACCTCGAACGCGCCGTCGGTGCCGATGTCGCCGGTCAGGTTCAGGGTGCCGTGGTCGTCGGCCGCGGTCCGCACCAGGTGCGTGCCGCGGACCAGCACCGGGCCCGCCGCGGTGTCCTGACGCCAGAAGGTCGCCGCCGTCGCCTTGTCGGCGAGCAGCAGGAGCAGCGGCCGTTGTCCCGGTGCGGTGACGAGCACCCGGGTCAGGCCGTCGTGGGTGTAGTTCAGCCGCAGGTCACCGCGGGCGGCGTCCCAAGTGGACGTCGCGCTCCCGTCGAGGACCTGCACGGACGGCTGCTTCGCGAACCGCAGGACGGTCTCACCGGGGCCGCCCTTGTCCCCGTAGAAGACCGCGACGTCGCGGCCGCCGATGGCCGCGCTCGTCATGATCTCCGACGTCGAGTACTGCATCCGCGTCCGGCCGAGGTCGTACCCGGCGACGACGATCTTGGACTGGCGACCGTTCAGAGTGAGGCCGGTGCCGGGCTGCTGCGGGACGACCGGGTAGTAGTCGGTGCTGCCCGAGAGCAGGTCGACAGCGTCCACCACGACGAACGGCCCGGTCGCGTTCGTGTTCTTCTGCCCGGTGACGACGATCTTCAGCGTGTGCGCCCCGGCGGGGAGGCCGCGCACCTCGTAGCCGGTGACCTGGTTCTGCTTGCTCGTCGCGTAGAGGTCGACAGTGCTGACCTTCGCGTCGTCGAGGTAGACGTCGGCGATGCCGTGGCTCGGGTCCTTCGACGTCACCCAGCGGATCCCGGTGCCGGTGAAGGGGATGCTCACGCTGTCGCCGGTGACCTCCGAGAACGACTCGGTGTGCTGGTAGTCGCCGCCGGTGTAGTTCACCTCCGGTCCGACGTGGCTCCAGGTACCGGTGTAGGCGGCCTCGGCGGCGCGGTCGTCGTAGGTGTAGCCGGCGTGCGCCGCGAGGTCCAGCGCGAGGCTGGTGGTGTTCGTGGCGGTGGACGTCGAATCGGTGTGCCGCAGGGTGTGTAACTGCGTGCGGGTGTCCGGGTTGATCCGGGCGGTGTCGGTGAGGGCCGGGGCGGTGAGCGGCGCGCTCGCGAGGCCGTCGGTCTTCGTAAGCGGGGCGACGGACTGGGTGAAGTAGCCGATCAGCTTGTCTTCGTTGTACTTCGGGTCGAACTGGCGCCCTTCGGTGATCGCGGCGCCGTAGTCGTAGGAGGTGTAGTTCTGCGGGATCGCGCTCCAGCCCCACGACGTGCCGCCGTGCAGCATGTAGAAGCTCTGGCCGGTCGCGCCCACGGCGATGTTCTGCTTGTAGAAGACGTTCGCGAACTGGTCGTTGATCAGCTGCGCGCACTTCTCGTAGCCCGGGCCACCCCACGGGTCGAAGGCGCCGCCCTGGAACTCGGCGGTGATCAGTGGCTTGCCGGGGACGTGGTCGTAGCTGATGTCCGGCACGCCGTTCCACCGCGTCGGGTTGGAGCAGTCGAAGCCCTGCGGGTAGGAGTCGGCGGCATCGACGTCCAGTGCGCCGTCACCGGCATTGAAGGTCCCGTTGTTGTTGCCCACCAAGGGAACCGTGATGCCGTCGGCGCGGGCCTTGTCCTCGAGGTGCTTCATGTAGGCGCGGCCGTCGGCGTCGCCGTTGTAGTACTCGTTCTCGACCTGGTAGGCGAGCACGCTGCCGGTGCCGTTGGTCAGCTGGTGGCGCGCGATGATCCGGTCGATCTGCGCCTGCCACTCGTCGGAGTACTTCAGGTAGACGGGGTCGGCGCTGCGGGTGTGACCGGGGGTGGTGGAGAGCCAGGTCGGGAAGCCGCCGCCGTCGACCTCGGCGTTGATGTAGGGCCCGGGCCGCGCGATGACGTACAGCCCGGCCTGCTGCGCCATGTCGAGGAGCTTGTCGAGGTCGCGGACGCCGGTGAAGTCGTAGACACCCTGGCGCGACGAGTGGTAGCCCCAGTCGAAGTACAGCGACGTCGAATTGAAGCCGGCCGCCTTCATCTTCTGGAAGATGTCGAGCCAGAGGTCGGGGCTCGGGAGGCGGTAGGAGTGGAACTCCCCCGACCACAGGTAGGTCCGGTTCCCGTCGACCAGGAACGAGTAGCCGTCGTAAGTCACCGTGTGCGCGGCCTTCGCGGCGGGTGCGGGTGCGGCCGACGCCGCCGGAACGGTGATCCCGGCCAGGGCGAGCACGGCGACGAGCAGAGTCCGGATGACGGCACGCACGAGGGACCTCCGGGACGGCGGGGACCAGAACCGAACACGATCCTTCGCCGATCACACAGAAGTGGTCAAGATGCAACACCGAGATGGATCAGTTCCGACGTCGGGTCAGCGTGGGCCGGTGCTCTCCCGCACGATCAGCTCGGCCGGCACGAGGTGCCGCGCACCGACGTCGCCGCCGGCCATCCGGTCTTCCAGGAGCCCGAACGTCCGCCGGCCCACCTCGATGAAGTCCTGGCGGACCGTCGTCAGCGGGGGGTTGAAGTACGCGGCCTCGGGGACGTCGTCGAAGCCGGCGACGTGGACGTCCTCCGGCACCCGGATCCCCGCCTCGGTGAACGCGCGCAGCAGGCCCAGCGCCATCTGGTCGTTGGCCGAGAACACCGCCTTCAGGCCGCGCTTGCCGACGAGCGCCCGGCCCGCTTCGTACCCGGACCGTGGGCTCCAGTCGCCGCGCACGACCGCCGGCACCCGCAGGCCGCGCCGCTCCAGGGTCTCGCGCCAGCCGCGTTCGCGGTCGCGGGCCTCCAGCCAGTCCTCCGGGCCGGCGACGTGCCAGACCGTCCGGTGACCGAGCGCGAGGAGGTGCTCGGTCGCGCGGCGGGCGCCGTCGTACTGGTCGACCGAGAGCACCGGCACCGGCGCCGACTCCCCGCCGCCGACGGCCACCACCGGGATGTCCGCGGGCACCGCCGCCAGGGCCCGGCCGGCCGTGACGTGCGGCGCGATGACGATGATCCCCTCGACCGACTGGCGGCGCAGGCTCTCCACCGCGTCGCCGATGGACGTCCGGCCCGGCCGCGTGACGCTGCAGATCGCGACGCCGTACCCGGCTTCGCGCGCCGCGTTCTCGATGCCGTACAGGGTGCTCGCCGGCCCGTAGAGGTTCGACTCCAGCGCGACCACGCCGAGGGTGCCCGACCGGCCGGTGACCAGCGTCCGCGCGGCGGTGTTGGGCCGGTACCCGAGCCGGTGCACCGCGGCGAGGACCCGCTCGCGGGTCTCCGGGCGCACCGGCCCGCTCTCGTTGACCACGCGCGAGACGGTCATGTGCGACACCCCGGCCATGCCGGCGACGTCGGCCAGGCTGGGCTGCCGCGGCCCCGGGGACGACGTCCTGACCTGCTCCCCCGGCTTCGCCCGGTCCACCACCCTGGCCCCCTCCACCTCGTGCTGTGCCCCCACCCACGAGACCGTACCGCCGAACGCGCCGCCATCGGCGGACGCCGGGCGCGTCAGGCCCAGCCGAGCGGACCGGAGAGCGCTTTCACGACCGCCGTGACGCGCTGGGTGGCCGTCGCCCAAGAGGTGGCGGCGGACTGGGCGGTGAGGACGACGACGATGTAGCGGCGCCCGGCGACGAGCCCGCTCGTGTGCAGATTGCGGCCCGGGTCGCAGCACGACCAGCCCTGCTTCACCGCCCAGTCGGTGGCGGTGACCGCGCCCGGGATGCCGAAGAACTGGTCGAAGCCGTCCGCGCCGTGTTCGGTGGCGCCGTCGAGGGCGCGCAGGACGACCTGCCGGGTGCCGGCAGGGGCCTCGTCCATCAGGTACCGGTAGGTGCGGACGAGGTCGGCGGCGGTGACGAGGGTGCTGCCCCAGTGCCCGGCGTCGGGGGGCGGGGTCGTCGACTTCAGGCCGGTCCGCGCCGCCCACGATGACACGATCTTCGGCCCGCCCAGCTGCATCCAGAGCCGGCTCGCGACGTCGTCGTCACTGCGCGACAGCATCTCGGCGACTTCGCCGGCGGGCTCGCCCTGCCGCAGGGCTTCGAAGGCGATGAATAGCTTGACCAGCGACGCGGAGGTGTAGGTCGTGTCCGGACGGTACGAGACGACGTCCCGGTCGTTCTTGCGGTCGTAGACCAGCACGCTGACCTTGCCGGGCACGAGCTTCGCCAGCGAGGCGCCATCGGGTACCGGCGGCGCCTTCGCCGAGGTCGCCGGCGGTGCCGAAGTCGCCGTCGTGGCGACGCTCGTCGTGAGCGACGGCACGGCCGCGTGCGGTGGTCCGGCCGCCTCGGCGGGACCCGGCGGCCGGACCGCCGCGGCCACGACGAGCATCGCCGCCACCGCGCCGGCGCACGTCCCGGCCAGCAGCATCGCGTTTCCCCGTTGCATACCGGCTCTTGTCCACAGACCCCGGTGGTGTTCGCCGATGAGGCCCGGATGTGGCCTGCGTCTCACCCGGCCGGGCGGTCGGGGACGCGGGCGGCGGGTCGCGACAACCAGTAGCGTGACCAGAATCGTGGAACGGCTCGACCGGCCCGACCTCGCCGCGCGAGATCCGAAAGAGGTCTTCTCGCGGCTCTTCGACGAGTACGCCCATCCCCTGCGCGGCTACCTCGCGGGCCGGGTGGGCGTGCACGCCGCCGACGACCTCGTGGCGGAGACGTTCGTCGTCGCGCTGCGAAGACGCGCCAGCTACGACCCGGAGAAGGCGCCCATCCGCGGCTGGCTCTACGGGATCGCGACCAACCTGCTGCGCAACCACGTGCGCCAGGAGGTCCGCGGCTTCCAGCTGAGCGCGAAGGCCGGCGCCGAGGACCGTCCCGCCGAGAGCCACGACGCCGTGGTGGCCGGCCGGGTCGACGCGGCCGCGCGCCTGCGTGTCCTCGCCGGCGAGCTCGCCGGGCTGTCCGAACAGGACCGCGACGTCCTGCTGCTCACGTCCTGGGCCGGGCTCGAACCGGCCGAAGTCGCCGAGGCGCTCGGCGTGCCCGCCAGCACGGTGCGCTCACGACTGCACCGCGTCCGCCACCGCCTCCAGGCCCTGCTCGTCCCCACCGAGGAGAACCCCCATGCATGAGCTCGACGAAACCCTCGAGCTGCTCCACCGCGACGCCCGCACGGCGCCGGCCGACCTGTCCGCGGCGCGCGCGAAGCTGATGGCCGAGCTGGAGACCGGCGCGACCGTCGTCCCGCTGCGGCCGCGGCGGGCCCGCCGGTTCGCCCTGCCGATCGCCGCCGCGGTGGCCGGGGTGGTCGCGGTGACGGTCGTCGTCGTCCAGACGGGTTCGTCCGGGCCCACCGCCGGGCCGACGGCCGCGGGCCGGCTTCCCTCGCCGAGCGCGAACCCGACCGCGAACTGGCCGGACATCAAGCTGATGTCGGCGGTGCAGGTGCTGAACCGGGCGGCGGACCTCACGGTCGGCGCGGTCGACCAGCCCGTCGGCCCGGGACAGTTCCGGTACGTCGGCGAGCACACGTGGGTCGGGCGCGGTGTCCACACCGGCGAAGCGACCGGCTACACCTACCTCTGGGAGCAGCAGGTCGACCGCTGGATCCCGGCCGACGCCCACGACGTCTGGCAGGAGAACCGGAAGATCCTGACCACCGGGAAGTTCCTGGGCGGCTCGATGCCGCAGGCCCAGGCACCCGAGCCGGAGATCACCGACACCGACCAGGGCCAGTGGCAGGGCCGCTGCGGCGACTTCTTCCCGAAGGCCAAGCCGCCCAAGAAGTGCGACGACCCGGCGGACTGGGACAGTCCCGCGTTCTACGCGACGCTGCCGCACGACCCGGCCGCGCTGTACGCGAAGCTGCAGAGCCTGACGAAGGGCCGCGGCTCGACGCCGTCGGCGATGTTCCACTTCGGCACCGAGATCCTGCGGGCCGGGCAGATGCCGGCCGCGCTGCGCGCGCAGTGGTACCGGGCGCTGGCGAAGATCCCGGGCATGACGGTGCTGGCCGCGGAGGCGAACCTCGACGGCCGCACCGGCGTCGCCCTCGGCCTCGACGACCGGCACGAGATCCGGCAGCTGATCATCGACCCGGTCACCGGCCAGTTCATCGGCGAGCGCCAGGTGGCGGGCGCGGAGCCGGACGAGCCGTGGATCAAGCCGGGCACGGAGCTCGGCGCGAGCGCGATCACGACCAGGGTCGCCGGTCACCTCGGCGAGGTCCCGGCCAAATAATGCCCATGCCGTGAGGGGCACCTTCAGGGACCTCAAGTCCCTGAAGGTGCCCCTCACGGCAGGTCGGTTCCGCTTGTTGGCCACCGGCCAGCGCCCCAATGTGGCCTTCGGTGCGTTCAACGCACCGAAGGGCCCCTTGGGTGCGTCTGACGCACCCAAGGTGGCCTTGGGGCGCTTGTCTTGTCCGACATCGGTGGCCGATATGTCTTACATATCGTGCTAGCGTTGGCGACATGGAGACCACCGCCGGGCTGCGGATCGCCGCCGAGATGCGGTCGCGCTTCGACGACGGACGCTGGCCCGCCGGCACCATCCTGCCCACCGAGCTGGAGCTGGCCCGCGAGTTCGCGGTCAGCCGGCCTTCGGTGCGCGAGGCCCTGAGCGCGCTCCAGTTCGCCGGGTACGTCGAGCCGCGGCGCCGGCGCGGCACGGTCGTGCTCGGCGGCTCACCCGTTCCCGGCGCGGCCCGGCACGTCCGCGCCGCACGGACCTTCGCAGAGGTAGTCGATCTTCTCGAGGCCCGGCTGGTCCTCGAACCGGCCGTGCTGGCCCTCGCCGCCGCCGACCCGGACCCGGTGGCGCTCGACCAGGCGCACGACGCCGTCGCCGGGATGGCCCTGGTCACCGCCGGCGACGCGATCCCGGCCGACACCGACCACCGGCTGCACGCCGCGATGGCCGGCGTCTGCCGGAACCCGGACCTGCGCGAGCAGGTCCGCACGCTGCTCGAACGGGCGTCCGGGCCGCTCTGGCGGGAGACGCAGGCGACGGCGTGGGCCGGCGACACGCCGCGACGCTGGACCGAAGACCACCGCGAGATCGTGGCCGCGCTGGCCCGCGGTGACGGCCGAGCAGCGGCCGCCGTCTCCCGGCGACATCTGCTGTCCGCTGTGGACAATGCCGCCGCTTGCCCCGGTCTCCCCCCGTCGCAGCTTCGCCGGCTGCACCGGCTTCGCGAGCACTTCGAACCGTGTTAGCCGTCCTGCTGCTGGCGGTGCCGGTCGGCGTCTTCATCGGGACGATCGGCATCGGCGGCGTCCTCCTGCCGCCCGCGCTCACCTGGCTCGCCGGGCTCGACATCCACGCGGCGGCGGGCACCAGCAGCTGGTGCTTCCTGTTCACCGGGATCGTCGGCACCCTCGCCTACGCGCGCCACCAGGCGATGCCGTGGCGCTTCGGCGGCTGGCTCACCCTCGGCGCGGCCCCGGCCGCGGCGGCCGGCGCCCTGGTGAACGGCGTCATCCCGGCGACGGCGCTCTGGCTGTTCCTGGCCGTGGTGACCGCCGGCTCCGGCGCCTTCAACCTCTGGGCGCGGCCCCGCGAGGCGCGCGAGCTGCCCGCGCCCGCCGCCGTCGCGGTCGGCGTGGCCGTCGGGTTCGGCTCGGCGCTGACCGGCACGGGCGGGCCGGTACTGCTCGTCCCGGTGCTGCTGGCGCTCGGCGTGCCGGCGTTGACGACCATCGCGGCCGGGCAGCTGATCCAGCTCCCGCTGGTGGGGTTCGCGACGCTCGGCTACGCGGCGCAGGGCGCCGTCCACTTCGGACTCGGCAGCGTCCTGGGTGTGCTGGCCGGGGCCGGCACCCTGCTCGGCACGCGGCTGGCCGGAAAACTCGGCGGCCGCCACCTCCACCGCGTCGCCTCCGCGGCCCTCGTCGTCTTCGGCGCGTTCCTCTTCGTCCTCCCGTTCCTCCCGCGCTAGAAAGGAACCGCCCGTGGACCTCGCCGCCCGGCTCGAGACCTTCCCGCGCGAGCACCTCGCCCGCACCCCCACCCCGCTCGACGTCCTGACCCGCCTCGGCGAGCGGCTCGGCCCCCGCGTCCTGCTCAAACGCGACGACCTCACCGGGCTCGCGCTCGGCGGCGACAAGCCCCGCAAGCTCGAGTACGAACTGGCGCGGGCCCGCGCCGCCGCCGCGGACGTCGTCGTGACGTGCGGGTCGATGCAGAGCAACCACGCCCGCCTCACCACCGCGGCCGCGCGCCGGCTCGGGATGGACTGCACCGTCGTGCTCAGCCGGGACGCCTACGCCGAGTTCCAGGGCAACCTGCTCACCGTGCGGCTGCTCGGCGCCGACGTCCGGGTGGTCGACGTCGAGGACCACTGGGCCCTCGACGACCACGTCCGCGCGGTGTGCGACGAGCTGCGCGCCGCGGGACGCCGCCCGTACGCCGTGCCGATCAGCGGCACCACGCCGCACAGCTGCCTCGGCTACGTGCGCGCCGGGCTCGAACTCGCCGCGCAGCTGCGGGAAACCGGCGAGCGGCCGGACGCCGTCTACCTGCCGTTCGGCACCGGCGGGATCTTCACCGCGCTGACGCTTTCCTTGCGGGACCAAGGCTTCGGCTGCCCGATCATCGGCATCAGCGTCAACCAGGCCCGCGCGGGCTGCCAGGCCGAGTACCGCCACTGGTGGGCGGAGCTGACCGAGCTGCTCGGGTTCGATGGCGAGCCGCCGGAGGCCGAGATCCGCGACGAATTCGTCGGGCGCGAGTACGGCGACCCGACCGAAGAGTGCCTCGACGCGATCCTGCTGCTGGCCCGCACCGAGGCCGTCCTGCTCGACCCCGTCTACAGCGGGAAGACCTTCGCCGGGTTCCTCGCCGACCACGCGGCCGGGCGCTGGACCGCCGGCCACCGCGTCGTCGTGCTGCACAGCGGCGGTGTCCCCGCGTTGTTCGCCTACCACGACGCGCTCGCCGGGCACCTGGCCCGGCGCGGCTGATCAGGCGGGCGCGAGGCGCACGCAGCAGAAGCCGGGCTGCGGGTCCAGGCAGGCGCGCAGGCGGCCCTCGCCCGCGCCGTCGAGCATGCCTTGGACCAGCCCGAGGCTCATCTCGCATACCAGCCGCGGGTGTGTCCGGGCCAGCCGCTGGAACGGGCAGTTGCCGAGCAGCACGCCGTCGCCCTCGACGCGCGGCTCGAACCCGTGCTCCTCGAGCGTGACGACGACGTCCGGGACGCCGGCGGCCAGCCCGGCACCGTGGTCGCGGGCCCGCCGCCCCAGGATCTCCCGGGCCGGGCCGCCGGTCTCGTCGGCCTCTTCGATCGCGGACGCGAGGAGCTCGCCGGCCAGCTCGTAGTGCCGCTCGGGCACCGAGACGCTCACCTGCCGGTCCGAGCGGCGGTAGAGCTTGGCCGGGCGGCCCGCGCCCGGCCCGGTGCGGCCGCTGCGACGCTCGTACTCGACCTCCAGGAGCCGCTCCTCCACCAGCCGGTCGAGGTGGAAGACGACGGTCGCCCGGGGCACGCCGAGGGCCGAGGCGACGTCGTCGCGGCTCACCGGCTCCGGGCACCGAGCGACGTGCTCGTACAGCCGGCGGCGCGTCGGCTCGTCCAGCGCCGCCACCGCGGCCAGCGCGCCGGCCTGGGACTTGTGCATCCGAGCACTCTAAAACACACAACCGTTGACGAAAACCCCGGCGGGCTTCTAACGTCGGCTCGTCCTGGTTTCCGAAGGAGGCGTCCGTGACCGTCGATCCCGTCCGCGAACCGGTGCCGCTGCGGCACCTGGGTGTCGTCCACGACCGCGACGACATGGACCTGCACGCGGCGGAACGCGCGGTCGCCGACCTGCTGCGGGCGCTGGGCAAGGACCCGTCGTCCGAGCACCTGGGCGACACGCCGCGGCGGGTGGCCAACGCGTACGCCGAGATGCTGCGCCCGCGCGACTTCCAGCTGACGACGTTCCCGAACGACGAGGGCTACGACGAGCTCGTACTGGCGAAGAGCATCCCGGTGCAGTCGCTGTGCGAGCACCACCTGCTGCCCTTCCGCGGCGTCGCGCACGTGGGCTACCTGCCCGGCGAGCGGATCCTCGGCCTGTCGAAGCTCGCCCGCGTCGTCGAGATGTTCGCCCGCGACCTGCAGGTGCAGGAACGGCTGACCAAGCAGGTCGCCGACTGGCTGCAGGAGCACCTGGCGCCGAAGGGCGTCGGCGTCGTGATCGAAGCCGAGCACCTCTGCATGTCGATGCGCGGGGTGCGGGCGATCGGCGCGCTCACCGTGACGTCCTCCCTGCACGGCCTGGTGCGGGAGGAACCCAAGACGCGCCAGGAGTTCTTCGCACTGACCGGGGTGACTGCCTGATGGACAGCTACGTCATCGTCGGCGCCGGGCTCACCGGCGCGAAGGCCGCGGAAACGCTGCGCGCGGAAGGGTTCGCCGGACGCGTCGTGCTCGTCGGCGCGGAGCCGGACCTGCCGTACGAGCGGCCGCCGCTGTCGAAGGGCTACCTGCTCGGCCAGGAAGACCGCGCGTCGGTCTTCGTCCACGACGAGAAGTGGTACGCCGACCAGAACATCGAGGTGCTGACCGGCCGGCGCGTCACGGCGCTGGACCGCGTGGCCCACGAGGTCGAGCTGGCGGGCGGCGAACGCCTCGGCTACACGAAGCTGCTGCTGGCGACCGGGGCGTCGCCGCGGCGGCTGCGCGTGCCCGGCAACGACCTGAAGGGCGTCCACTACCTGCGCCGGCTCGCGCACGCGGACCGGCTGCGCGACGCGCTGTCGGCGGGCGGGCGGGTCGTGGTGGCCGGCGCCGGCTGGATCGGCCTGGAAACCGCGGCCGCGGCACGGACCTACGGCTGCGAGGTGACGATCGTCGAGCCCAGCCCGTCACCCCTGCACGCGACGCTCGGGCCGGAGCTGGGCGAGTACTTCGCGAACCTGCACCGCCGGCACGGCGTGGACCTGCGGCTCGGCACCGGCGTCACGGGCTTCGCCGGCGACAGCGCGGTCACGGCGGTGTGGACGGACGCGGGCGACATCCCGGCCGACGTGGTCGTCGTCGGGATCGGCGCGCGGCCGGAGACGCAGCTGGCCGCCGACGCCGGGCTGGCGGTCGACGACGGCGTCTGCGTGGACGCGTCCCTGCGCACGGAGGACCCGGACGTGTTCGCGGCGGGCGACGTCGCCAACGCGTGGCACCCGGGCTACGACCGCCGCATCCGCGTCGAGCACTGGGCGGCGGCGACGAACGGCGGCCCGGCGGCGGCGCGGTCGATGCTCGGCCGCGAGGTGGTCCACGACGACCTGCCGTACTTCTTCTCGGACCAGTACGACGTGGGCATGGAGTTCACGGGCTGGTTCCCGCCCGGCGGGTACGACCGCGTGGTGCGGCGCGGGACCGACGAGGCGTTCCACGCGTTCTGGCTGACGGGCGGCAAGGTGGTCGCCGGGCTGCACGTCAACCAGTGGGACGAAGGCCTCGACGCGGTCCGCGAGCTGATCCGCAGTGGACGGACGGTGGACCCGGACGCCCTGGCGGATCCCGCGCGTCCCCTCACGAGCTAGCCGCGCCGGCTATCCGGTCGTGAGTGGGAAACAGTGTCAGATCACTGTTTCCCACTCACGACACCCGAGTCGTCAGTTGTCCCGGCGGTGCCGCCCACGCCGGGTTCCGGCGATCGCGCGCACCCTCAGCGCCAGGTCGCCCCGGCGGGCGCGGTGGGCGTACTCCAGCAACGCCTCCACCTGCTCCTGCGGCAGCCAGCCTTGGTCGGCCCCCGCTTCCAGCCTCAGCAGATGGGTGACCAGCTCACGCGAATCCTCGTCGTGCTCACCGGCCAGCTCCGCGAACCGGCAGGCCGCCTCGGCCTCGCCGTCGCACCACGCCGTCATCGCCAGCAGCGTCGCCGTGGCCGTCAGGATGTCGCCGCGGTGGATACCTCCCTCGGCCGCCAAGTGCTCCGCCAGCTGGAAGCTGCGCGTGCCCACGCCGCCGGCGCCTTCCCGGCGCACGGCTCTGGCCAGCGCCCTGATCTGCTGCGTGACATAGTCCCCGCTCGACAACCCCGACATGCCGTCCCCTCTGCCGCGCACGCAACCCCGTGCGTCACCCCGACAGGTGTACTCCATCCGTGGCCAGATACGTCGGATGCGCCACGGGTTTCCGCCGAGTGGGCGCGTGATCAGGTCGAACGGCCGCCGTCGGCGCGTCGCTGCGACACGTACACCGCCGCCGAGGTGCGCCGCTCGACCCCGAGCTTGTGCAGCACCGACGACACGTAGTTCTTCACCGTCTTCTCCGCCAGGAACAGCCGCTCCGCGATCTGCCGGTTGGTCAGGCCCTCGGCGACCAGGTCGAGCACCCGCCGCTCCTGCGGGCTGAGCTGCTCGTACCGCGGGTCCGGCGCCGAGGACGCGGTCTCGCCGCGGAGCTTGTTCATCACCGACGCGGTCAGCGTCGCGTCCAGCAGCGAGCCGCCGACGGCGACCGTGCGGACGGCGTCGACCAGCGACCGGCCCGAGACCTGCTTCAGCATGTACCCGGCCGCGCCCGCCATGATCGCGCCGAAGAGCGCGTCGTCGTCCGAATAGGACGTCAGCATCAGGCAGGCCGGGGCCGGCTCGACCGTCGAGCGGATCTCCCGGCACACCTCCACGCCCTGGCCGTCGGGCAGCCGGACGTCGAGGATCGCCACGTCCGGGCGGGCCTGCGGGATCCGGACCAGCGCCTCGGCCACCGTCCCCGCCTCGCCGACCACCTCGATGTCCTCTTCGGACTCGAAGACGGTCTTCAGGCCGGTGCGGACCAGCTCGTGGTCGTCCAGCAGGAACACCGAGATCGTCATCGTCCACTCCCCTGCTCGCCGGTCCGGGCCGGCAGCTCCGCGGTCCACTCCAGCCGGGAACCGCCCCCTTCGGCGGCCACCAGCACGCACTCGCCGCCCCACCGGGCCGCACGGGCGGCCAGGTTGGCGAGCCCGCTGACCCGGCCGGGCCCCTCGGGTGGCCCGGTCCCGTCGTCGCGCACCACGAGGTTCAGCCGCCGGCCGAGCCCGTCGACGGTGACGTCGACCGAAGACGACGTCGCCCCGGCGTGGCGCGCCACGTTCGTCAGCGCCTCGCGCAGCGACGCGATCAGGTCGGACCGGACGGCGTCCGGCACGGCCGCGTCGAGCGGCCCGTCGAAGCCGACGCGCGGCTCGAAGCCCAGCGTGTCCCGGGCGTCGACCGCCACCCGCAGCAGCTCCCCGCGCAGGCTTCCCTGCGCCTGCGCGGGCGCCTGCAACGAGAAGATGCTGTTGCGGATCTCGCGGATCGTGCCGTCGAGATCCTGGGCGAACCCAGCGACGCGCCCGGCCACGGCCTGGTCGGCGATCAGCCGGCTGACGCCCTCGAGCCCGAGCCCGGTGGCGAACAGCCGCTGGATGACCAGGTCGTGCAGGTCGCGGGCGATCCGGTCGCGGTCTTCGAACACCGCCAGCTGCTGGCGCACCTCCTGCGCCCGGGAGAACTCGACGGCGAGCGCGGCGTGCCCGGCGAAGGTCTCGGCCAGCTGGACTTCGGCCTCGGTGAATGGCGTCTTGTCCCGGAACTTCGCGACGACCAGCACGCCCAGCGTCTCGTCGCCGACCAGCAGCGGCACCGAGATCGCCGAGTCCAGGTCCTTGATCATCGCCGGCATCGGCCCGGCGCGGTCGCGCTGCTCCTCCTGCACGTGGTCGCCGTAGTCGCGCACGACGACCGGGCGGCGGGTGGTGAACGCGATCCCGGTGGCGGTGCCTTCGGTCGGGACGGTCAGCCCGGTGAGCCGGTCGGCGTCCTCCCCCGGCGGCTCGACGACGTCGAAGATCAGCTGTCCCGGACCGGCGGGCAGCGCGATCGCGCCCCCGGTGCCCCCGGCCACCACGCGGGCGCGTTCGGCGATCAGCCGCAGGGTGGCCCGCAGGTCCTGCGCGCCGAGCAGCGCGCGGGTGACGTCGTAGGACGCTTCCAGCCAGCGTTCGCGGCGGCGCATCCCGTCGACCAGCACGGCCTTCTCGACGGCCATCCCGGTCGCCGCGGTGAGCGCGCCCAGCACCTCCCGCTCGCGGCGGCCGAACTCGCCGCCGTCCCCGGGTTCGACCGCGAACGTGCCGAGCGTCCGCTCCCCGGCCCGCACCGGCAGCTCGACCGCGGCCGCGCCGCCGGGCCGCCCGTACTCGGCGACGCCGCCCACCGGACCGGTCACCTCGAGCCGGCCGCGGCGGGCGCCGACCACCTCGCACACGGTCTTCACGGCGCGGTCCAGCAACGCCGGCATCTCCAGCTCCCGCGCGATCCCGGCCACCGCGGCCAGGATCATCGGCATGCTGATTTCGTCCGCCACTTTCCCCGTCGACCCCGTTGGCTCGCCGTCTCCCGGAGGACTCCCCGGGCCGTCAAGGGTGCCACAGGCGGCTGCCCGCGTCGGCCCAATCCGGTTCGTCCATCCGGTGGGTCGATCGGCGCAACGTCGTTGTTACGGGTTTCGCTGAGTTACTCGGCGTGACAGGCGATCCGGTGGCCGGTGACCGCTTCGACCGGGATCCGCAGGAACCGGCGGCCGGCGAGCGGGGGGCACGGGCACAGGCAGGCGACCTCGGTGTCGTCGACGGCGGACTCGGTGGCCCGGCCCAGGACGCTGACGTACCAGCCGGCGCCGAAGTCGGCGGAGAAGTCGTCGGCCTCGAACGCGACGACGGCGTCGCGCGCGCCCGCGTAGAGAGGACTGCCGGTGGGGACGGCGAACACGACGGCCTCCTCGACGACGGTGAAGCGCACCGGCCGCACGGCCGGCATGGCCCGGTGGGTGAAGATCACCCGGCCGAGGCTCGCCGTCCGGAGCAGGGCAAGGCACTGCTGCCGATCGAGCAGCAGCCCGAAGCCCACTTCGTCCACCATCGCGTCCCTGTGTTTCTCCTGTGAAAAATCCCCGGTGGCCAGCGTGATCGTTGGGCCGGGGCGGCCGGTAGGGCCGTTCGGCCCGGCCCCGCCGCGACGGCCCGGCAGGCACACCGCGAGGGGTCGCGCCAGGGCCGGAAGACCCGGGCCGCGGCGGCCGCCCGGCCGGTGTGGCCGCCACGCGGTGTGACCTACCGTCGTGACCGTCCGTCGCCGAGGAGAGAGGGGAACGCGATGCCGCCGCAGTCCGCCGCGAGCGAACCCGCTCCCCCGGCGACGTTCGCCCTCGATCCGGAGCTGGTCCGGTCCGCGATGACCGGCAACCGCGCCTCGATCGCGGGCGTGCTGCGTGCCCTGCGGCCGCTGGTGTTCCGCTACTGCCTCGGCCGGCTCGGCACGTGGCAGGAAGGGTCGTCGGACGCCGAGGACTGCGCGCAGGACGTGCTCCTGGCGGTCGTCGGCGCGCTGCCGGGCTACCGCTACGAGGCCGACAGCTTCCTGGCGTTCGTGTTCGGCATCGCGGCGCACAAGGTGTCCGACTTCCACCGCCGGCGGGCGCGCGACCGCACGAGCCCGGTCGCCGAGCTCCCGGCCGACCGCTGGACGGGCGGGGACCCGACGGGCGAAGAGGTCGAGCGCGCCGCGGGCCTGGACTGGTCGGCCGGGCTGCTCGACACGCTCCCGCCACGCCAGCGGGAGATCCTGGTGCTGCGGATCATCCTGGGTCTGAGCGCGGAGGAGACGGCGGCCGCGGTGGGCCTGGGCAGCGCGGGAGCGGTCCGGGTCGCCCAGCACCGGGCGCTGACGACGTTGCGGCGCGAACTGGTGGCGCACAAGCGCGAAGCGTCCTGACGAGTACGGGCGGGAGCGTGCCGCATCGAGGGACTTGGCCGCCTCCGATGCGGCAGTCCCGGCGTGGGCCGCGGCGTGCGATCATGCCCGCGTGCCTCCGCTGCTGATCGTCGTCGGCGGGCTGCCCGCCACCGGGAAGACCACTGTGGCCACGGAACTGGCCCGCCGCACCGGTTTCCCGTTCCTGCGGGTCGACACGATCGAACAGGCCATCGTCCGCGCCACCGCGCTCACGCAGCCGCTCGGGCCGGTCGGGTACGTCGTCGCCCGCGACGTCGCCGCCGACCTGCTCCGGACCGGCGTCAGCGTGATCGCCGAGTGCGTCAACCCCCTCGCCGTCACCCGCGACGCCTGGCGGGACACCGGCCTCGGTCAGGGCGCGCGGGTGCTCGAAGCCGAGATCGTCTGCTCGGCCCCGGCGGAACACCGGCGCCGCGCGGAAACGCGCGACACCGGCATCCCGGGACACGTCCCGCCGACGTGGCGGGAGATCGCCGGCCGCGAGTACGAGCCGTGGGCCCGCGACCGCCTCGTCGTCGACACCGCCCGGCTGCCGGTCGGCGAGGCGGTCGCGGTCATCGAAGCGGCTGCGCGACCTCGTCGTTGACGCTCTCCAGCCGGCGGCCGGTCGTGCGCGGGCCGAGCACCGCGACGTCCACCGCAACCACCACCAGCGCGCCGGCCACGACCAGGAACAGCGTCGTCGGGCCGTGCGAGTTCAGCAGCGGCACCAGCACGAACGGCATCGCGCCGCTCGCCAGGCGCGAAAGCGAGTAGGTGCCGCTCGACGCCGTCGAGCGCAGCGTCGTCGGGAAGATCTCGGCCTGGTAGATGTGGTAGGCGTTCGAGAACAGGTTGCTGGTCGCGGTGTAGAGGAAGCCGAACACGAGGATCAGCGCCATCGAACCGGAGTAGCCGAACGCGATGCCGAACACCGCCATCGCCAGCACCGAGCCGACCACCAGGTACTTCCGTTCGAAGCGTTCCACGAGCGGCAGCGACAGCGCCGAGCCGACCGGGTAACCGATGTAGGTCAGCGCGGCGAACAGCAGCGACTGCGAGAGGGCGTACCCCTTGGCGGCCAGCACCAGCGGCACGAGCGTGCCGAAGCCGTAGTAGCCGAGCGTCTGCAGGATGTGGAAGACGACCATCATCCAGGTCCGGCGGCGCAGGGCCGCGCCGAACAGTTCGCGCACCGGCGCCGCGGCGCGCTTGCGGGTGGTGCCGCGCGGCGGGGCGGGCGTCTCGTCGACGACGCCGCGGGCTTCGGCTTCCAGCCCGGCCACCAGGTGCTCGGCCTCCTCGGTGCGGCCGACGGACTCCAGCCACCGCGGCGACTCGGGCAGGCCCCGCCGCAGCAGGAACACCGCGCCCGCGCCGAGCGCGCCGAGCACGAACAGCCAGCGCCAGCCGGCGATGCCGAGGATCTCGTGCTCGGTCAGGCCGCGGGCGAGGAACCCGACGACCGGGAAGCCGCAGAAGGCCAGCGTGTAGGCCCAGGCGATGAACCGGCCGCGCTTGCGGGCCGGGAGCAGGTCGGTGAGGTAGGTGTCGGCCAGCGGCGGCTCCGCGCCCAGGCCGATGCCGGCGAAGAACCGCGTCACCAGCAGCATCAGCGCGCTGCCGCTGAACGCGCCGAGCAGCGAGAAGAGCGAGTAGAGCCCCAGGTTGAGCAGGAACGCGCCGCGGCGGCCGAAGCGGTCGGCGAGCCGGCCGAGCAGCAGGGCGCCGAAGAACATGCCGACGAACGTCGACGCCAGCAGCGGCGGCAGCTCCGCCTTCGTGAGGGAGAACTCCTCGACGAGCACCGAGCTGAGCACGCCGGTCAGGAAGACCTCGTAGAAGTCGAAGAACAGGCCGAGCCCGACGGCGACGGTGGCCCGGCGGTGCGTGCGGGTGATGGGCAGCCGGTCGAGCCGGCCCGCGATCGTGCCGGTGTCCGGCACGGCGGCGTCGGGGATGTTCGCCATCCGTCGTCTCCTTTGACTTCTCCACTATGTGGTTGGCGGACCCATAATGTGACGGCGGCCGCGCAGAGTCAAGGACAGACAGGCAAGAGTCGGGTCACGTTAACGGGCAACCATGCGCAGCCGGCACGAACCGGACACAGCCGGCGCGGGAAGATCAGAGACCGGCGACCTGCTCGACACCCGGCCGGTACCCGAGCCGCTCCGAAGCACGCCGGCCCGCCTCGACCACGATCGGCGCCAGCCGGGGCACGTCCGCCGGCGTCATGCGCTGGGTCGGCGCCCCGATCCCGATCGCCGCGCTGACCTCGCCGTTCAGGCCGAACACCGGGGCGCTGAGCGACGCCGCGCCGAGGTCGCGCTCCTCGAAGCTGACCGCGTACCCCGTGTCGCGGATCTGCCCGAGCTGCTCCGACAGCAGGTCGAGGTCGACCACCGTCCGCGGCGTGAACCGCGCCAGGCCGTGTCCGATCGCGTCCTTGACCGCCAGCTTGTCCCAGGCCAGGAACACCTTCCCGGCCGAACCGGCGTGCAGCGGCATCACCATGCCGACCACGAACAGGCGCACCACCGGGTGCCGGGATTCGGCCAGCGAGATCACCGTCCGGTACGCGCCGTCGCGGACGTACAGGCAAGCCGTCTCGCCCGTTTCGTCGCGCAGCTGCTGCAGCACCGGCCGGGTCAGCCGGACCAGGTCGAGACCGAACGTGCCCGGCGCCGCCCAGCGGACCAGGCCGAGCCCGACGCGGTAGGTGTCGTCGTAGCGGTCGAGGAAGCCTTCGCGCACCAGGTTGTGCACCAGCCGCTGGCAGGTGCTCGCCGGCAGCCCGGTCGAGCGGGTGATCTGCTGCAGCGTCAGCTCGGAGTCGTCGATGGTGAACGACTCGAGGATCTGCTTGAACTTGCGCAGGACCAGCACCGGCGTCGTGCCGCTGCGTTCTTCCTCTGCCATCGCCCCGCCCCGTGCCCGTGGTGTGCCGCACAGTCTATCCACGCTCCGCGCTGTTGACTCCGCGACACTCGCCCGTATTCTGGGTTTACAACTCACATCGTGGTTTGGAGTCGGGCATGAGTCAGCAAACCGGACCCCTGGCGGGCATCCGGGTGGTCGAACTGGGGAACTTCATCGCCGCGCCGACCGCCGGCCGGCTCCTGGCCGACTTCGGCGCCGACGTCGTCAAAGTTGAGCGCCCCGGCACCGGGGACGAGCTCCGGCGCTGGCGGCTGCACGCCGGCGACACGTCCCTGCTGTTCCGCACCCTCGGCCGCAACAAGCGCTCGGTGACCGTCGACCTGCGCCGCCCCGAAGGTCAGGAGCTCGTCCGCGCGCTCGCGGCGCGCAGCGACGTCCTCCTGGAGAATTTCCGGCCCGGCACCCTCGAACGCTGGGGCCTCGGTCCCGACGAGCTCCGCGCGCTCAACCCGCGGCTCGTCGTCGTCCGCGTCTCCGGGTACGGCCAGACCGGCCCCTACCGCGACCGGCCCGGCTTCGGCGGCGTCGCCGAAGCGATCGGCGGCCTGCGCGCGCTCACCGGCTACCCCGACCGGCCGCCCACGCGGGTCGGGGTCAGCCTCGCCGACTCCGTCGCCGGGCTCTACGCGGTGATCGGTGCGCTGATGGGCCTGCTCCGGCGCGACCGCGAGCCGGGCGCCACCCCGGGCGAAGTCGTCGACGTCGCGCTGTACGAAGCCGTCTATTCGCTGATGGAGTCGCTGATCCCGGACTTCGAAGCGTTCGGCGTCGTGCGCGGCCCGGCCGGCTCCGCGCTGCCCGGCGTGGCGCCCTCCAACACCTACCGCTGCGCCGACGGCAAGTACATCGTGGTCAGCGGCAACGGCGACGCGATCTTCCGGCGGCTCATGCACGCCATCGGCCGCGACGACCTCGCCGGCGACCCCCGACTGGCCGACAACGCCGGCCGCGTCGAGCACGCGGAGCTGCTCGACGACGCGATCGGCGCGTGGACGACCACCCTGAGCCAGGAAGCCGCCGAAGCCGAGCTGCGTGGGGCGTCCGTCCCGTGTGGACCGATCCTGACCGCCGCCGACATCGCCAAGGACCCGCACTTCGAGGCCCGCGGCATGCACGAGCGGCACCGGGTGCGCGGCCACGACGGCGAAATCACCTTCCCCGGCATCGTGCCCACCTTGACCGAGCGGCCCGGCCGGACCCGCGCGCTCGGGCCGGAGCTGGGCGAACACACCGAGGCCGTGCTCGCCGAGCTCGGCGTCACCGGCGAGGCGGTCGCCCGCCTGCGCGAGAACGGAGTGATCTGACCATGACCGAAGTCCTCCTCACCGAGGTCGTGCTGCGCGACGGCCTGCAGGACGAATCCGTCACCGTGCCGACCCACGAGAAGGTCCGGCTCGCCCGCGGTCTCATCGACGCGGGAGTGCGGTCCCTGGAGGTCGGGTCGTTCGTCTCCGCGCGCCGGGTGCCGCAGATGGCCGACACCGGTGAGGTGCTCCGGACGCTGCTGGACGCACCGGCGGCGCTGCACACGCTGGTGTTCACCGAACGCGGGGCGCGGCAGGCGATCGAGGCGGGGGCGCGGACCGTGCGGCTGGTGGTGTCGGCCAGCGACGGGCACAGCGTCGCCAACGCGGGCGTCCCGACGGCCGCGGCGCTCGACCGGCTGGCCGGGTGCGCCGCGGTGCTCGCCGCGGCCGGGGTGGCCGTGGAAGCGTCGGTCGCGACGGCGTTCGTGTGCCCGTTCGACGGCGACACCGACCCGGACCGCACCGCCGGCGTCGCCGCGCGGCTGGGCGCGATGGGCGCGCGCGTGGTCCACCTCGCCGACACGATCGGCGCCGCGCGGCCGAGCCAGCTGCGCACGGTCGTGTCGGCCGTCCGCGACGAGCTGCCGGACGTCCCGCTCGGCCTGCACCTGCACAACACCTACGGGCTCGCGGCGGCGAACGCGTGGGAGGGCCTCGGCCTCGGCATCCGCCGGTTCGACGCGGCACTGGGCGGCCTCGGCGGCTGCCCGTTCGCCCCGGGCGCGTCGGGCAACGTCGCGACGGACGACCTGGTCGACTTCTTCCACCGCGAAGGCATCGCGACGGGCCTCGACGTCGAGAAGCTGGCCGCGTTGCGCGACCAGGTGGGGCTCGCGGTCGGCCACCGGTTGGGCTCGGCACTGGCGGCAATCCCCGCGGTTCCGGCCGCCCTCCGCTGACCCGACGTCATGAACGACTCGTTCATCACGTCGGACGAGGTGAAAGAGTCGTTCATGGCCTTTCGGGGCGGCGGTCCGGGCGGTCGGCCAGCAGCGGGAGCGTGGGATCCCACGTCGTGCCGTCGGCGGCGTCGCGGCGGCGGCGCGCGATGCCCGACAGCGCCTCCAGGACCACCCGGTTCGCCAGGAACGACGTGATCTCCGCCTGGTCGAACGGCGGCGACACCTCGACGACGTCGATCCCCACCACCGGCAGCTCGTAGGCGATCCGCCGGACCGAGTCCAGCAGCTGGCGGGCCGTCAGCCCGCCCGGTTCCGGGGTGCCCGTGCCCGGCGCGTGGCCGGGGTCGCAGACGTCGATGTCCACCGACAGGAACACGCCGTCGCACTCGTCCATGGCGATGGAGAACGCTTCGGTGAGGCATTCGTCGAGACCGCGCGCGACGACTTCGGTCATCTCGTACGACCGCATCCGCTGCGACGCCATCCAGTCGAGCGTCGCCGGTTCCGGCCAGTAGCCGCGCAGGCCGATCTGGAGGAAGCGGTCGCCGCGGACCGCGCCGGACTCGATGAGGCGGCGCATCGGCTGGCCGTGCCCGACCAGCGAACCGAACGCGATGTCGCCGGTGTCGGCGTGCGCGTCGAAGTGGATCATCGACACCCGGCCCTCCCCCACGTGCTGGGCGACGCCGGCGGCGTCCGGCCAGGCGATCGTGTGGTCGCCGCCGAGGATGAGCGGGATCGCGCCGTTCGCGGTGACCGCGTGCACGGCTTCCTGCAGCGAACGCACCGAGCGCTCGGCGTCGCCCGAGTACATCTCGACGTCGCCGGCGTCGTAGACCGCCAGGTCCTTGAGCCCGTCGACGCGCATCGCCAGCGACGGGCGCGAGCCGTCGTGCGGGAGGTAGCAGCTCTGGCGGATGTACTGCGGGCCGAACCGCGTCCCCGAGCGGTGGGAGGTCCCGCCGTCGAACGGGGCGCCGAGAATGACGACGTCGGCGCCGCGATAAGTGGCGGCGTCCGCCCAATCGCACCGCTCGACGCCCAGGAATGTGATGTCCGGGCCGAACTGGGTTCCGTACCGTGCCATGGGTACGGATTCTGCCGCGCCGCGCGACATTCGGCCAGCGGGCATTCGGCGGGTCTCACCCAGGTATACGGATGCGGGTTCAGGTCGGTTCAAAGTTTTTCGCCACACCCTCCGGAGCTGGACAACGCCCCGGTCAGCGGCCCAGGATGAGCGCACCCCGAGTACGCCGGAGAGGGACACGCGCGGCACCCCAGCGTGATCCAGTTGCGGGCCGTCGCGCCCGCGTTTTTCGCGTACGCCATTCTTGGTCGATTCCCGGCGCCTTTTCGCAACCACCCGCGACTACGCAAACGGAACCCCGGACTAACGGTTCGTAATTAGTTGAAATCTCTTCTTGCCCGGTGTCAAACCCCGGTGTAGCTTCCATCACGGAACGATAACCAGCCGGTTGACGGCGTGGCCACGGGCAGGTGGCCGCGCACCCACCGATGTCGGGTCGGTGGACCAGCCGGGAATCGTTCCGTCCCGCCGACGTAGTTCCTGGTGAGGACGAGCCTGGGCTCGTCCCGCCAGTGTCGCGCATTCCCGCCAGCCCGACACCCCGGAGGATCCATCCATGTCCCGCACCCAAGGGCGCCATCGCATCTCTCGCAGAACGAAGATCGCGACCGGTGGCATCGCCCTCGCGCTCGCGGTCGGCGGCATCGTCGTCGCGACGACCACCGGCAACACCGGTGAAGCGAGCGCCGACGAGGCCAACCCCGCCTTCTTCGTCGACATCCTCAAGGTCCAGCCGAACCAGTTCGACCCGCGCCCGGTGTACGGCGCGTCGACCGGCACCTTCACCGTCGACTGCGGCCGCAACGAGAACGGCCACTTCAACCCCGACAACTTCATCGCGCAGCCCGGCGTCCGCAACGGCGCCCAGCACCTGCACGACTACGTCGGCAACCTTTCGACGAACGCCGACTCGAACAACAAGAGCCTCGTGAAGGCCGGCACCACGTGCAAGAACGGCGACAAGTCCGCCTACTTCTGGCCGGTCGTGCGCATCGACACCGGCGAGGAAGAGAAGAACGAGGCCGCGAAGAAGCCGGACAACGACAGGGCGCAGGCCGACCAGGAGGCCAAGACCGTCCAGGTCGCGTGCCCGGACGTCGCGAGCAAGCTCGACGACGTCCCCGACCAGGCCATGGCCGAGGTCGGCGACAACCTCGACCAGCTCGACACGCAGACCGACGAGGCCAACCAGCGCGTCGCGCAGACGCAGGGCCAGGGCGGCGCGAACTTCGTGCAGAACGCCATCCTGAACCCGCTGAAGGACCGGCGCGCCGCGATCCTCGAGCGGATCGCCGCCATCATCGCCCGCTTCGCGCCGAAGCCGAAGGACCTGGGCGGCCTCGCGCCGTGCGCGCCGAAGCCGGGCAAGGACACCGGGACGCCCACCCCGCCGCCGAGCAGCACCGCGGGCGGCGCGCTGCCGGGCCAGGACGAGAACAACGAGCTGCCGGGCAACGACGGCGAGATCCTGCGCCCGCAGAAGGTCCAG
Organism: Amycolatopsis sp. NPDC048633; assembly: GCF_040650695.1. Classification (NCBI taxonomy): domain Bacteria; kingdom Bacillati; phylum Actinomycetota; class Actinomycetes; order Pseudonocardiales; family Pseudonocardiaceae; genus Amycolatopsis; species Amycolatopsis sp. NPDC048633. The sequence continues at coordinate 55,007 of NZ_JBEZHS010000008.1, forward strand.
ATCACCTTCCGCGGCAGCCCGGTGGGCAAGGTCGTGGCGATGCCGAAGTTCCTGCGCGTGCTCTACGGCGACGCGAAGGTCTCGACCAACGGGCCGGCCAACGCCCGCTCGAGCTGGACGTGCAGCGGGTTCGAGAACCGCGTCACGGACAAGTACCCGATCTGCCCGCAGAACAGCAAGGTCAAGCGGATCCACACGTTCCCGAGCTGCTGGGACGGGAAGAACACCGACAGCGCCAACCACCGCACGCACATCGTGTTCCCGGACCAGTCCGGCCGGTGCGCCAAGGGGTTCAAGGCCGTTCCGCAGCTGCAGATCTCGCTGACCTACGACATCCCGCACGACATCCAGGTCAAGAAGCAGTACAAAGTGGACGCCTTCCCGCAGGAGAAGCACAACCCGTTCTCCGACCACGACGACTTCGCGAACGTGATGTCGCAGCGGATCATGAACGGGCTGGTCAACTGCGTGAACCGCGGTAAGTCCTGCCGGGCGTGACTTCCGGCGGAACCGGCGGCGCAGCCACACCGCGCCGCCGGTTTCTGCGGTTGAATGACCGGCATGGTCACCGGTGACGAGGTCCGCGCGTTCGCCTTGACGCTCCCCCGAGCCAACGAGGCGGTCGTGCGTGACCGGCCCAAGTTCCGGGTCGGGCAGATCGTGTTCGCCGCGTTGTCGCGCGACGAGACCGAGCTGGGGTTCGGCTACCCCCGCGACCAGCGGGAAGCGCTGGTGGCGGGTGAGCCGGAGAAGTTCCTGATGCCCGAGCCGTCGGACCTGCGCTACCAGTGGGTGCGCTGCCGCCTCGCGGCGATCGACGCCGGCGAGATGCGCGAGCTCGTCCTGGACGCGTGGCGGATGTGCGTGCCGAAGAAGGTCTGGGCGGCCTACGCGGAGACGCACTCGCTCTGACCGAGGGCGTCCTCGGTCACCACCCGGAGCCCGGCCACGACGGCGAAGGCCAGCACCGCCATCACCACGAACACCGCGCGCAGGCCGAACACCTCGGCGATCACCCCGCCGGCCAGGGCGCCGAGGGACTTCGTGCCCCACGCGACGAGCCGGTGACTGCTGTTGAGCCTGCCGAGCAGCCGATCGGGCGTGAGCTGCTGGCGCAGCGACACCATCACGACGTTCGACACCAGGATCGCCGCACCGCTCACGAAGAAGGCCGCCCCGGCGACGTACGGGTTCGCCGTCACGGCGAGCGCGGCGACGCCGATGCCGCCCACCGGCCAGGAAACCCACAGCGCGCGGACGCGGCCCAGCCGCCGTTCGACCGCTTCGGCCACCAGCGACCCCGTCAAGCCCCCGGCGGCGCTGGTGGCCATCAGCAGCCCGAACGCCGGCGCGGACAGGCCCATCGCCGATCCCGGGCCCACCGCGTACAGCACGAGGACGGCGAAGGTCGCTCCGGTGGCGAAGTTGAACGTGCCGACCATGACCGAGAACGTCCGCAACACCTTGTGGCGCACCAGGAAACGCAAGCCCTCGGCGATGTCCGCGCGCAAGGTGGTCGGTTTCTCCCGCGGGATCCGGTACGAGCCGCGCACGAGCAGCAGGGCCGCGACGGCCACGGCCCACAGCGCCACCGGCGTGACGAGCGCGGCGACGACGCCGGCCGCGGCCAGCACCCCGGCGAGCGGCGGGCCGGCGAACTCGTTGGCCGTCTGCTCGGCGGCGAACATCCGGCCGTTGGCGCGGGCCAGCTGCTCCCGCCCGACGACCTGCGGGACGATCGACTGCGCCGCGGTGTCGTAGATCGTCTCGGCGCACCCGACGCCCACGGCGGCGACGTACAGCGCCCAGATCGATCCGCCACCGACGACGGTCAGCACCGTGATGCCCGCGAGGAGCCCGCCGCGCACGAGGTTGGCGGCGAGCATCGCGCGGCGGCGGTCGAGCCGGTCGACCAGCGCGCCGGCGGGGAGCGCGAACAGCAGCCACGGCAGGCTGAAAGCGAACGCGAGCCCCGCGATGAGCGCCGGCTCGCGGGTGTAGCCGACCGCGACCATGGGCAGGGCGACCTTGAGGACGCCGTCGGCGAGGCTGGACAGACCGGCGGCCGACCACAACCGCCAGAACACGGAGTTCACGGATGGAGGATCGCACATCGATGGGCTTTTCTCCATCGATGTGACGCGATTCCATCGATGGACTACGCTCCGCTCATGACGGAACCCCGCCGCCGGCGCCCGGCGACCCCGGCGGAGGCCAAGGCCCTCGGCCACCCGCTGCGGCTGCGCATCATGCGGATGTGCCTGGTCGAGGAGCTGACGAACAAGCAGCTGGCCGACCGGCTCGACCGCGACCCCGGCACGGTCCTGCACCACGTGCGCCAGCTGGTGTCGGCGGGACTGCTGGAACAGGCGCCGGTCCGCACGGGCGCGAGCGGGGCGCTGGAGAAGCCGTACAAGTCCAACAACGAGACGTGGTGGCTGGACGGCCCGCTGGCCGAAGCCGACGCCGAGACGCGGTTCGCGCCGATCGAGATCTTCCAGGAGGAGGTCCGGGCGGCGGGGCCGGAGTCGGTGGCGGTGCACGAGAAGTTCCTGCTGCACCTGTCCCCCGACGAGATCCGGGAGCTGGACCGCCGGATCCTGGCGGTGCTGGACGAGTACGTGGCCACCGACCACGAGCGGCTCGACCGCCCGGCACTGGGCGGGATCTTCGTGCTGCACCACGTCAAGCGCGAACCCCCCGAACGCGGTGAATGAAGCTCATTCACTGCATCGGAAGGCCCCCTGCCCGGGGGAGGTGGGCAGGGGGCGGCTCCGCGCACCCCGGCCGGGGATGGTGGCCGGGGGTACTTCGCCGTGCGGTGCGGTTCTCGCCCACCCCCAGGGCGGCGAGACCCGCGCCCGCTCGGCGCGTCGGTGGTCCGTCAGCGGTCCGTCAGTGGTTCACCTTGAACCACGGCTGCGACCAGCCGAGGTAGGTCTGGCCCCACTTGCTCTTGATCTGCGCGATCGTCGTCTCGGTGTAGCTGCCGTAGCCGTTGATGTCGTTCGACAGGAACTTGCCGCCGCCGATCGAGATCATCGTGTGCCCGGCGCCGCTGCTCTTGAAGAAGGCGAGTCCGCCGGCCGGGACCTGGGTGTCGCCCGGGTGCTTGAACGAGGCCGGGATCTGGGTCCAGTGGATGTAGGCCGTCTCCGAGCCCGAGGCGGTCCAGCCGTAGTTCTGCGCGTTGATCCGGTCGCACCAGCCCTCGTAGGAGTCGAGGTCGTTGGTGTGGATCCGGGTCTTGGCGTAGGCGACCGCCTGCGCGCAGGTCTTCGGGTCGCCGGTGCCCGCGGTGGTGCAGGTCAGGGTCGAGCCCGCGCAGTCCGGGGCGACCCGGCCGTCCGAGCCGGTGTAGACGTAGGCGTCGCTGATGTAGCCGTCGCCCACCTTGTCCCAGATGTCCGAGGTGCCGTACTTGCCGTCGACGGTCGATCCGTTGGTCTGGCAGGAGATGGTGACGGCGGTGCCGTCGGCGACGGTGCCGACCGGGCTCCCGCTGGTGCTCGGGGTGGCCCGCACGGTCAGCGCGATGCCCGAGTCGGTGTGCACCGTGCCCGTGGCCGCCAGGGCCGGGGTGGCGCCGGCGAGCACGATCGCCGCGGCGATGCCGGCCACGCCGGCCGCCCGCTTCCCGATCCGAATTCTCATTTGTCCGTCCTCCGTTGGCTGGTGTGCGGACAGGATGGCGCCCACCGATACAAGCCCCGTACAAAAGGCTCTGGAGTTGCGGCAAAAAGGACGAAGCCCCGCCGGAAACACCGGCGGGGCTTCGTCAAGGGAACTCAGGCCAGGTACTCGGCCACCGCACGCAGGCTGACGTAGGAGCCGCTGAACGTGTCGATCCGCGGTCCCTCTCCATCAGCGGGCCCCGGCACGCCGGTCTCCACCCGGATGAAGTCCACAGTGGACAGCGCGGCCAACAGCTCCCGCACCCGCGGGTGCCGGTGCGCCTCCCGCGTGACCACGACGACGCTGCGGAAATCCCGGGCCGCTTCGAGGACCACGTCGGCATCGTCGGGTGTCGCGGTCAGCGTGCGCGTGCCCGGCACCAGCTCGGCCAGGTGCGCGCCCAGGCCCCACGGCATCGGGCCGGCCGCGATCGTCGGCTCGGTCTGGACGTCGACCACCAGCGGCGGGCCGTCCAACCGCACGTCACCCCGGATACGAAGCGCCTTGCGCGCCGCCTCCAGACCGAGCCGCCGGTCGACCGGGCCCACCGTCGCGGGTGCCGGGTCGGTACCCAGCGCCGCCGTCCGCGAAGCCGCCTCCGCCAGCCGCTCCAGGGGCAGCTCCCCCGCCGCGACCGCGGCCACGATCGCCGTGACGCACGCGTCCAGGTGCTCGGCCTCGAAGGCCGCTCCGCCGAGGCAGAGCGCGTCCGCGCCCGCGGCCAGGGCCCGCACGGCCGAGCGGCCGAGGCCGTCGTGCTTGCCGTACGCGCCCGAAACCGCACCCATCTCCAGTGCGTCGGTGATCACCGCGCCGGAGAAGCCGAGCTCGCCGCGCAGGACGTCGGTGAGCGCCGTCCGGTTGAGCGTCGCCGGCTCGTCGCCCCAGGCCCGCACGACCAGGTGGCCCGACATCACCGAGCGCACCCCGGCCCGGATCGCCGCGGCGAACGGGACCAGCTCGATCTCCCGCAGCTCTTCGACGGTGCGCGGCAGCACCGGCAGGGCCACGTGGGAGTCCTCGGTGGCCGCGCCATGGCCCGGGAAGTGCTTCGCGCACGCCGCGACGCCGTACTTCTGCAGACCGGTCACGTAGGCCGCGACGTGCGGTGACGCCTTAGCCGGGTCGGACCCGAACGCCCGGACGCCGATGATCGGGTCCTCGGCCGCCAGGGTCAGGTCCGCGCACGGCGCCAGGTTCAGCGTGACACCGCAGGCCGCCAGGCGTTCGCCGAGCGCGGCGGCGACCGCCGTGGTCAGCTCCGGGTCGTCGGCCGCGCCGAGGGCCAGCGGGCCCGGCACGAACGACCCGGTGTTCACGTCGAGGCGGGTGACGTCCCCACCTTCCTCGTCGATCCCGACCACGACACCCTCACGCTCGCCCCGCAGCTGGGCGGTGAGTGCGGCGACCTGCTCGTCGTCGACGACGTTGCGGCCGAACAGCACCACCCCGCCGAGACCCGCACCGATCCGGCGGCGGAGCCAGTCCGGCGCGGTCGTCCCGGCGAACCCGGGCAGGAGGACGGCTTCGGCGAGCTTTGCCACATCCGAAGACAACGGCTACCCCTTCACGGCGCCGGCGGTCGCGCCGGACACCAGCTTGCGTTGCACGAGCAGGAAGAACACCAGTGCCGGGATCGCGTAGATGACCGACGCGGCCATGACGCCGCCCCAGTCGGTGGCGAACGCCGTGCGGAACGACGCCAGCCACACCGGCAGCGTCTCCTTCGGCTTGTCCTGGATGAACACCAGCGCGAACAGGTACTCGTTCCACGCGGTGATGAAGCTGAACACCGACGTCGTGACCAGCCCCGGGCCGAGCAGCGGCAGCGTCACCCGGCGGAACGCGCCGGTCTGGCTGCAGCCGTCGATCATCGCGGCCTCTTCCAGCTCGTACGGGATCCCGTTGACGAAGCCGTAGAGCATCCAGACCGTGAACGGCAGCGTGGTGGCGAAGTAGATCAGCAGCAGCGACGGCAGCGTGTTGAGCAGCCCGGCGTCCCGCATGAGCAGGAACAGCGGGATGAACAGCGCCGACACCGGGGCCAGCTGCGCCACCATGACCAGCACCAGGAAGCCCTTGCGGCCGGTGAAGCGCAGCCGCGACAGCGGGATCGCCGCCAGGGTCCCGGCGACCAGCGCGCACAGCACCGAACCGACCGTGACGATCAGGCTGTTCATCAGGTAGGTCGGGAAGTTGTCCTTGCCCAGCGCCGTGGCGAAGTTGCCGAACGAGAACGACGTCGGGATCAGGTCGTACTTGGGCGAAAGGATCTCGCCGGGCGTGCGCAGCGACGTGACGAACATCCAGTACGTCGGGAACACGATGGCCAGCGCCACGAGGACGCCGACGACCGAGAGCACGATCCGCTGCGAGAGCGACTTCTTCACGACAGATCACCTTCCCGGGTCCGGGTGAGCAGCTGGATGTACCGGCCCGTGATGAGCGCGAGCACGATCAGCATCAGCGTCGCGATCGCGGCCGCCGCGCCGAAGTGGTTGCCCGCGATGCCCTTGAGGTAGAGCACGACGGCCAGGGTGGTGCTCTCGCCGTCGGGGCCGCCCTCGCGGATCGCCCAGATCTGGGCGAACGCGTTGAAGTCCCACAGCACCGACAGGAACGTGACCATGGTGGTGATCGGCTTGATCGCGGGCCAGGTGACCGCGCGGAACGTCTGCCAGCCGCTGGCGCCGTCGATGCCGGCGGCCTCGTACTGCTCGCGCGGGACGCCGATGATGCCCGCGTACAGCGAGAACGTCACGAACGGCACGGCCTGCCACACGATGAGCAGCCCGATCACCGACAGCGTGCTGGCGCCGCTGGAGAACCACGAGAAGCCGATGAAGCTGTGGAACCCGAGCCGGTCGAGGGTCTTGTTGAGGATCCCGTACTGCTCGTCGAAGATCCACTGGAACACCGTGGTCGTCGCGATCACCGGCGTCGCCCAGGCCAGGACCAGCGTGACCTGCACGATGATCCGCACGACCGGGCCGAGGTGGCGCATGAGCACCGCCAGCAGCAGGCCGCCGAGGATGGTGGCGGCCACGATCGCGGCGGTGAAGACGAGGGTCCGGAAGGTGACCGTCCAGAACTCCGGGTCCGAGAGCGTGTTCGTGTAGTTGTCGAACCCGATCCAGACGGTCTTGCCGGAGACGAGCTGGCCGATGTCGAGCTTGCGGAAGCTGATCGCGAGCACCTGGACCAGCGGCCAGGCGAGCAGGACCAGGATCGCGGCGAGCGCGGGAAGCAGCAGCAGGTACGGGAGCACCCGGTCGCCGAACCGGCCCCGCCTGCGCTTCTTGGCCCGCGTGTCGCGCGGCGATGCCGGCGGGGTCGCCCCCGCCGGCATCGTCACATTGGCGGTCGCTGTCATCCGCCGATGAGCTTGTTCAGCGCGGCGTTGGCGTCGGCGGTCGCCTGGTCGAGCGTCTTCTTGCCGGTCAGGTACGCGGTCAGCATGTCCTTGACCGGGTTCTGGCCGGACTCCACGTCACCCCACTGCGGGCTGGCCGGCACGGCCTTGCCGTTGGTGGAGGCCTTCGCCATCACGCTGCCCAGCGGGTCCTTGTCCAGGCCGGCGAGGTCGGTCGACGTGCCGGGCACGACGCCGGCGGCGGCGAGCTGGCCCTGGTACTTCGCGCTGGAGAGCAGCTTGATGTACTCCTTGGCGGCGGCCGCGTTCTTGCTGTTGGCCGGGATCGCCAGGTTCGAGCCACCCAGGAAGACCGGGGCGCTCTGGCCGGCGGTCTTGCTCGGGATCGCGAACGCGCCGGTCTTGGCGGTCAGGCTCGGGTCCGTCTTGGCGGCCGTCGGCAGCTCCCACGGGAGACCGATCATCATGGCCACCTTGCCGGCACCGTAGACGGTCGCCTGCTGCGGCTTGGCCTCGTCGGCGTCCTTCGGCGCCTTGGTGCCGGAGGTGTCGACGAGCTTCTTGTAGAACTCGAGGCCCGCCTTCGCACCGGCGCTGTCCAGCGTCGCCTTGAACTTCTTGCCGTCGGCCTGGGCGATGTCACCACCGTTGTCCCAGATGAACGAGAGCAGCGAGTACCAGTTCTGGCCCGGCATGTAGAGGGCCTGGAAGTCGGGGTCGGACCCGAACTTCGTCTTCAGCTTGGTGATCGCGTCGATCCACTCGTCGTTCGACGTCGGCGGCTTGGTGATGCCCGCCTGCTCGAACATGTCCTTGCGGTAGATGACCTCACGGTTCGCCGCGTAGAACGGGACGCCGTAGACCTTGCCGTCGTAGGTGCCCGAGTCGGCGAGACCCTTCAGCCACTGCGCGCCGTTGAAGCTGTCCTTGTCGGCGGTGAGGTCGGTCAGGACGCCGTCCTGCGAGGCGAACGCCGCGGTCTGGGTGTTGCCGATCTCGATCACGTCGGGCGGGGTGCCGCCGGCCAGCGCGGTGGTCAGCTTCTGCTGGATGCCGTCCCACTGCTGGATCTCGTACTTGACCTTGACGCCCGGGTGGGCGGCCTCGAACTCCTTGTTGAGCGCGTCGGTCAGCGTGCTCGGCGCGGAACCGGTCATCAGCCAGACCGTGACGTCGCCGGTGATCTGCGCGGGAGCACCACTCGACGAAGCGGCCGTGTCCGAGCCGCTGGAGCCCGCGCAGCCTGCGGTCGCGAGGGTGAGTGCGGCGGCGCCCGCCGCCAGCTTGAGCCAGCGTTTCACTCGATGCCGTCCTTTCCATGCCCGGCCACCGTGGCCAGGCGCCCCAAATGGTGTAGACCAATGTTGGGGTTAGAGTGGTACGTACCACAGGCCCTGTCAAGGCGGTTGCCGGAACGTTGTAAACGCACCGGGGAGTCTGACACGGAGTAGCCGGATGGTCACCGGCCCCGCTCCGACCTGCGGCGGAAGTCGTCCGAATAGGAGGGTGTCCGGAACGTTTTTCACCGGTGGACGCGCGGGATTCACCGCACGGCCACCCGGTCGGCGCAACGAAAGCCGCCCCGGAAAGGACTTCCCGGGGCGGCGGGTTTCCGCGCGAACTCGCGGTTCGGCCGCCCGGGCTACCGCTGCGGCCGGGGCCGGGGCAGGCAGGTCGGGCGACTTCGCCGGACCCTGCCTGCCCACGGCACTGGGTTTCCGCGCGAACTCACCTCGCGCCGAAGCGGCGTCGGCGCGCCTTCCGCCGGCGCGCGAGCACGAGGCCGAGCACGGTCACCAGCAGGCCGGCCGCCAGCAGGGCGACCCCGAACTCCGGTCCGGCGCCGAAGTGCCGCACCACCCGCACCGCCCCGAGCGCGAACCCGGTCACGAAGAGGACCGGGCCGGCCACGAGCGCGACGGTGCCGGTCCGCTCGGCGGGGACCGGCGCGAACACCGGCCGGGCGTCGCCGGTCGCGCCGACGTCCGAGAAGACCGTGGTGATCGGCCCGAAGGAGACGCGGTCGCCGTCGTGCAGCAGCCGCGCCTGCCTCGGCGCGAGAGCCTCACCGTTGACGAGCGTGACGGCGTGCGAACCGGCGTCGGACACCCAGGTGCCGCGCGCGTCGCGCCGGAGCCAGGCGTGGCGCGGGCGCACCCGGTCCGAATACAGCTTCAGGTCCGCCTCAGGCGCGCGACCGACCAGCCACGAGCCCCGCCGCACCTCCAGCCGCGCGACCGCGCCTCCGAGCGTCTCGATCGTCGCTGTTCCCCGTTGCCCCATCGCGCCCCTCCCCCTTCGTCCCGACTCCGGACAGAGCTGGGCCTCAGCGGAAAAATGCGCCCCGAACGGGTGAACCAGGCACCGTTCGGGCGACGATCAACCTCCCCCGACCGACTGGGTGCGTAAGCCGGTTCGGCCCCAGGGAAACGCAGGAGAACGATGAAGTCAGCTTGGCAAGTCCGCGCGGGCCGGCAAGGCGAGCGCGACCAGGAGTCCCTCGCCGAAGGCCTCGCGATCGTCGGCTGGGGCGGCGTCCCCGCGCTCGGCGGGTTCGGCAGCAAGGACGCGCTCAAGGCCGGTCTCCGGGAGTGCTACCCGCAACGGTCGAACTACGTGGTCGGGAACTGGGCCGGGCAGCTGTGGCGCTTCTACCGGGAGATGAGCGAGGGCGACCTCGTCGTCATGCCGCTCAAGAACGTGCGCCAGTTCGCCATCGGGGAGATCACCGGGTCGTACCACTACCGCCCCGACGCGACCCCGGACTGCCGGCACGCCCGGCCGGTCCGGTGGCTCCGGACCGACATCGACCCCGGTGAGTTCGAACCCGACCTGCGCGGCAGCCTCGGTTCCCTGCTCACGGTCTGCCGGCTGAGCCGACACGAGGCCGTCCGGCGGATCGGGGAAGTCGCGGCCAGACGGGCGGACCCAGGCTGGCAGCACGCCTCAGCGAACCTCGATCCCGATGCCACCCTGGCCGACTTGTGGGAAGCCGTCGAGACCGGTGCGGCGCCGGTGAAGCTGACCGTCCGGGACCTGCTGGCCAGGTGGAGCTACCGGCGGCGTACCGCGACCTCCTTGGTGACCGTTCGATCCGAGCTGGCCGAGCACGGCGTCACGACCAAGCCGCCGTTCACCACGGCCCGGATGGACGCGGTCGTCGAGCTGGTCCCGATCGCCGACGAGCCGGGCGCGGCGGACTCCGAAGCGGATCCCCCCGAGGCCGACGCGCTGGACGACCTGCCGACCAAGTGGATGGTGCGCGCGGTCCTCCCGGACAAGCCCGCCATCGTGGCTGTCACGGCCGGGAAGCCGCTCGCCACAGCGGTGACGCTGATGCTGGCCAAGAACTATTCCCAGCTGGCGGTGACGGACGAGGACGGGTTCTGCGTCGGCGCGGTCAGCTGGGAGTCGATCGGCCGGGCCCGCCTGACGAACCCCCAGCCGACCTTGCGGGACGCCACCACCCAGGTCCGGGTCATCGACTTCGACGACGAGCTGTTCGCGCAGATCGACGAGATCTACCGGCACGGTTACGTCTTCGTCCGGGGCGAAGACCGCCGGAAGCTCATCGGAGTCGTGACCGCCAACGATCTCGCCCGTCAGTTCGGCGCACTCGCCCGGCCGTTCTCCCTGCTGGAGGAGGCGGAGCTGCGGATTCGGTACCACGCCAGGCGCTGCCTGCCCGAGGAAGTGATCGAGAAGGCCACGCCGAAGTGGGCGAGCAACCCGACGTTCGGCAGCTACGTCCGAATGCTCGAACCCGCGGAGCACTTCGAGAAGCTGAACTGGCCGCTCGACCACGAGACCTTCCTCGACCTCCTCACGAAAGCGAAGAACATCCGCAACGAGCTGATGCACTTCTCCGGCGAGGAGGTCCCGGAGCAGGACCTCGCCGCCATCGAAGGGTTCTGCGCGACGATCAAAGCCGTCGACCAGTAAGCGTCAGGGCTTGGGTGCCGCCTCCGGCGCCTTCACCCGTTCCAGCAGCAGCTGGGCGACGTCACGGACGTCGACGTTCTCCGCCTTCTGCTCGCTCTGCCGCTGGACCAGGCCGTCCGTCAGCATCACCCGGCAGAACGGGCAGCCGGTCACGATCGTCTCCGCGTCGGTCGCGATCGCTTCGTCCACGCGCTCCAGGTTGATGCGCTTGCCGATCTGCTCTTCCATCCACATGCGCGCACCGCCCGCGCCGCAGCACAGCGCCCGGTCCGCGTGGCGGGGCATCTCCTCGAGCGTCGCGCCCGTCGCGCCCACCAGCTCGCGCGGCGGGGTGTAGACCTTGTTGTGGCGCCCGAGGTAGCACGGGTCGTGGTAGGTGACCTTGGGGCCGTCCTCGACCGGCTTGACCGGCGTCAGCTGCCCGCCGCGCACCAGGCGGTTGAGCAGCTGCGTGTGGTGCACGACCTCGTAGTGCCCGTCCAGGTCCGGGTACTCGCGGCCCAGCGTGTTGAGGCAGTGCGGGCACGTCGTGACGATCTTGCGCAGCCGCGGCTCGCGGCCCTCGAACACGGCGTTGAGCGTCTCCGCCGTCTGCTGCGCCATCATCTGGAAGAGGAACTCGTTGCCCGCGCGCCGCGCCGGGTCGCCGGTGCACGACTCTTCCTTGCCCAGCACGACGTACTTGACGCCGGCGATGTGCAGCAGCTCGGCCGTGGCGCGAACCGTCTTGCGCGCCTGGTCGTCGAACGCGCCCGCGCAGCCGACCCAGTAGACGTACTCGACGTCCTCGGCCAGCTCGCCGTCGAACACCGGGACGTCGAACGGGAGGTCTTTCGTCCAGGCCAGGCGTTCGGAGTTGTTCTGGCCCCAGGGGTTGCCCTTGGTCTCCAGGTTCTTGAACAGCCCGCCCAGCTCGGTCGGGAACGCCGACTCGATCATCACCTGGTAGCGGCGCATGTCGACGATGTGGTCGACGTGCTCGATGTCCACCGGGCACTGCTCGACGCACGCCCCGCAGGTGGTGCACGACCAGAGCACCTCCGGGTCGATGACGCCGTTTTCGGCCTCCGTCCCGACGAGCGGGCGCGCCTCCTCGTGCTCGGTGCCCGCGAGGATGTAGGGCGCCTCCTCGAACAGGTTGTCGCGCAGGCTCATGATGAGCAGCTTGGGCGACAACGGCTTCCCGGTGTTCCACGCCGGGCACTGCGACTGGCAGCGGCCGCACTCGGTGCACGTCGAGAAGTCGAGCATGCCCTTCCACGTGAAGTCGCCGATCTTGCCGCGGCCGAACGTGTCGTCCTCGCCCGGGTCCTCGAAGTCGATCGGCTTGCCGGCGGACTCCATCGGCAGCAGCGGGCCGAGCCCGTCCGGCAGCCGCTTCGCCGAGACGTTGATCGGCGCGACGAAGATGTGCAGGTGCTTGGAGTAGAGCACGATCGACAGGAACACCAGCATGACGCCGATGTGCAACAGCAGGCCGACCGTCTCGAGCACCTCGGTCGCCGAGTGCCCGAGCGGCTCGAGGAGGTTCCCGACCCCGAGCGAGACGTACGCGCCCGAGTCGTACGGGAAGTTGCCGGACGCCGAAGACGCGCCGCGGAAGAAGAACATCGTCCAGACGACGTTGAAGATCATGACCAGGATCAGCCACGCGCCCCCGGTGTGCGAGCCGTAGAAGCGCGACGCCCGGTCCTTGCGCTCGGGCGACTGCCGGATCCGGATCACCGCGAACACGCCCAGCGAGACGGCCACCATGACGGCGATGAAGTCCTGCAGGAAGCCGAGCACCGCCCAGTGGCCGATCCACGGGATGGCGAACCGCTCGTCGAACAGCGCGCCGTACGCCTCGAGGTACACCGAAGCGAGGATCACGAAGCCCCAGAACGTGAAGAAGTGCGCCAGGCCGGACACCGACCACTTCAGGAGCTTGCGCTGACCGAACACCTCGCGCACCTGCGCGAAGACGCGGGCACCGAGGTTGTCCGACCGCTTGGCGTCGGGCTGGCCGGCCTTGATCAGCCGGTACAGGAAGGCCACCCGCTTCCCGGCGACGGCGAGGCCGACGACGGTCATGAGCAGGCCGAGGATGAGACGAACGAGCACGAGTCCTCCGGTCGTACTTTGAAGGAACGGCTCAGTGCGAGCCGGTGTAGTAGCGGCACGCCTTGCACGCGTACCGCATCTTCGCGACCCGCCAGTGTTTCCGGTACAGATCGAGGTCGGGCGACCGGCGGACGCCGAGGCGCTGGTAGCGCCCCGGACGGCGGCGGCCGGTTTCGTACTGCTCGGTCGCCCGGCCGAGGTGGGCGCGCCGCAGCACGCACCCCCGCGTCCCGCAGCGGCCGAGCGCGCCGCGGCAGAACCGGTGCAGCAGCACCAGTTCCCCGGTGACTTCTTCGACCACGCCGTAGCCGGGGTGGTCGCCCGGCCCGGTGAGCCGGACGGGCAGGCCGCAGTACCCGCACTTGAGGGTGCAGGAGAGGCAGCCGGCGATGTGCCTGAGCCGCAGTTCGCGCCGGTCTTCGGAGCCGGGTCCTCGGACGCGCGACGCCATGGGGCCTCCTCCGACGACTGTGATCGGCACCACTGACTACTGGAGGGTAATGAGGAGGTCACTTCACGCGACAGGACCGGATGGTCTAGTTACCTTGCGCCGTTCGGCGTAAAATTCGAGGTAAGGATGACCTTACTGTCCGTATACCGGACGTGGCCGTTCCGAGGATCGTACGTTCGGCCCTGCTGGAGCAGTGGTGTCCCCCGCCACAATCCGGTCATGACCTATCGCCCCGTCCCGTACCGGCCGGCCCGCGTGCCCGCCACCGAAGCCGTCGCCGAGGTCGCCGCCCTGCGGGAGCGGATGGAGGCGCGGCGCTCGGTCCGGATGTTCTCCCCCGACCCGGTCCCCGAGCGCGCGGTGCTCGACGCCATCGCGGTGGCCTCGACGGCTCCCAGCGGCGCGCACCAGCAGCCGTGGACGTTCGTCCTCGTCACCGATCCCGCGGTGCGCCGGACGATCCGTGAAGCCGCCGAGGCGGAGGAGCGGATCTCCTACGACGGCCGGCTCGGCGACGAGTGGCTCGACGCGCTGCGGCCCCTGGGCACGGACGCGGTGAAGCCCCACCTGACCGACGCGCCGTACCTGATCATCGTGTTCCAGCAACGGTTCGCGCTCGACGAAGACGGCGGCGTCCACAAGCACTACTACGTCGACGAGTCGGTCGGCATCGCGGTCGGCATGCTGCTGACGGCGTTGCAGGTGGCGGGCTTGGCGGCGTTGACGCACACGCCGTCCCCGATGCGGTTCCTGGGCGAGCTGCTCGGCCGGCCCCGCAACGAACGGGCGTTCGCGGTGATCCCGGTCGGCTACCCCGCCGACGACTGCGTGGTGCCGGACCTGCGGCGCAAGTCCCTCGACGAGGTGCTGGTGCGGATCTGAACGCTCACCAGGCGGGCAGGCCGCCCGGCACCCCGGTGAACAGCGGCCCCGACAGCCGGTCCGCGCCCCGGTCGCGCCACCAGTCACGCTGGTCCGCGCGCTCGATCCCGGTCACGGCGACCTCCGCGCCGGCCAGGTGGGCCGATTCGACGAGCGCCGTCAGCGAGCGGTCCACCAGCGGGTGGTCCCGGCGCGCCACGAGGTGGGCCGCCAAGCGGACCGCGCGCGCCGGGAACTCGGTGAGGCAGGTGACGTCGCCGAAGTCGTGGACCTCCGCGCTCACGCCGATTTCGGCCAGCACCTTCAGGTTGTCGGCCGCGTCGCCGGAGTCCGCGAGCAGCGTCGCCGACGGGAAGCCGGGCCGCAGGCTGCCGGGCGCCAGGCCGGTCGACTCCAGCACGCCGCGGATCTCGCCGACCAGCTCCGGGTCGGTGGCCTGGTGCGCCGTCAGCTCGACGGTCAGCGGCACGGCGAGGTCGGCGGCCGTGACCCGCTCGACGGCCGTGCGCAGCAGCCACGTACCCAGCGGCAGCGCCAGCCCCGTCTCCCCCGCCAGCCGCACGCACGTCTCGTGGGACAGCACGCCTTCGGTGGGGTGGTTCCAGCGCAGCCTCGCCTCGACGCCCCGGACCGTGCCGTCCGCCGCGGCCACCAGCGGCCGGTAGCCGACCTCGATCTCGCCGTTCTCCCAGGCACCCGCCATCGCCGCGGCGAGGCCGAACTCGTGGCGGTCTCGGCGGTCCAGCTCGCGGTCGAACAGACCCCACTGGGCCCCGGCCCGCTGCACGCGGCGCAGCGTCAGGTCCGACGCGCGCAGCAGCTCGGCCGGCGTGATGTCGCGCGGCGGCCGGTGGACCACCCCGATGCTGGCCGACACCGCGACCCCGCGGTCGCCGTCCACGTAGTCCGGCTCCGCCAGCTCGTGGGTGATCCGGCGGACGAGCGTCAGGACGCCCGGGGTGTCCGCGGTGTTCTGCACCAGCACGCCGAACTCGTCGCCGCCCAGGCGCGCCACGAGCGCCTTCTCGCCTTCGAACACGATCTTCAGCTTCGCGGCGACCCCGCGCAGCACCCGGTCGCCGAGCTCCTGGCCGAGCCCGCCGGTGATCTGCGAGAAGCCGTCGAGGTCGAGGTGGAAGAGCGTGACGCCGCGCGAGGCGTCGGCGTCACGCAGCAGGTTCTCCAGGCGGGTGCTGAAGAACTGCCGGTTCGGCAGCGCGGTGAGCACGTCGTGCAGGGCCTGGTGGGACAGGCGCCGCTGCAGCAGCGACACCTCGGTGTCGTCGTCGACGATCGTGATCAGCTGCCGGGGCGCGCCGACCGCGTCGCGGATCACCGACGCGGCGAAGGTGGCCCACATCGGCTCGCCGTCCCGGCCGACCAGCCGGCGTCCGACGCGCAGCCGGTGCAGCCGGCCGGCCACCAGCTCGCCGTAGGCCTCCCGCAGCTGCTCGACCTCCTCCGGGTGAACCAGGTCGAAGAGGGTCATCGCGGCGATCTCGGCCGGCGTGCGGTTGAGCGTCTTCGCGAGCGCCGCGTTGGCGCGCAGCACCCGGCCGTCCAGCTCGGTGAGCGCGACGCCGCTGGCCGAGCCGGCGAACACCTCTTCGAACTGCGCGCGGGTGATGACCTGCTTCTGCCGCGTCTCCTGCTCGACCTTCAGCAGGGCCCGGCTCAGGCCTTCCTGGCGCTTCTGGATGTCTTCGCGCAACGTCTCGCCGTAGCCCGAGCTCAGCGCGCCGAGCACCAGCACGACCCGCTCGGCCAGCCCGTCGACCCGGCGCAGCTCCGGCTCGCGCAGCAGGGCCTTGCCGAGCACCTCCAGGCTGCGGCGCAGGCTGTCCGCGCCGACGCAGCGCAGCTCGACGAGCCGGGCCCCCGCGGCCGCGGCCTCGTCCAGCTCCGGCGGGTCGCTCACGACGGCTTCGAACAGCCGGCCGACGAGCACCGCCAGCTCGCGCTCGATCTCTTCGGGCGTGTGCGGCAGGTACGCGGTGGTGCTGATCAGGTAGCCCCACTTGCGCGCGAGCGTGCCGAGCCGTCTCGCCGCGCGTTCGGCGGACGGCGTCTTCCGCGGGTCGTCACCGCGGGGATGGGGAGCAGTCACCTCAGCCTGTCCTGGGGTCCGGTCAACACTCCGGTCGGGTAGCCGATATATCTTGGCGCGGAATTGCGTCCGGTGCACGAAACAGCATTCATCCAATCGAGTGATAACCCTGCGGAGCGATCGCCAGGCGATCCCGCAGCCACGACCGGGTGGCGTCGCGGTAGTCCGCCGCGTTTTCGTGCAACGCAACAGAATGACCGGCACCCGGCAGGACGTACATCGACAGTTTCGACGGATCGGCGTAGTACGGCGCTTCCTGGGCGCGCAACGCCCGGGCGCTCGAACAGTCACGCAGCGCAAGCAGGCCGCAGAAAAGAACGTCCTTTTCCCCCACCACCTGGAAAACCGGTGCGGTAATTCCCTTCGTCGCCGGCAACACGATCCCGAACAGCGCGACCGTGCCCATCCCGGGCACCGAAACCTGGTCCTTGGTCGCCTCGTCGGCGGCGATCACGGCCGGGTCGGCATCGCCCGCCGCGTAGAACAGCCCGGCCCGCGCGCCCGGCCTCGTCGTGAAGTACAGCGGGTCGCTGCCCAGGCGGCCGAGCTGCCCGTCGAGCAACGCGGGCTGCAGGCCCAGGGCCGCGCCGAGCGCCAGCACCGGCAGCGCGGGCAGGTGCGTGATGCCGGTGAGGACCACGCCGTCGACGTCGTGGTAGGTCGACGCCTCCACGGCGACGACCCCGGACCCGACCGAGTGCCCGACGATGACGACCTTCGCGAACCGCACGCCGCCGACGTGCCCGGCGCGCAGGTGCCCGACCACCTCGTGGGTCGACTCGGCGGCCGCCCAGACCGTCAGCGGCAGGCTCAGCGGGCGGCTGCTGCGCCCGGCGCCCAGCTGGTCGGCGGCGAAGGTCGCGTAGCCGTGTGCGGCCATGTCGCGCTGGTAGGAGTAGCGCTCCGGCTGGTACGGCAGGTCCCAGTACGCGCTGTTGTACGTCCCGCCGTGCACGAGCAGCTGGACGGTGTCCGGCGCCTCCCCGGCGGGCAGGCACAGCCGGCCGTGCATCGTCGCCGGTGCGCCCGGCACCAGCGGCGGCAGGCCCGGGCCGCTGACCGGCAGCTCCGTGTCGGTGCAGGAGATCGCGGCGGCCTCGGCGGGCATCGCGGCGGTCAACGAGGCGAGCAGGACTCCGCAGGCGAACAACGCCGACGTCACCTTGACCGGCAGTTTCAAGCCGCCATCCCTTTCATCGGACACAGCGTTCTGGACTCGGACAGGTGAAGGAACTCGGGAACACTACACCCGGTAGCCGAACGGGCACCGTCAGGTCTGCCGCGGCACCACGGTCATCGGCAGCCGGTTCGGCTGCATGGTGGCCTTGAGCTGCGCCCGGACCTTCTTGCCCGGCACCGGAACCAGCCGCCACCGCGCCCCGATCGTGGCGGCGATGATGCCGATCTCCGTCGGCGCGAAGACGTGCCCCGGGCACAACCGCGCGCCGGCGCCGAAGGGGATGTACGCGCCCTTCGGCAGCTCCGCGGTGTGGCCGGGCGTCCAGCGGTCCGGGTCGAAGCGCTCCGGCTCGGGGAACCAGCGCGGATCCCGGTGCAGGGTGTGCTGGCTGACCGCGACCTCGGTGCCGGCCCGGATGGTGACGCCGCCGAGCTCGACGTCTTCGCGGGCGCGGCGCATGAGGATCAGCGGCGGGGTGCGGCGGACGATCTCGTTGACGATCTGGTGCGTGTAGACCAGGTCCGGCAGGTCTTCGAAGCGCGCGGGCCGGCCGCCGAGGACCTCGTCGACCTCGGCGTGGAACCGGCGTTCGACCTCCGGGTGCTGCCCGAGCTCGTGGAAGAACCAGGCCAGCGCGACGGCGGTGGTCTCGGCGCCGGTGGTGAGGATCGTGATGACCTCGTCGTGCACCTGCCGGTCGGACATGCCCTCGCCGGTGTCCTCGTCGCGGGCCATGAGCAGCATCGACAGCAGGTCGCCGTGGTCGGCTCCCTGTTCCCGCGCGGCGACGACGGTTTCGCCGATGACGTCGCGCAGGCGAGCAGCTGCGGCGTCGAACTTCCGGTTCGCCGGGATCGGCAGTTTCTCCACGAATTTCGGAGAGAAAGCTCGAATCAGTACGTATTTCAGCATGATCGGGATCGAGCGCTGGATTTCCGCCAGTGCGTCGTCGCCGAGCGCGGTGGAAAAAAGCGTCTGCCCGGCGATGGTCAGGACGAGGTCCTGCATCCGCCGGTCGAGCTGGACGACTTCGCCCGGCTGCCACGAGCCCGCCAGCTCGTCGGCCAGCTTCGTCATCGTGGTCTCGGCGTAC
This sequence comes from Amycolatopsis sp. NPDC048633, assembly GCF_040650695.1. Lineage (NCBI taxonomy): Bacteria > Bacillati > Actinomycetota > Actinomycetes > Pseudonocardiales > Pseudonocardiaceae > Amycolatopsis > Amycolatopsis sp. NPDC048633. The sequence continues at coordinate 73,813 of NZ_JBEZHS010000008.1, forward strand.
CCCGCGATCCGCGTCCGGCCGAAGGCGGGCATCACCAGGCGGCGCTGGCGGCGGTTGAGCTCGCCGTTCGAGGTGGCGAGCCCGTCGCCGAAGAGCGGGCGCATCTTGTCGAAGACCAAGCCCTTGTCGAACTTGTCGGCGTCGGTGGCCAGCACCTGCCAGGACAGTTCCGGGGTCGTGACCACGTGCACCGGCAGCGGACCGAGGCGGAGTTCGACGACATCTCCGTGCGACGGCAGGGAAGTGAAGAGCTTCAGCGGGTCGCGCAGCAGGGGCACCGTGTGCCCGAGCACGGGCCACCGGCCGGGAACGGGACGCGCGTCCGTCATGTCTCGTCTCCTCGCGACCGGGACACCTTAGCGACGCGGCAGGCACCGCGAACGCGGGTCCACACGAACGGATGAGGCGCTAGACTCCGGCCCTTCGAGATTCCGCGAGGGGTGGAGGCCACGGTGACCGGAGAGCTCAGCTGGGTACCGCCGGAGATCGACACCACGGTGCCGAACCCGGCGCGGGTGTACGACTTCTGGCTCGACGGCGACCACAACTTCGCCGCCGACCGCGCGCTCGGGGAGCAGATCCTCAAGATCATGCCGGGCGTCCGCGACGCGGCCCGCCTCAACCGCGCGTTCCTGCGCCGCGCGGCGAAGTTCATGGTCGACTCCGGCATCCGGCAGTTCCTCGACATCGGCTCCGGCATCCCGACCGTGGGGAACCTGCACGAGATCGTCCAGCAGGCCGACCCGTCGTGCCGCGTGGTGTACGTCGACCGTGAGTCGGTGGCCGTGGCGCACAGCGAGCTGCTCTTGCAGGACAACGAGAACTGCCTGGTGCTGCAGGCCGACCTGCGCGACGTCAACGACATCTTCGACGGCGCCGGCAAGCTGCTGGACCTGGACCAGCCGATCGGCGTGTTCATGTTGCTGCTGCTGCACTTCGTACCGGACGCGTGGGACCCGGCGAACATCCTGACCCACTACCGCGAGCGGCTGGCCCCGGGCAGCTTCCTGGCCGTCACGCACGTCGCGGCCGACTCCGACGCGGGACGGCTCGACGAAGCGGTCGAGGTGTACAAGAGCAACCAGGACCAGCAGAACCAGCCGGTCCCCCGCACGCACGACGAGGTGCTCGCCTTCTTCGACGGCTTCGAGATGGTGGAGCCGGGCGTGGTCGGCTGCGCGATGTGGAAGCCGGAGGGCGCCGGCGACATGTCCGACGACCCGGCGATCAACGCGCTGCCGTACGCCGGGGTGGGCCGCAAACCCTAGTCACCGCAGGGAGAACGTCGCCAGGTTCACCGGCCCGTCGAAGGTCAGGTACACGTCGTGGCGGCCGGTCGCCTTCGCCAGCGCCGCCGCCACGGTCGTATACGCGTACCGGTCCCCCGTGGACGGCACCGCCGCCGTGCCCAGGATCCGGCCGCTCGGCGAGTCCAAGTGGACAGTCACGTGCGCTGACTCCACTGTGGACACCGAAGCCGAAAGCCGGGCAGGGCCGGAAAGAGCGACGTCACGATAGGCCAGCCAGCTCCCGGCCACGGCAGCAACCGACGTGCCCGACGTCTTCGCAGTGTCCGTCAACGTCGTCCCGGAATAGTCGTCGAAGTTCTGCGCCTGCGTAGGACGGCTCAGGTCGCGCGGCGCGGGCCACTCCCCCGGCACGAAGACCGGGCGTGCCGCGGACAGGTCGGAAGCGTTGCGGCCCACCGAGAATGCGTGGACCCCGGCAGCCACCACCGGCCGCTCGCGCGAGACGTCCCACGAGGCCAGGTCCGCCACCGGCACCTCGAACCGGACCGTCCGCGTCTCGTGCGGCTTCAGCGTCACGCGGGAGAAGTCCCGCAGCCGCTGCACGCCGGACTCCTTCGAGTACAGCTGGACGACGTCGGTGCCGTCGCGCGCGCCGGTGTTCGTCACCTCGACGCTGACCCGCACCGCCGAGCCGGCGAGCGAAGCCCGCACCGCCCCATACCGGAAAGAGGTGTAGCTGAGCCCGTAACCGAACGGGTACAACGGCTTCCCGCGGTAGTACTGGTACGTCATCCCGGTCTTCGCGATGTCGTAGTCCAGGATGCTCGGCAGCCCCGCGTCGGAGGCGTACCAGGTCTGCGTGAGCCGCCCGCTCGGGTCGTGGTCGCCGAACAGGACGTCGGCGACCGCGTGCCCGGTCTCCTGCCCCGCGTGGCTCGTCCACACGATCCCCGGCACGGACAGCGTGTCCCAGCCGGTCGTCGGGTAGCTGTTCTCCACCACGACCACGGTGTGCGGGTTGGCCTTCTGCACGGCTTCGATCAACGCGCGCTGCGCCGGCGCCAGCTCGGTGCTCGTCCGGTCGTTCGCTTCGCGGCCGTTGATGAACGGCATGCTGCCGACCACGACGACCGCCGTGTCCGCACCTCGCGCCGCGTCGACCGCCGAGGAGATCCCACTGGTGAGCACCTCGCGGCCGAACTTCGTCGCGTGGGCCGCGTCGGGGGCGGAGATCGTGAGGACCCCGTCGGCGCCGACGACGGCGTAGCGGTTCGGGCCGAACCACGGCTCGGTGACCTCGTTGCCCGCGTACTCGAGCACGTAGCTGCCGTCCGGCTGCGGGTCGAGCTTGAGCTGCTGCTGCACGAACCAGCCGGTCGGCTGTTCGACGTCGTTGACCAGCGCACCACCGGAATAGCTGAAGTACCGGCCGTTCGCCGCGGCGCGCAGGGTGTTCTTGCCCGCGCCCCAGTCGAAGACGTCGAAGGACTCCGCGGTGCCCGCGACGGTCCCGCCCGCCGTCACCTTGCCGGGTGTGGCGGGCGCCGTCAGGTACCGGCCGGTGCCGAGGTCTTTCAGCGCGATGCGGTCGACGCCTTCGGACGACGCGACCGTGCCCGAGCTACCCAAGCGTTCCGTGATGCCCTGCACCGGCGTGACGCGGTACGGCATCGAGCCGCTGTACCAGTCCTCGTAGAGCGTGTCCGACAGCGGACCGACGACGGCGACGCGCCGGTTCTTCGCCGCGTCCAAGGGAAGCGCGTTCGCGTTGTTGCGCAGCAGGACGACCTGCTCGTCGGCCACTTTGCGGGCCAGCGCGCGGTGCTCGGGCGAGTCGATCACGGCCGGGGTGATCTTCGCGTAGGGGTTGCGGCCCGGCGGGTCGAACTCGCCGAGCCGGAAGCGCAGTGACAGCAGGTGGCGGTCGGCCTGCTCGACGTCGGCCATGGTCAGCAACCCGCGCGTAAGCGCTTCCTTGACGGCCTCGACGGTGATCGAACCGTTCGTGTCGTTGTCGGTGAAGCTGTCGAGCCCGGCTTTGATGGCCGCCGCGTCCGCTTCCGCCTTGGTGGCGTAGTACTTCTCCGAGTTGACCAGGTTGGACGGGGCGCCGGCGTCGCTGACGACGGCGATGTCCTGCGGCGCCCACTTGCGCAGCAGGCCGCCGAGGTCGGGGCTCACCGTGTTCGGCCGCCCGTTGACCAGGTTGTACGACGGCATGACGCCGTTGGCCGCGCCGGCCTGCAGCGGGATCTTGAACGCCTGCTCGTCGTAGTCGTGCAGGATCTTCGGCGGTACGGAGGCGTTGCTGGTGTCGCGGCTGACCTCGTTGTTGTAGGCGAGGTAGTGCTTCAGTGTCGGGGCGGCCTGCAGGTAGCGCGGGTCGTCGCCCTGGATGCCGCGGCCGTACGCCGTCGCGAGCTCACCCGTGAGGTACGGGTCCTCGGAGTAGCCCTCCTCGTTGCGGCCCCACCGGGGGTCGCGCAGCAGGTTGACGACCGGCGCCCACAGGTTGAGGCCCCACAGCGTCGGGTTGCGCGCGTTGAAGCCACGCGCCTCCTGCCCGACGGCCGTGCCGACCTGCTTCACCAGCGCCGGGTCCCACGTCGAAGCCAGGCCGATGGCCTGCGGGAACACCGTGCCGTCGGCTTTGACGACGGCACCGTTGTTGTCGTAGTCGGTCGACCAGGCGACGCCGTGCAGCGCTTCGGTCCCGGTCTTGAACATGCCGATGCCCAGGCGCGGGATGGCCGGCTCGTACTGGTGCAGGAGCGAGATCTTCTCGTCGGCCGTCAGCCGGGACAGCAGGTCGTCGATCCGCGTCGCGAGCGGCAGGGCCGGGTCGCGGAACGGCATCGGGGGTGCCGCGAGGGCCGGCGTCGGCGCCAGCAGCAGGGTGGCGGCCACCATCGGGACGAGGGCGCGGCGGAGCGGGGACTGGCGCACGAACGGCCTCCCGGATTCGTCGAATCGTTTCGACAGTGCGGCGCGGAACATTCGCGTCGAAGGTGAGGATGGTGACGACTATTACAGTCGTGTGAGCACGAGGTCAAGACTTCCTGGGAGCGCACCCAGGAAGTCCGGCCGGCTCCGAAAACTGCACTCTGAGCTGCGGGAAGTTCTCCCATCAGGTGCGTTCGACAGTTTCGACACGACCGCTGATCGTCGAATGCGAATCGAATATGTGCCGGCGGCGAATCCCGCTTGTGTTTCGGGCGGGTGTCACTTACCTTCGTGCCATCGTCGATGCGCTTCGACAGCCTTCCGCCCCACCCCCGTCCCCAGGAGGCCGCCCGTGGTCACGATCAACGACGTCGCCACGGCGGCGGGCGTGGCACCCAGCACGGTGTCGTACGTGATCAGCGGCAAGCGCTCGATCTCGCCGAAGACCCGGCGGCTGGTCGAGGAGAGTATCCGCAAGCTCGGTTACCACCCGCACGCCGGGGCCCGCGCGCTCGCGAGCAGCAAGACGAACGTGCTCGCCCTGGTCGTGCCACTGCGCACGGACCTCAACGTCGCCGTGGTGATGGAGTTCGTCGCCTCGGCGGTCACCGCGGCCCGCGCGCACGACCACGACCTGCTGCTGCTCACGAAAGACGAAGGCCCCGCCGCGCTGCAGCGGGTGGCGTCGTCGGCGATCGCCGACGCGCTGATGGTGATGGACGTCGAAGCCGCCGACCCGCGGGTGCCGATGCTCATCGCGCTCGACCTGCCCGTGGTCCTCATCGGCGTGCCCGACCACCCGGCCGGGCTGAGCTGCGTCGACCTGGACTTCACCGCCGCCGGTTCGGCGTGTGTCGCGCACCTGGCCGAGCTCGGCCACCGCTCGGTCGCGCTGATCGGCCCCTCCCCCGCCGTCTACCGGCGCGGCACGAGCTACGCGACGCGGTTCCTGCACGGGTTCGACGCCGCCGCGAAGAGCCATGACGTGCGGGCGACGAACCGGCCGTGCGCCCACTCCTACGAAGCGGTGAGCGCCTGCCTGGACGACCTGCTCGCCGCCGACCCGGACCTGACCGGCCTGGTCGTGCACAACGAGGCCGTCCTGCCCGCGCTGCTGTCGGACCTGCGCCACCGCGGCCTGCGCGTGCCCGAGGACATCTCGGTCGTCGCGGTGTGCCCGGACAGCATGGCCGAGCACCACCCGGTCGCGCTGACCACGGTCGCCATCCCGGCCGAGGAGGTCGGGGCCCAGGCCGTCGAGATGACCATGCGCCGGCTCGCCGGCCACACCACCCCGGAGGTCCGGCTGCTCGGGCCCCGCCTGACCCGGCGCGACAGCACCGCCGCGCCGCGCGCCTGACTCTGCTGTCCATTGCCGATCCGGCCACAGTCACGGCCGAATCGGTCCCGTAGCAACGGTTACTCGCCGCTCCGGGGCCGGCCTACCTCTGGCCGGATCGGCAACAAGGTTCTGCTCCAGCGTCGAAGGAGGATCACCATGTCCCTACCCCGTCGCGCCCTGATCCTGGCCGCGAGCGCCGCGCTGCTGACCGCGTGCAGCCCCAGCCCCGCACCGCAGGCTTCGACCGACGCCGGCGCCCCGGCCGCCACGTCGATCACCGAGCTCGACTACTACGCCGACGAGCAGGGTTCCGCGGCGTGGCAGAAGATCCTCGACACCTGCGCCACGCAGACCGGGATCAAGGTCCAGCGCCAGACCGTGCCGACCGCCCAGATGCTGCCGAAAGTCCTGCAGGGCGCGAGCTCGAAGACGCTGCCGGACCTGCTCTTCACCGACAACCCGACGCTGCAGCAGGTCGCCGCGACCGGCGCGCTGACCCCGCTGGACGGCTACGGCATCGCCACCGACGGCTACTACCCGAGCATCGTCAAGGCCGGGACCTACCAGGACAAGGTGTACGGCGTCGCCCCCGGCGTCAACGGCCTCGCGCTGATCTACAACAAGGACCTCCTCACCGCGGCCGGGGTGGCCCCGCCGAAGACCTGGGACGAGCTGAAGGCCGCCGCGGCGAAGCTCACCAAGGACGGCAAGTACGGCCTGGCCTTCTCCGCGATCCCGTCCGAAGAGGGCACCTGGCAGTTCCTCCCGTTCTTCTGGAGCAACGGCGCCGAACTGTCCCAGCTGGACTCCGCGCAGTCCGTGAAAGCGCTTCAATTCGTCACGGACCTGGTGAACTCCGGGTCGGCGTCGAAGTCCGTGGTGACGTGGAACCAGAACGACGTCGCCGACCAGTTCGTGGGCGGCACCGCGGCGATGATGGTCAACGGGTCGTGGAACCTGGCCCGGCTCGACGAGCAGAAGTCCCTGCACTACGGCGTGGTGCCGATCCCGGTGCCGCAGGCGGGCGGCAAGCCGGTGGTCGCGCTCGGCGGCGAGGTCGGCACCGTGCCGGTCACCAGCGGCCCCACCCAGCAGGCGGCGGGCAAGGTGCTCTCCTGCATCCTCTCGGAGCCGACGATGCTCGAGTGGAGCAAGGCGCACGCCTACATCCCGTCGAAGACGGCCGCCGCGACCAAGTTCGGCGCGGAGCAGCCGGCGATGCAGGCGTTCGTCGACGAGGTCGGCTCCGCCCGCTCCCGCACCGCCGAGCTCGGCGAGAAGTACCCGAAGGTCTCGCAGGCGCTGGCCGACGCGATCCAGGCGGCGCTGACCGGGAAGCAGCCGGCCGACCAGGCCCTGAAGGCCGCCCAGCAGGCGAGCGGTTCGTGACCCTGGTCGCCCCGGCCACGGTCACGGCGCCACCCCGAAGCGGCCGGAAACCGCGGCGGGACAACCGGTTCGCCGCCTGGCTGTTTCTGCTGCCGGCCCTGGCCTACGTCGGGGTCTTCTTCGGCTACCCGCTCGCCGCGAACCTCGTGATGAGCACGCAGGACTACACGGTGAAGTCGTTTTACACCGGCGAAGCGCCCTTCGTCGGCTTCGACAACTACGCTGCCGTCTTCGACAACCCGCTCTTCTCGACGGCCGTCCTCAACACGGCGCTGTTCACGGCCGGGTCGCTCGTCTTCCAGTTCGGCATCGGCCTCGCGCTGGCGGTCTTCTTCAGCGGCCGCTTCCTCGGCAGCGCCCTGCTGCGGTCGCTGCTCCTGCTGCCCTGGCTGCTGCCGCTGGTCGTCAGCGGCGCGGTCTGGCGGTGGATGTTCGACCAGGACCACGGCGTGCTCAACGCGGCCCTCCGCTTCGTCGGCCTCGACGCGGTGCCGTGGCTGAGCAGCACCGGCTGGGCGCTGCCCGCGGTGATCCTCACGAACATCTGGATCGGCATCCCGTTCAACCTGGTGATCCTGCACGGCGGCCTGCGCGCGATCCCCGCGTCGCTCTACGAGGCCGCGTCGCTCGACGGCGCGGGCGCGTGGCAGCGGTTCCGGCACATCACCTGGCCGCTGCTGCGGCCGGTCACCGGGATCGTGCTCATGCTCGGGCTGGTCTACACGATCAAGGTGTTCGACGTGATCATGGTCGTCACCGGCGGCGGGCCGGCGAACGCGACGCAGACGCTCACGACGTGGTCCTACCGGCTGTCCTTCCAGGACTTCGCGTTCGGGCAGGGCGCCGCGGTCGGCAACGTCCTCATCCTGGTGGCGACCGTGTTCGGCCTGCTCTACCTGCGCTCGGCGCGAGCGACCCTGGCCGAGGCGGCGGCATGAAGGCCCGGACGGTCTTCGGCGTCCTGATCGTCGCGGTGCTGCTGTTCCCGCTGTACTGGATGCTCAACGCCTCCCTGCAGCCCAGCGGCGCGCTGCTGCGCCCGGACCCGGCGTTCTTCCCCGTGGACGGCACCCTGGACGGCTATCGCAAGGCGTTGTCCTCCCAAGGACCGCACCTATTCTCCAGCGTCGTCGTCGCACTCGGCACGGTGTTCGTGTCGCTGGCGATCGCCGCGCCCGCGTCGTACGCGCTGGCCCAGCTGAGGGTCCGCGGCGGGCCGGTGCTGGTGTTCGTGCTGCTCATCGTGCAGATGATCCCGGGCATCGTGATGGCCAACGCGCTCTACACCGTGTTCAGCAACCTCGGCCTGATCGACAACTACCTCGGGCTGGTGCTCGCGGACTCGACCGCGACCATCCCGTTCGCCATCCTCCTGTTGCGGGCCTTCATGATCTCCGTGCCGAAGGAGCTCACCGAAGCGTCCCGGGTGGACGGTGCCGGGTACTGGCGGACGTTCCGCTCGATCATCCTCCCGGTCAGCCGCAACGCGCTGGTCACCGCCGGGCTGTTCTCGTTCCTGTTCGCGTGGGCGGACTTCCTGTTCGCCGTCACCCTCACCACCGGGCAGTCGTTCGAGCCCATCACGGTGGGCATCTACCGGTTCGTCGGCAACCAGTCCGCCGACTGGAACGGGATCATGGCCACCGCCGTCCTCGCCGCGGTCCCCGCGGCCGTCCTGCTCGTCGTCGCCCAGCGGTACGTCGTCGCCGGGCTGACCAGCGGCGCCGTCAAAGACTAAGGAGACCTCGTGATCACGTCCGAAGACGGCCGCTCGCTCGAAGTCACCGTGCGGCACGAGGTCCTGCGCGTCGAACCGTGGGGCGACGGCAGCCTGCGGGTGCGCGCCGGCCGGCACCGCATCCTCGACGACGTCCCCGGCGCGCTGCTGCCCGCGAAGCCGTCGTCGGCCACCGCCTCGGTGGACGGACGCAGCGGGCGGGTGGTCAACGGCGCGCTCACCGCGATCGTCGAGATCGCCGACACCGACACCGGGATCGACGCGCAGCTGCGGTTCGTCCGGACGGACACCGGCGAGGAGCTGCTGTCCGAGCAGCGCGCGCACTTCTGGTGGCCCGGAGCGCGGCTGTTCATGCCGTCGCGCAACGGGTACGGCCGCCTCGAACAGCGGTTCACCGCCTACGACGACGAGCGCCTCTACGGCCTCGGCCAGCACACGCACGGCCGGCTCGACCAGAAGGGCCTCGTGCTGGACCTGGTGCAGCGCAACGCCGAGGTGTCGGTGCCGTTCCTGCTGTCCAGCCGCGGCTACGGGTTCCTGTGGAACAACCCGGCGGTCGGCCGGGTTGAGCTGGCCGCCAACGGCACCCGCTGGGTCGCCGACGACGCCCGCCAGCTCGACTACTGGGTCACCACCGGCGACGGCCCGCGGGAGATCCTCGGCCACTACGCCGACGCGACCGGCTACGCGCCGATGCTGCCGGACTGGGCGGCCGGGTTCTGGCAGTCGAAGCTGCGTTACCGCACCCAGGAGGAGCTGCTGTCCGTGGCGCGCGAGTACCACGCGCGCGGGTTGCCGCTGTCGGTGATCGTGGCGGACTTCTTCCACTGGACGCATCTCGGCGACTGGAAGTTCGACCCGGCCGAGTGGCCCGACCCGGCCGGGCTGGTGCGGGAGCTCGACGAGCTGGGCGTCAAGCTGATGGTGTCGGTGTGGCCGTCGGTGAGCCCGCTGTCGGAGAACTACCGCGAGCTGCACGAGCAGGGGATGCTGGTCGCCGCCGAGAGTGGGGTCCCGGCGCACGCGCCGTGGAAGGACAAGGGGTTCGGCACCGAGATGCCGGTGGCGTTCTACGACGCGACGAACCCGGCGGCGCGGCGGTTCGTCTGGAGCAAGGTCAAGGAGAACTACTACGACCTCGGCGTGCGCGCGTGGTGGCTGGACGGCGACGAGCCCGAGATCCAGCCCGGCCACCCGCACAACCTCGGCTTCCACGCCGGCCCGGGCTCCGAAGTGTTCAACCTCTACCCCCAGGCGAACGCGCAGGCGTTCCACGACGGCGTCCGCGGCGAAGGCGACGACGAGGTGGTGCTGCTCAGCCGCTCGGCGTGGGCGGGCAGCCAGCGGTTCGGGGCCGCGCTGTGGTCCGGCGACGTCCCGGCGACGTGGGCGTCGCTGCGGGTGCAGGTCCGGGCCGGGCTGAACGTGGCGCTGGCCGGGATCCCCTGGTGGACCACGGACATCGGCGGCTTCCACGGCGGTGACCCGTCGTCGCCCGAATATCGCGAGCTGATGGTGCGGTGGTTCCAGTACGGGGTGTTCTGCCCGCTGTTCCGCCTGCACGGCTTCCGCGACCCGCGGCCGGCGTTCGGACCGGAGATGACCGGCGGGCCCAACGAGGTCTGGTCCTACGGCGCTCCCGCGTACTCCGCGATTTCGGAGTCGCTGCGGCTGCGGGAGCGGCTGCGGCCGTACCTGATGGCCCAGATGCGGGTGGCGCACGAGCAGGGCGTTCCCCCGATGCGGCCGCTGTTCGTCGACTTCCCCGGGGACGCCGCTTCCTGGGACGTCGACGACGAGTTCCTGCTCGGACCGGACGTGCTGGTCGCGCCCGTGCTCTCGCCGGGGCTGACGTCGAGGCGGGTTTACCTGCCCGCGGGTGCCGAGTGGACGGACGCGGTGACCGGCTCCCGCCACGAAGGCGGAACCTGGGTCGAGGCACCGGCCCCGGCCGGGCGGATCCCGGTCTTCCTGCGCGACGGCGCGGAGGTCCCGATCCGGCCTACGCAGTCCGGGACTCCCGAAGCTCCGCCCAGACACCCGGCTTGAGCGGCCGCGACGGCCCCAGTGCCCAGCCCTCCGGCCAGGTCCGGACCACGCGGGCGTCCGTGCGGGCCCGCGCCCCGGGAAAGCGGAACCGCTCGGCCGCGGTCCCGGTGAAGTCGGCGTGCCCGCTGAACCGCGCGCCGCCGAAGAAGGCGTCGGCGAAGCGGGCGTCGCGGAACGACGTCCGGCCCGCGAAGCCCGCGTTCGCGAACGACGTGTCGGCGAACCGGGACCCGCCGAACTCGGAGCGGGCCGAGAGCCGGGCCTCGTCGAACCACGTCTCCCCCGCCGAGCTCGCTCCGGCGAACCCCGCCGTCCCGGTGAAGGTGGTGTTCCCGAAGTCGGCGCCCGTCTCGAACCGCGCGTCGCCGAAGTGCGCGTGCCGGGCGAAGCGCGATCCCTCGAAGCTCACCAGGCCGGTGAAGACCGTGCCGTCGAAGCGGACATCGCCGCGGAAGTGCACGTCGTGGAAGATCGCGTTGCGGACTTCGCAGCCCCGCAGGTCGACGCCGTGCAGCACCCTCGATTCCGGGTGCAGGTCCATCCCGGGCCAGAACCGCGGCGACCCGCGACGCAGGTGCCGCAGCAGCACCGGCCAGAGCTCGGCCCCGGTCTCGCGACCCCCGTAGCCCAGCTCACCGAGGAGCCGGTCGACGAAGTCCTGGCGCCGCGCCGGATCGGCGTCGGCCAACTCGGCGAGGTGCGCCAGCTCGGCGACCCGGGCCGCCTGGTCGTCGGCCAGCAGCTGCGCCGTGACCTCGGGCTCCATCGGTTCCGGCGGCGCCGACGGAGTGAGCACCTGCGCGGGCCGGTCCCGGCGCAGGAGCAGCCACGCGGTGACCGCACCGGACACGGCGCCGATCAGCGCCAGGACCGCGAACGGGGTGACGGTGGACATGCCGGGATTGTCTCGTCCCGCCCCGGTTTCGCGACACTGGTTTAAAGTGGACCCGTGAGTCCAAAGCTGACCTCGAAAGGCGCCGCGACGCGGCAGCGGATCATCGACGGCGCCGCGGCGGAGATCCGCGAGCGCGGGGTCGCCGTCACGACGCTCGACGACGTCCGGGCGCGGACGGGCACCAGCAAGAGCCAGCTGTTCCACTACTTCCCGGAGGGCAAGGAAGAGCTCCTGCTGGCGGTGGCGCAGCACGAAGCCGCCCAGGTCCTGGCGGTCCAGCAGCCACAGCTGGGCCGGCTGACGTCGTGGGCGGCGTGGAAGCGCTGGCGCGACACGGTCGTCTCGCACTACGAAGGCAGAGGGCAGCACTGCCCGCTCAACGTGCTGATCTCCCAGCTGGGCCGCGCGACACCGGGCGCACAGGCCGTGGTGACCGAGATGCTGCGGCGCTGGCAGGACGAGATCGAGGCGGGAATCCGCCACCTGAAGGACGCCGGCGAAGTCGACGCGGAAGTGGACCCCGGGCGCACCGCCGCCGCCCTGCTGGCGGGCATCCAGGGCGGCGTCGTGGTGATGCTGTCGACCGGCCGCATCGACCACCTCGAAGCGGCGCTCGACGTCGGGATCGCGAACCTGCGGGCGAGCGGGAACCGGGGCTGACCCGGTTCCCGCTCGGCGAAGTCAGGCGTTCTTGATCGCGGAGATCTCGAACTCGAGGGTGACCTTGTCGCTCACCAGCACGCCACCGGTCTCCAGCGCGGCGTTCCAGGTGATGCCGTAGTCCTTGCGGCTGATCGTGGTGGAGCCCTCGAAGCCGATCCGGTCGTTGCCGAACGGGTCCTTGGCGGAGCCCTCGAACTCGAACGGGATGGTCACCGAGCGGGTGACGTCCTTGATCGTCAGGTCACCGGTGACCTCGAAGGAGGTCTCGCCGGCCTGCTTGATCTCGGTGGTGGTGAAGGTGATCTGCGGGTACTCGTCCATCGACAGGAAGTCGTTGCTCTTCAGGTGCCCGTCGCGGTCCGCGTTGCGGGTGTCGATGCTGTGCGCCTGGATGGTCACCTGGGCGGACGACTTCTCCGGCGCGTCGCCGTCGATGGTCGCGGTGCCGGTGAAGTCGTTGAAGCTGCCGCGCACCTTGGTCACCATGGCGTGCCGGGCGACGAACCCGATCCGCGAGTGGGCGGCGTCCAGGGTGTACTCGCCGGTCAGCTGGGGGTAGGTGGTCGCGCTGGTCATCTCTTCTTCTCTCCTCGTGGTGGCGCCCCCCAGTGATTGAGGGCTCAACAACACTGTACTCATTTTGACTGGTTGCGCAAGCAAGCTTTCGATAGACTGCCGGTATGGGTGAACAGGCCGCGCTGGACGAGGAGGAAGCCGCCTTCTGGCGGTCGCTGATCCGCATCACCACGGTGCTGCCCCGCTCCCTCGAGGACCAGTTCCTCCCCGAGACCGGGCTCACGGTCAGCGACTACGGCGTGCTCGTCGCGCTGTCGGAGGCGCCGGACCACCTGCTCCGCATCTCCGCACTGGCGTCGACGACCGCGTTGTCGCTCAGCCGGATCAGCCGGGTGGTCGACGACCTCACGCGCCGCGGGCTCGTCGAGAAGCGCCGGTGCGCCGAAGACGGCCGCGCGTCCAACGCCGTGCTGACCGCGGCCGGACTGGCCAAACTGGAGGCGGCCTTCCCGAGCCACCTCGCCCGGGTGCGGGCTTCGGTGTTCGCCCACCTGGGCGCCGACGACATCCGCACCGCCGGGCCGGTGCTGGCCCGGCTGGCCGCGGCCATGGAAGCCACTCCCCCGACCGACGACTGCTGACGACTGCTGAGGACGCGATGACCGACAAGGGCGAGTACCAGCGGGACCTGAACTACCTCCCGGACCGCATCACCGCCGACGGCCGCGACGGCTGGCCCGTCGAGCCCGGCCGCTACCGGCTGGTCGTCGCGCGCGCCTGCCCGTGGGCCAACCGCGCGGTGATCGTGCGGCGCCTGCTGGGCCTCGAGCCGGTGCTCTCCATGGGCATCGCCGGGCCGGTGCACGACGAGCGGAGCTGGAGCTTCGACCTCGATCCGGACGGGCGTGACCCGGTGCTCGGCATCGAGCGGCTGCAGGAGGCGTTCTTCAAGCGCGACCCGGAGTACCCGCGCGGTATCACGGTGCCGGCGTTCGTCGACGTCCCGAGCGGCGAGGTCGTCACCAACGACTTCGCGCAGATGACGCTGGACATGTCCACCGAGTGGACCGCTTACCACCGCGAAGGCGCGCCCGAGCTGTATCCCGACAAGCTGCGCGACGAAATCGACGACGTCGCGCAGAAGGTGTTCACCGACGTCAACAACGCGGTCTACCAATGCGGGTTCGCCCGCTCCCAGGAGGCGTACGAGCACTCGTACACCAAGCTGTTCACCCGTCTGGACTGGCTGTCCGAGCGGCTCGCGGACCAGCGTTACCTGGTCGGCGACACGATCACCGAGGCCGACGTCCGGCTGTTCACCACGCTCGTCCGCTTCGACGCGGTCTACCACGGCCACTTCAAGTGCAACCGGCAGAAGCTCACCGAGCTGCCGGTGCTGTGGGCCTACACGCGGGACCTGTTCCAGACGCCCGGGTTCGGCGACACGATCGACTTCCCGCAGATCAAGGAGCACTACTACGTGGTGCACAAGAACGTGAACCCGAGCGGGATCGTGCCGCTGGGGCCGGACGTGGCGAACTGGGTCACCCCGCACGGCCGCGAGCAGCTCGGCGGCCGCCCGTTCGGCGACGGCACCCCGCCGGGCCCGCCGCCCGCCGACGAGCGGGTGCCCGCGCTCTGATTTCTTGGCTACGGTGATCGCCATGGAACGCCTGCGCGATCGCCGAATCCTGGTCACCGGTGCCGGCTCCGGCATCGGCCGGGCCACCACGCTCCGCCTGATGGAGGAGGGGGCGCAGGTCATCGGCACCGACGTCTCCGAAGAGGGCCTCATCGAGACGCAGAAGGCCACGCGCCTCGGCGGCCTGACGACCTACGTCATGGACGTGGCCGACGAGGCGTCGGTGGCTTCGGGGGTGGCGTCGGCCGTGAAGATCTTCGGCGGTCTCGACGTGCTGGTCAACGCGGCGGGAATCCTGCTGGCGTCGCACACGCACGAGACGTCGCTGGAGCTGTGGAACCGGGTGCTGGCGGTGAACCTGACCGGCACGTTCCTGGTGACGCGGGCGGCCCTGCCGGCCCTGCTGGAGAGCGACCACGGCGTGGTGGTCAACTTCAGCTCGACGTCGGCGTCGTTCGCCCACCCGTACATGGCGGCGTACTGCGCGAGCAAGGGCGGCATCCAGGCGTTCACGCACTCGCTGGCGCTGGAGTACAGCAAGCAGGGCCTGCGCGCGGTGAGCATCGCGCCGGGCAGCGTGAAGAGCGGTATCACGGACTCGGCGGCGAGCTGGCTGCCCCAGGACATCGACTTCTCGCTGTTCGGCCGGCTGTTGCCGATCCTCCCGACGGACCACACGACGGAGGTCGGCAACCCGGTGGCCGGCCCCGAGACGGTGGCGGGCGTGGTGGCGATGCTGGCCTCGGACGACGGCAAGTTCATCACCGGCACCGAAATCCGCATCGACGGCGGCACGCACACCTAGGTCGCGGCGGCGTACCTCGCGGCGAGCACCCGGAGCCGTTCGGCCAGTTCCGGTGGTGACTCCACTTCGAACGGCACGTCCAGCATCCCCACCACGAACGCCACGAGGTCGTACGAATCGGACGCCAGCTCGAGCCGGCACGTCCGCGCGTCGATCGGAGTCACTTCGCCCTCGACCCGGCCGGCCAGCTCGGACGCCGGCGCGTGGAGCTTCAGCACCGCGCGCAACGGCCACATCTCGCGGCCCATCCTCCGGGTCAGGTACGCCGTGAGGTCGCCGTCCGGCGGGTCGCGGTGGGTGAACCGCGGGCCGTTCGGGATGCGCGGCGTCAGGCGGTCCACGCGGAACGTGCGCCAGTCGTCGCGGCCGGTGTCCCAGCCGACCAGGTACCAGCGGCGCCCCCACGACACGAGCCGGTGGGGCTCGACCGATCGGCGCGACGAGCCGCCGTCGTGGCGCACGTAGTCGAAGCGCAGGGTTTCGGCCGCGCGGATGGCCGCCGACACCGCCGTCAGCACCGCCGGGTCCACCACCGGGCCGCGCACCGGGAGCGCCAGCATGCTCGCTTCCAACGCGGCGACGCGGTGCCGCAGCCGCGAAGGCAGCACTCGCGAAAGCTTGCTCAAGGCCCGCTGCGACGCCTCTTCCGAGCCGGACGTGTGCAGGGCGACCGTCACCGCGACGGCTTCGTCGTCGTCCAGCAGCAGCGGTGGCAGTTCGGCGCCGGCGCCGAGGCGGTAGCCGCCGACCGGGCCCATCACCGCGTGCACCGGGTAGCCCAGCTCGCGCAGGCGGTCGACGTCCCGCCGCACGGTCCGCGTGGTCACGTTCAACCGCGAGGCCAGCTCCGTGCCCGACCAGTCCCGGTGGCTCTGCAGCAGCGACAGCAGCCGGAGCAGCCGGCCAGGGGTTTCCCGCATCCCCGAAGCCTGCCAGACGTGTAGGACCGAAACTGTCCTACACACGCAGGAGGGTGAGCCCATGGATCCCTTCCGCATCGACGTCCCGCAGGCCGGCCTCGACGAGCTGCACCACCGGCTCGCCCGCACCCGCTGGCCGGGCGAGCTGCCCGGCGCCGGCTGGGCGTACGGCGTCAGCGAGCCCTACCTCACCGACCTCGTCGAGTACTGGCGCAGCGACTTCGACTGGCGCGCGCAGGAGGCCCGGCTCAACGCGTTCCCGCAGTTCACGACCACGATCGACGGCCAGCGCGTCCACTTCCTGCACGTCCGCTCCCCCGAGCCGGACGCGACGCCGCTGATCCTGACCCACGGCTGGCCGAGCACGGTCGCCGACTTCCTCGACATCCTCGGGCCGCTCACCGACCCGCGCGCCCACGGCGGCGACCCGGCGGACGCGTTCCACGTCGTCGCGCCGTCGGTGCCCGGCTTCGCCTTCTCCGGGCCGACGACCGAACGCGGCTGGAACACACGCCGGACGGCCCGGGCGTGGGCCGAGCTGATGCGACGGCTCGGCTACGAACGCTACGGCGCCCAGGGCGGCGACTTCGGCAGCATCGTCTCGCCCGAACTGGGCCGGACGGCGCCGGAGTCGGTGCTCGGCGTGCACGTCAACGCCGTCGCCAACGCCGGGGTGCCGACCGCGCCCGGCGACCTCGAGCGACTGTCCGAAGAGGACCGGGAGCGGGCGAAGGAGAACGAAGCGTGGTGGTACGGCCATTCCGGCTACGCCACGCAGATGGCCACGCGACCGCAGACGCTCGCCTACGCCCTCAACGACTCCCCCGCCGGCCAGCTGGCGTGGAACCTGGAGTGGTTCGTGGACTGGGACCCGACGGCGACGAACCAGACGCCAGTGGACCGCGACGCGATCCTGACGAACGTGACGATCTTCTGGCTCACCGGCACGGCGGGCTCGGCGGCGCGCCTCTACCTCGAGGCGGGCCAGGACGGCTGGGGCGAGCGCCCGGCACCCTCCGGCGTGCCGACGGCGGTGGCGAACTTCCGCGGCGACCACGCGATCCGCGGCCTGGCCGCGCTGTCCAACACGATCACGCGCTGGACGGAGTACGACACCGGCGGGCACTTCGCGTCACTGCAGGCACCGGAGGAGCTGGTCCGGGACATCCGGGAGTTCTTCCGCGACCTCTAGTCCACAGTGGACACAGTGGACCCGGCACCGGGATGCCGCGAATGACTCATTCGCGGCGCCGGAGGTCCCGAATGAGTCATTCGCGACGTGCGGACACGGCGCCGTCGAGCAGCGGCCGCAGCTCCGCGACCACCGTGTCCAGGGGTGCGACGTCCTGGTGCGCCCGGGCCAGGACGATCGCGCCCTCCAAGGCGCTGAGCATCAGCACGGCCAGCGACTCGCTGCGGGCGCCGGGCACGCCCAGCTCCGCAAGCGCCGCCGCCACCGGGCGCTGCCAGCCGTCGAACGCCTTGCCGACCGCTTCGCGCAGGTCGTCGCTGGTCGCCGCCGTGTCGGCGACCGTCGCGACCAGCGGGCAGCCCGCGTCGTAGCCCTGCGCCGTGAACTCGTCGCGCCAGTGGGCGACCATGGCTTCGAAGAGCTTGCCCGGGGTCGGGTCCTCGATCTTCGCCGCGACGCGCGAGACGCGCCGGGCGACGTAGTCCCCCGCCCACGTGACGGCTTCGGCGATCAGCTGGTCCTTACCGCCCGGGAAGTAGTGCTGCAGGGACCCCCGCGGCGCTTCGGCGTGCGCGACCACGTCCCGCATGCCGGTCGCCGCGACACCCTGGATCCGCACCAGCTGCGCGGCGCTGAGCACCATCCGCTCGCGTGGTGTCCGGGTCATCGACCGCCTCCTTCATGACGTCCGTCATGGTAGCCCAGTCCGGGACGACCAGCGCGAAGTCACGCTCGCCGCGTTCGTAGGTGGGTACCGGCCGGAACCCCTGACGCAGCAGCAATGCCTCCGCGCCGGCGTTGCCCGCCCACACGGTGCCGCGCACCGTCCAGCCCGGGAACTTCCCCGAAGCCCAGAGCCACCGGGCCAGCGCGCTCCCGACCCCCTGCCGCTGCCACGGATCGGCGACGAGGATCCCGAGCTCGGCCTCCCCCGGGGTCTCCGCGACGAAGTTGAGCAGCCCCACCGGAACCCCGCCGCGGGTGGCCAGCAGGGCGGGCGATCCGGCGAGCAGGAACCGGCCGTACCGCCGGAAGACCTCGGCCGGTTCGGCCGGGCCGCCCATCATGAAGCGCCGCCGGAGACTGTCCGGCGAGCAGGCCGCGACCAGCGCGGCCACGCACTCCCGGTCGGCCGGACGGTCGCCCAGCTCCCGGATTTCCATGACAGCTGTCATAGCCCCATGAGAGCACGGTGGGACGCGAACCACACTATGACGGCTGTCATAGATCGACGGCGCAACGCGAGTCTGGCACCATGCGGATGAGCTGGAGCTGGGAAGACGTCCCGGAAGCGGCGGGAGGAATGACCACTCCCCTCCGTAATTAATGTATAGCGCACCCCTGGGCTTGCGGCAAGACCCCCGTTGTACCGCACAATTCTCGGCCGTAGCCACAACCTGCGGAAACGCGGGGATTTCAAGGGGGTCTTCTTGACTGACGTGATCATCGCCGGCGGCGGGCCGACCGGCGTGATGCTGGCGGCCGAACTCCGGCTGCACGGCGTGGACGTGCTCGTGCTGGAACGGGACGCGGAGCCGACGAAGGTCGTCCGCGCGCTCGGCCTGCACGCGCGCAGCATCGAAGTGATGGACCAGCGGGGGCTGCTGGAGCGGTTCCTGGAGCTCGGCACGAAGTACCCGGTCGGGGGTTTCTTCGCGGGAATTCCGAAGCCGTCGCCGGAGCGGCTGGACACCGCGCACGGCTACACGCTCGGCATCCACCAGCCCGTCATCGACCGGCTCCTGACCGAGCACGCGGTCGAGGCCGGCGCCGAGATCCGGCGCGGCCGCGAGGTGACCGGGCTGGAGCAGGACGACGAAGGCGTCACGGTCGAACTGGCCGATGGCGAGCGGCTGCGTGCGCGCTACCTCGTCGGCTGTGACGGCGGGCGCAGCACGGTGCGCAAACTGCTCGGCGTCGGCTTCCCCGGTGAGCCCAGCCGGATCGAGACGCTGCTGGGCGAGGTGGAGGTGACCGTCTCGCGGGAGGAGATCGACGCCGCGAACATCGAGGTCCGCAAGACCCAGAAGCGATTCGGCTTCATGGCCGTGGAAGGCGGCACCTACCGCGTCGGCGTGCCCGCCGAAGGGGTCGCCGAGGACCGGCGCACCCCGCCGACGCTGGACGAGCTCAAGGAGCAGCTCAGGAAGACGGCCGGGACCGATTACGGCGTGCACTCGCCGCGGTGGCTTTCCCGGTTCGGGGACGCCACCCGGCAGGCCGAGCACTACCGCGTGGGCCGGGTGTTCCTCGCCGGCGACGCGGCGCACGTCCACCCGCCGGTCGGCGGGCAGGGGCTCAACCTCGGCGTCCAGGACGCGTTCAACCTGGGCTGGAAGCTGGCCGCCGCGGTCACCGGCTGGGCGCCGGACGGGCTGCTCGACAGCTACGAGGCCGAGCGGCACCCGGTGGCCGAGGAGGTGCTGAACAACACCCGCGCGCAGATGGAGCTGATGCTGCTCGAGCCGGGCCCGCAGGCGGCGCGCCGGCTGCTCGCGGACTTGATGGACTTCGACGAGGTGAACCGCTACCTCACCGAGAAGATCATCGCGATCGGGATCCGCTACGACTTCGGCGAGGGCCACGCCCTGCTGGGCCGGCGGCTGCGGGACGTCGAGCTGAAGCAGGGGCACCTCTACGGGCTGCTGCACGCGGGCCGCGGCCTGCTGCTCGACCAGACCGGCTCGCTTTCGGCGGCGGGCTGGGAAGACCGGGTCGACCACGTCGTCGACGTCAGTGAGGAGCTGGACGTGCCCGCGGTGCTGCTGCGCCCGGACGGGCACGTCGTCTGGGCCGGGGAGGACGGCACGGACCTGTCCGGTGCGCTGCGGAAGTGGTTCGGCGCGCCCACCGCCTGAAACGCTGTCGTCGGAAAACGAAGAGGGAATCTTGTCTCAGGGGTACGAAGAAGAACTGCGGTCCGAACGCGACCACGTCACCGGGCTGTACACGCGGCTCGACGCCGAGCGCGCGCGGGTGAAGGGCGAATACGAGGCGGCGCTCGGCGGCAAGGGCGCCGGCGCCATGGAACGGGACGTCGCCGTGCGCTCGCTCGGCCGGCAGGTGAAGCGGCTGGACGTCGTCGACAACGGGCTCTGCTTCGGGCGGCTGGACGCCGTCTCGGGCGAGCAGTCCTACATCGGGCGCATCGGCCTGTTCGAAGAGGACGACGACTACCGGCCGGTGCTGCTCGACTGGCGCGCGCCGGCGGCCCGCCCGTTCTACACCGCCACCGGCGCCAATCCGGAGGACATGCACCGGCGCCGCCAGTTCCACACGCGCGGGCGGCACGTGCTCGGGTTCACCGACGAGGACCTCGGCCGTCCCGGCGGGGACGCGCAGGGGGACGCGGCGCTGCTCGCGGCCGTCAACGCGCCGCGCGGTGAGGGGATGCGCGACATCGTCGCGACGATCCAGGCCGAGCAGGACGAGATCATCCGGCTCGACCACCCCGGCGTGCTGGTCATCGAGGGCGGGCCGGGCACCGGGAAGACGGTCGTGGCGCTGCACCGCGTCGCGTACCTGCTCTACACCCAGCGGGAGCGGATGGAACGCCACGGCGCGCTGGTCGTCGGGCCGAACCCGGCGTTCCTGAACCACATCGGGCGCGTCCTGCCGTCGCTGGGCGAGACCGACGTCGTGTTCACGACCACCGGCGACCTCGTGCCCGGCCTGCACGTCACCGCCGAGGACGCCCCGGAAGCCGCGCGGCTCAAGGGGTCGCTGAAGATCCTCGACGTGCTGAAGGCGGCGGTCGCCGACCGGCAGCGGCTGCCGGCCGAGCCGGTGCCGGTCGAGCTGAAGGACGTCACCGTCCGGATCGACGCCGAGACCGCGGAGTGGGCCCGGCAGGAGGCGCGCGACAGCGGGCTGCCGCACAACGAAGCCCGCGCCGTGTTCACCGACATCGTCACGTACGTGCTCACCGAACGGGCGATCGGCCGGATCGGCAAGGGCTGGCTGAGCCGGGACGACCGCGACGAGTGGGAGAGCATGCGGAAGGGCCTGCTCGAGGACCTCGCCGGGGACGAGACGTTCACCGCCGCGCTCGACGCGCTCTGGCCGATCCTGACGCCCGAGGGTTTGCTGTCTTCGCTCTACTCGTCCGCCCCGGCGGATTCGGTGCTGTACCGGGCCCGGGGTGCTGCCTGGACGGTGTCCGACGTCCCGTTGCTCGACGAGCTGGTCGACCTGCTGGGCCGCGACAAGACGGCCGAGAAGGCCGCGGAGAAAGCGGCCGCGCGGGAGCGGAAGGCCGAGGCCGACTACGCCGAAGGCGTCTTCCAGTCGATGAAGCTGGACCGGGAGGAGATGGACGAGGACGTCATGCTCTCGGCCGAGAACCTGCTCTACGCCGAGGACCTGGCGGACCGGTTCGTCGAGCACGACACGCGCACGCTGGTCGAACGCGCGTCGGCGGACCGCGACTGGACCTACCGGCACGTCGTCGTCGACGAGGCCCAGGAACTGTCCGAAATGGACTGGCGGGTGCTGATGCGGCGCTGCCCGGGCCGGTCGTTCACGGTGGTGGGCGACCTCGCCCAACGCCGCGCGGAGGCCGGGGCACGGGCGTGGGGCCCGATGCTGGCGCCCTACGTCGACGACCGCTGGGTCTACCGGTCGCTGACGGTCAACTACCGCACGCCGGCGGAGATCATGGCCGTGGCGGCCGCGGTCCTGGCCGGGTTCGCGCCGGACGTCAAGCCGCCCGAGTCGGTGCGCGCGTGCGGTGTCCCGCCGTGGTCCCGGCAGGTCACCGCCGACGATCGGGCGGCGGCGATCGAGGAGTTCGTCCGCGAGGAGGCCGGGCGGGAAGGCACCAGCGTGGTGATCGGGCCGCCGGGCGTGCCGGGCGCGGTGCCGGCGTCGGAGACGAAGGGCCTGGAGTACGACGCCGTCCTGGTGGTGGAGCCGGAGGCGATCCTCGCGGACAGCGCGGCGGACCTCTACGTCGCGCTCACCCGGGCGACGCAGCGGCTCGGCGTGCTGCACGAAGGACCGTTGCCGGCCGAGCTGACCGGGCTCGCGGAGGTCGTCCGGAGCTAGCCACGGTTCGCCGGTGGGGAGCGCGGGTAAGTTGCCGTCGCCCGCGCTCCCCCACCGCGAAAGGCGTCCCGATGCAGTTCTACGCCGAACGGCCGATCCGCCGTACCGCCCAGCTCGTCAGCGACCTGCTCGCCCTGCTGCTCGTGATCCTCGCGGTCTGGCTGGGGACGTCGGTGTACGACCAGGTGATGAAACTGCGGGCGCCCGGCGACGGGCTCGTCGACGCGGGCACAGGGTTGCGCGGGACGTTCGACAGCGCCGCCGACTCCGCGGGCGGCATCCCGCTCATCGGCGACGGGCTGGCGAAGGCGCTCCACGGCGGGTCGGACGTCGGGACCAAGCTCGTGGACTCCGGCCGGTGGCAGATCGAGGCGGTGGAGAACCTGGCGTGGTGGATGGCGGCGATCATCATCGCGCTGCCGGTGCTGGCCCTGGTGGTGACGTGGTTGCCGCTGCGCTGGAAGTTCACCCGCCGGGCGTCGGCGGCAGCGCGGTTGCGCGCCCTCGGCGACGAGGGCCTGGACCTGCTGGCGCTCCGGGCCCTGGCGACCCAGCCACTGCGGCGCCTGGCGTCCGACGGCAAGGTCGCGACCGGGTGGCGGGAACGGGACCGCGACATCATCGAGAAGCTGGCCGGCCGGGAACTGGCGAGCCACGGCCTGGTGAGCTGACCCGGTCCCGATGCGGTCAGCGCGGGCCCTGGCGCCGGCCCACCGAGCGGCCGACGAAGAACCCCAGCAGCAGCCCCACCACCAGACCGATCGCGATGAAGAAGATCACTGTTGCCGCGGCGATCTTGCCCACCGTGCCCAGGAAGCCCTTTGCTTCGAACTCCCCGACCGTCGCCAGCGTCTGCGCGAGAGCGTAGTGCGTCATGATCACCACCCTGGCATCGACGCCGGGCCCGCGCAGCGCGGGAAGGTCCCCCCACCGGCGCTCAGGACGCCGGTGAGGGGACCTCCGATCTCCGTGGGCGAGAGCGAACGAAGGCTCAGCCGACGGAGGGGCCCATCCCGAGGGACTGCGGCGTGCTCGCGTCGGGCGAGGGCTGGTGCAGGCCCTCGTCCAGGGGGCCGAACTCGGTCATCAGGGCCGCGCTGCCGCCCCACGGGGTCTGCTCCTCGGCGATCAGCGAGTTCGTCGTCAGCAGCAGACCCGCCACCGACGCCCCGTTCTGCACCGCCGAGCGGCACACCCGCAGCGGGTCGACGACGCCCATCGCCACCATGTCGCCGTAGCGGTCGTGCAGCGCGTCGAAGCCCTCGTCGTCGCCGAGCTCCCGGGTCCGGGCGACGATCTCGTGCGCCGGGTGGCCCGCGTTGTGCGCGATGAGGAACGCCGGTTCCGCCAGCGCTCGCCGCACGATCTCGACGCCGATCGCCTGGTCTCCTTCCAGCCCCAGGCCTTCCAGGGCCTTCTCGGCGTGCAGGAGCGCCGCTCCCCCGCCGGCCACGATGCCTTCGGCCATCGCCGCACGGGTCGCCGACAGGGCGTCCTCGACCCGGTGCTGCAGCTCTTTCAGCTCGGCCGGGGTGGCCGCGCCGACGCGCACCACCGCGACCTTGCCGGTCAGGGCGCCGATCCGTTCGGTCAGCACGTCCTCGTCGACGCCGAACTGCGCGCGCTCCAGCTCCGCCCGCAGCTGCCCGACCCGGAACTCGACGGCGTCGGACGTCCCGGCGCCGCCGACGATGGTCGTGTTGTTCTCGGTGACCCGGACCTGCTTGGCCCGGCCGAGGTGCTCCAGCGTCATCGTCTCCATGCTGAAGCCGGACGTCCGCGAGAGCACCGAGCCGCCGATGATCGCGGCGAGGTCCTCCAGCTTGGCCAGCCGCCGGTCGCCGAACCCGGGTGCGCGCACGGCGACCGACTGGAACGTGCCGTTCACGTGGTTGTGCACCAGCATGGACAGCGCCGTGCCCTCGATCGATTCCGCGATCACCACCAGGGGCCGCGGGGCCCGCATCACCTTGTCCAGCAACGGCATCAGCTGCTGCACCTTGGTGATCTTCTCCGCCGACATCAGGATGTACGGGTCGTCGAGCACCGCTTCCAGCCGGCCCGGGTCGGTGACCAGGTACGGCGAGAGGTAGCCGTTGTCGAACTCGAAGCCCTCGACGAAGTCGACGCTCATCCCGATCGTGGGCGACTCCTCGACCGTCACGACCCCGCCGTCGCCGACGGTGTGCAAGGCCTTCGCGATGACGGCGCCGACCGTGTCGTCGTCGTTGGCGGAGATCGCCGCGACCCGCGCGTAGTCCTGTTCGGACACCACCGGGTGCGCCTGCTTCTCCAGGTGCGCCACCAGCAGCCCGACGGCGTGGTCGATGCCGCGCTTGACGAGCACCGGGTTGCCGCCGCCCGAGATCGCCCGCATGCCTTCGTGGACGATCGCCTGGGCGAGCACGGTCGCGGTGGTGGTGCCGTCGCCGACGACGTCGTTGGTCTTGATCGCCGCTTCCTTGACCAGCTGCGCGCCCATGTTCTCGAACTGGTTCTTCAGGTGGATCTCGCGGGCGATGGTGACGCCGTCGTTGGTGACCACCGGCGAACCGGTGATCTTCTCGATGATCACGTTGCGGCCCTTGGGGCCGAGGGTGGACTTGACCGCTTCGGCCAGCTTGTCGACGCCCGCCAGCAGCAGGTCGCGGGCGTCCGAGCCGAACCGCAGTTCCTTCGCCATGTTCCTGCTCCTAGGGGGTGAGGATGGCCCGACCGCGCACGCGCCCGGCATCGAGGTCGGCCAGTGCGTCGAGAGCCGCGTCCAGCGGGTACTTCTTCGTGTGGAGGGTGACCTTGCCGGCCTGGGCGAGCACCATCAGCTCCGCCAGGTCGTTGTACGTGCCGACCAGGTTGCCGATGACGCTGCGCTCGGTCGAGATGATGTCGATGGTCGGGATGTCGATGTTGCTGCCGTAGCCGATGACGAAGTGCGACCCGGCGCGCCGGGTCATCGCGAACGCGTCCTGCTGGGCACCCTGCTCGGCGACGAAGTCGAGCACGACCTCCGCACCGTTGCCGCCGGTCAGGTCGAGCACGGCGTCGACCTGCTTGCCGTCGCCCAGTACCGTCTCGTCGGCGCCCAGGTCGGCCGCCAGTTTCAGCGCGTCGGCGTTGCGGTCGACCACGATCACGCGGGTCGCGGTCAGCGCCTTCAGCGACTGGATGCCGATGTGCCCGAGGCCGCCGGCGCCGTTGACGACGCAGGTGGTGCCCGGGTACAGCAGCGGGACGGCCTTGCGCACCGCGTGGTAGGCGGTGATGCCCGCGTCGGCCAGCGCGGCGACATCACTGGGCTGGGTCGCCGGGTCGAGCTTGATGCACGCCCGCGCCGACGTCAGCAGGTACTCGGCCATCCCGCCGTCGCTGTCGATGCCCGGGAAGCTCCCGTTCGGGCAGTGCATGTCGTCGCCCGCGCGGCAGGCGTGGCACAGCCCGCACGTCGGCGTCGGGTGCAGGATGACCGTGTCGCCGACCTCCACATTGGACACCGCGGGACCGACTTCGTGCACCCAGCCCGCGTTCTCGTGCCCGATCGTGTAAGGCAGCGCGACGCCGGACTTCTCGGCCCACTGCTCTTCGATGATGTGCAGGTCGGTGCGGCACACGCCGGCGCCGCCGATCTTGACCACGACGTCGAAGGGCCCGGTGGCGCGCGGCTCCGGCACTTCTTCGATCACCGGTTGCTGGTGGTACTCCTGCAGCCGCACGGCCTTCATCCCGTGCCCTCCTCATCCGAAGTCAGCGAGTACCGCGCGCGCAACATGCCGCGGCACACGCCCGAGTTGGCCTCCATGCTGGTGCGGGTGAGCCGCGCGAACGCCAGGTGCCGTTTCGCGTCGGCCGGGGCCACCGCTTGCCCGGTGGCCGGGTCGAGCAGCAACGGGTCGCCGTCGTCGGCGGGCAGGCCGAGCTCACGACGGCGCGCCCGCAGCCGCTCGACATCCGGCCCGGGCGGGACCTCGCCGAGCGTCAGCGACGCCGGGTCGAGGCCGGTCCCGGACAGCGTCCGGCAGACGCGGTCGGTGCCGGCCAGCACGGCCTTGCGCACGAAGTCGTAGCGCAGCGTGTCGAGCTCGTCGACGGCCTCGCCTTCGAACGACGCGACGAAGCCCTGTCGCGCCGCCACCCCGCGGTTGATGACGTCGGAGGCGAAGTGGTCGTCGAGCCGGATGTCGAGCCCGGTCAGGCCCGGCACCCCGGCGACGGCGTCGTAGGCGTCCGCGACCATCAGGAACGCGAAGTTGGGCGCGCAGAAGTAGGTCGGCAGCCGCAGCCGGATGACGGCGTGGCCCGCTGCGCTCACCTCGCAGCGGGCCACGAAACCCAGGTCGGTGAGGGGTTCGTCCAGTTCGGGATCCCGGACGGTGCCCAGGGCCGACCACACTTCCGCGTGGCCGGCCCGGACACCCCGTTCGTCCAGTGCCGTCATGAGTTCGGCACGCCGACGGGCTCGACGTTCTCCGGGTCCTTGATCCGCAGCTCCTCCGGCACGTCGATGTCGTACAGCCGGGCGGCGTTCAGACCGAGGATCTTCCGCTTCTGGTCGACGGTCAGCGGCGCGAAGTCGGACAGCTCGTCGTCACCCGGCATGTTCCAGTCGACGAAGCCCTCGATCTGCCACTTGGGCTCCCAGATCGCGTAGTCCGCGCCGAAGATCAGCTTGTCCTCGCCGATCCAGAACATCAGCTCGCCCATGACCTTCGCGAAGAACTTCGGCCGGGCGTGCATCAGGCCGCCGATGACCACGGCGAGACCCGCGTAGACGTTCCGCTCCTGGGTGGCCATGAAGCAGAAGTCCTCGATGCGCGGCAGGCCGACGTGCTCGACGATGAAGTTGAGGCCCTGGAAGTTCGTCGCCACGTGGTCCACATCGGACACGTCGAAGGCGTCCTTGTCCAGCGGCCAGATCGTCGGGCCCTTGTGGATGTGGACGTTCTTGATGCCCAGTTCTTCACACTTCTCGAGGTACTTCGCCGCTTCCGGGTCCTTGAGGCTCCAGCCGCGGGAGTCGCCGCGCCACTCGGCCGTGTAGAGCTTGACGCCCTTGCAGCCGTACTTCTTGACCCGTTCCTCGAACGCCTTCATGCCCTCGTCGCCTTCACGCGGGTCGAAGGTGGTGTTCACGAGGAACTTGCCGGGGTGCTTCGCGGCCAGCGCGCCGTCGGCCTCGGTGGTGTTGAACCCGTTCTTGTACCACTGCCGCAGGTTCGTCGGCTGGAAGATGGCCGTGTCGACGTGCCCGACCTCGAACAGGTCGTGCATCATCAGTTCCTCGGAGTACTTCTGGAACCGGTCGATCGGCCAGTGCGTCTCCTTCGGGCCGAGGCCCTGGTAGGCGTGGAAGCACTCGATCCAGCCCTTGGCGTACTCCTCCTGCCCCTTCACCCAGTTGTCCGGGCTGGCGTCCCAGAAGTGGGTGTGGGCGTCCACCACGAAGTACTTTTCGCCGTCTTTTTCGTACATCGGTGATCCTTCCTGAGCGGATCGAGTGCTTCCTTGCTGTGTTTACTTGATGACCTTGAGGTCGAAATCGAGGTATTCGGCCGCGTCCTCGGGGTTGGCGAACATGATCGTGCGGTCGTCTTCGTGGATCATCCGCCCGTAGTGGGTGGACATGCTCTCCTCGAACTCGGCCGCGTTGAACCAGCCCTCTTCCTCGCCGGCGGCTTCGTCGACCTCGGCGTAGACCAGGTCGGTCCGGCCCTGCGCGTCGACGCGGATCATCGACGGCAGCGGCGTCACGGTCACGTTGTCCTTGGCGGACATGACTTCCGCGATGATCGCGCCGACCTGGTTGTTCATCAGGGTGAAGCCGCACATGTTCGAGGCCGTGTTGTTGACCTTGTACGGACTTTCCGACGTCTTGAAGACAGTCACTGGCCCAGCTCCTCCGGTGCTTTGAGACCCAATTCGGACAGGATTCCGGCGAACCGGCTCTTCGCCCGGTCGAGACCGTCCTCGAACCGGATGGGCTTCGCGTCGGGCTGCGACCACAGCGGCTGCAGGGCGCGGGCGGCGGCGATGCTCTTCGGCACCCACTCCTCGAGCCACTTCTGCAGCAGCGCCTGGTTGTGCCCGGCGAACTCCTTGTCGTTGATCAGCAGGTGGAACATCGCCTTCGTGTAGCGAAGGTCGCGCTCGGAGAAGTCGAACTCCTCGGCACCGATCAGCGTCGGGGTGACGAAGTCGCCGTTCGCGGGCGCGGCCTGCTGCACCAGGTTGCTGCGGAACAGTTCGCCGACGAGGGGTTCGAAGACGATGTTCGCGGCGAAGATCGCCTCGCACCAGTCCCAGATCCCGGTCAGCTGCTCGGCGGTCTCCCGCACGCCCTGCCAGGCCGGGTCCTCGGCCCAGGTCGAGAGGTGCGCGCTGCCGTCGAAGCCGTCGACCTCTTCGGTCAGTGTCAGGTTGTACAGCGCCAGGTCCTGCGCCGCGCGGATCCGGTGCATGCTGTTCACCGAGATCGCGTTGTTGTGCATGTTGGTCGGTGCGCGCCGGTTGGCGTTGGCGTACAGGTACAGGCCGAGGCCGTGGTCGACGTGCATCCAGGCACCGACGTGCTTGGCGACGAACTCGACCCAGTTGGGGTTCCACTGCTCGAACGCCTTGGCCTGGCGGGCCGCGTCGATGTTCTGGTTGAGCTGGCGCACGACGTTCGCGTTGTACCGGTAGAGGGTGAGCTCCCACTCCTCGTTGGGGTCGCGGAACTCGTGCCAGCCGTGCGCCGGCCAGTCGTAGCCCTTGCCGCCGGAGCCGGGGAAGCGCTCGGGCACCGGCCGGTCGGACCCCCACGCCTTCAGCGCGGTCCAGTCCAGCGGGTAGCCGCCCTTGCCGTCGGCGAAGGCGTAGAGCCAGCCCTGGGACAGGTAGTGCCGCGGGTCGGGCTGGACCTCGACGGTGACGTCTTCGTAGTGGCTCTGCTTGCGCTTGGCCGGGGTGAAGTAGTTGTACCGGCGGGCGTCGGAGTCCGGGAAGACCTTGGCGCCCGCTTCGGCGTCGGTGAACGTCGGCTTGGGCACGCTGCGTTCGGAGGTGGCTGTCATGGGTTTTACCCTTCGCCCGTGGTGGTGAACTTGTCGTAGAAGACGCGCTTGTCGGCGACGCCGAGCGCGGGCAGCAGTTCCAGCGCTGCCTCGACCATCGGCGGCGGCCCGCAGACGTAGGCGTCGGCCCCTTTCAGGTCGAGGCCGGCCCGGCGCAGGACGTCGGTGACGAAGCCGGTCTCGCCGTCCCAGTCGTCGTCACCCGGCTCGGAAAGCGCTGGTACGTAACGGAAGTTCGGCAGCTTTTCCTGCAGCTCCCGCAGTTCGGCGTCGAAGCAGAGGTCGTGGCGGCGGCGGGCGCCGTAGTAGTAGGTCGCCTTCCGCTCGATGCCGCGCTCCGCCATGGTCCGCAGCAGCGAGAGGATGGGCGCCATCCCGGCCCCGCCGCCGACGAAGACCAGTTCCGCGCTCGGGTTGTCCCGCAGGGTGAACACCCCGAACGGGCCGTTGATCCGGAGCTGGTCGCCGACCGCGACATCGGTGTCCAGGAACCGGGAGAACAGCCCGTCGGGGTAGATCTTGATGACGAACTCGAGCAGGCCGTCCCGGGCCGAGGTGTTGGCCATGGAGAACGACCGGGACTCCTCGGTGTCCGGGATCGCGAAGTCCATGTACTGGCCCGGGAAGAACTTCAGCGACTGGTCCGGATCCGTCAGCTTGACGACGAGGTGGCGCAGGTCGTGCGTGACGTTGTCGTTCGAGACGACCTCGACCGTGACCTCCTGGATCGGCAGCCCCGACTGGATCATCTCTTCGTCGTAGTTGAGCAGCTCGATCGTCAGGTCTTCGTAGGCGTGGGCCCGGCAGAGCAGCGTGAAACCCTCCTCCTTTTCGTAGTCGGGGAGCGCGAAGGTCGAATAGCGGTCGTGTTCGACGTCTTCGCCGTCGAGGATGAACGACTTGCAGGCCGCGCACTGCCCTTCCTTGCAGCCGTGCATGAGCATGACGCCCTGCTCGGCGGCGGCGCGCAGGATCGTCTGGTCCTCGGCGACGTCGATCTCGATCCCGACCGGTTCGAACCGGACGCGGTGCTTCTCTGCCATGCCGGGCCTCTCCTCGCCGTCAGGCCTGCTGCGGCGCCGGCCGGCCGGCCGGGCCCTGGCGGTTGTAGTCGGCCACGAACGCGGCGCGCTCGGCGTCGGACATCTGGTTCAGCAGCACGTTCGGCGACTGCACCTCGGGCATCCGGCGCAGGTGGTCGAGCGTCCACATCTTCTTCGGGTCGAGGTTCAGGTGCGGCTGCGCGACCATCGTCTTGCCGTCGTCGCGCACGAAGCCCATGTCGGAGACGACGTCGGCCCAGTTCCAGCCGTGGTAGAGCGTCTCCCACTCGCGGGCGCCGACCAGCTGGCCCATGTTCGGGGTGTTGCGGCCCTGGTAGGTGGGCCGGAACGCCTCGGCGTCGGTCCAGCGGCACGTCTCCGAGCAGTACGTGCGGTGCTGGCCGTCGACCTCGTCGACCACCATGTCCTCGCGGATGAGGCACGGCACCATGCAGGTCCAGCAGCGGTGCGGGTACACGTAGTCGACGTCCTCGGCGACGATCGGGTGGTGCCCGTTCGGCGTCGCGAGCCGGCTGTAGTTCTCCCACCACTTGCCGTACTTGTCGTACCACCCGGGGTACTTGTACTCGAACCACTCGAAGTCTTCGTCGGTCATCGGGTCGATGCGCCAGTAGTTGGCGAGCCACCCGGTGGCGAAGAACTGCGCGACCTCGTGCACGTAGCCCTTGTTCCAGATCCGGTTCCACGCCTCTTCGATGAGGTCGTGCGGGATGACGAGCCCGTACTTCTCGAGCGGGACGAGGTAGCTGCGGTAGTAGTCGTCGTAGATCCAGCGGCGCCACATCTCCGCGTAGCTCTCGCGGTCCTTGCGGCGGTCCTTCGTGCCGTACTCGATGAACGTGCCGATCGCGGCGTCGACGACCGCGTGGTTGTTCCACCACGCGTACCGCAGGTCGCGTTCGAGCAGCTGGTGGTTGCCCTCGTCCGACAACGCCATCAGCAGGGTCGCGTAGCCGTTGCTGATGTGGCGGGACTCGTCGGACTGCACCGAGTGGAACACCGTCGGCAGCAGGTAGTCGCCGTTGGCGGCGGCTTCCGCGGGCATGGCGACGAACAGCGTGTTGGTGAACGCCGTCTCCGCCACGATGGTCAGGTAGATGCTCGCCGCGGTGATCGCGTCACCGGTGATGAAGCCTTCGGCGAACTGGCGGCCGATGGTGCCGCAGTAGTCGTTCTGGAAGTTGCGCAGGCTCGAGTTGAAGCCCGCCGGGTCGATGTAGTTCTGCATGTACAGGCGCTTGAGGTTCTGCTGGATCGTCGAGTGCCGGACCTCGTCGATCATCTGGATCGCCTGGCCGTTGTGCAGCTCCGGGTTCGGGACCGTGCGGAACAGCAGCGGCATCGCCCGCGCGGCGGAGATCTCCGGCAGCGGGATGATCGACAGGAACAGCTTCTGCCACTCCAGCCAGCGTTCCTGCACCTGCCGGAACATGTTGCCGCGGATCGCGCCGTCCTCGGCGCCGTAGACCCGGTGGTCCTTTTCTTCCTGCATCGGGAAGTAGGAGCGGAGGACCTGCTTCAGCGGGTCCTTCTTCTTGGCCTTCTGGAAGGTGTAGTCGGTCCCGTAGTGCGAAACCGGGGTGTGGTACGCCGGCTCCCACGACAGTTCCTGGATCTTCTGGTGGGCTTTCGCCACACTCTGGCGACTCATGGATCACTCCTTGTCCGTCGCTCGCCGTCGGGGCGGACGTCGTGCGTCCACCATTCAAGGGGCGCCCGTGCGTGACGCGGGTCTCAATCTGAGACAGAACCGCTGCTCAGGGCGTTTCGTCCGCGCCGAGCATCCGCGCGCGCAGCTCGGCGAGCTCGCTGTGGACGCTCGTTCGCACGCGCGCGTCCCCTTCGACCGTCGGGGTGATCCCGAGCGCGCGCAGCAGCGCCGCGGCCGGTTCGCCGGGATGCCCCTCCCCGCCGAACACCGGGTGCAGCCCCTGTTCGGCCAGATGCGTGAAAACCAGGTTGACGATCGTCCACGGGTTGTACGTCTCCGCGCCCTCGGCGGCCATCGGCTCTCCTCCTGGTCAGCGGTCTCTTCCGGGTCCATCGGACCGCCGCCCGCGCCGCCCGGGCGTCTCAATTTGAGACACCGCTGCGGCGCAACCGGCTCTAGGCTGGACGGGCGGCACAACGGGTGTGCCCGTACCCACGTGGGCCGCGGGAAAATGGAGGTCACGTGGACGAGATCGCGCCCGGAACCCTGCTCGCCGACGACGAGCTCGCCCGCACCCGGGTGCGTTTCCTGACCGCCGAACCGGTGCCGCCCGGGACCGTCCGGCAGACGATCCTGGCGTCCTGGCGGCGCTCGCAGGAGTTCCAGGTCCAGGCGGAGCGGATCGACCCGCACTTCCTCGGCGACCAGAACCTCGACATCCCGCTGATGCGCGGCGCCGAACCGGTGCTCCACCAGCTGAGCGAGCAGTTCGACGGCCAGCCGATCAGCCTCATCCTCACCGACGCCAACGGCGTGGTGCTCACCCAGCGGACCGGCGACGCCGACCTGCGCCGGCACCTGGAGCGCGTCGAGCTCGTGCCCGGGTTCAGCTACGGCGAGCAGTCCGTCGGGACCAACGGCATCGGCACCGCGCTCGAGGACGGCCGCGCGACCACGGTGTTCGGCCACGAGCACTACGCCGAGCACCTGGAGAACCTCGCGTGCGCGGGCGTGCCGATCCACCACCCGATCTCCGGCAAGAAGATCGGCGCCGTCGACCTCACCTGCTGGTACAAGGACGCCGGCGGCCTGCTCATCGCGCTGGCCCGCTCGACGGCCGAGCAGATCCGGCAGGCGCTGCTGCGGCACAGCGACCTGCGGGAGATGATCCTCTTCCAGGCCTACCTGCAGACCTGCCGCCGGTGGACCGGCATCGTGCTGGCCTTCAACGACGACATCGTGATGATGAACGACCGGGCCCGGCAGCTGCTCGACCCGGCCGACCAGTCGGTGCTGCTGAGCCACGCCACCGAGGCCCTGACCGGCGGGCGCCGGACGTCGGCGACGCTCGCGCTGTCCAGCGGACTGCGCGTGCGCGTGTTCTGCCGCCGCGTCCCGGGCCAGCGGGAGACCGACACCGCGGGCGGCGTGCTGTCGGTAAAGCTGATCGAGGCCGACGATGCCCTCGCGGTGCCGTCGACCCCGATGCTGCCGATGTACCTGCCCGGCGTGGTCGGGTCGGCACCGCTGTGGCTGCGCTGCGGGCACGAGCTCGACACCGGTCACCAGCGCGGCGAGTGGGTCGCGCTGGAGGGCGAGGCGGGCACCGGCAAGCTGACCCTGGCGAAGGGCCTGCACCAGCGGCACCACCCGGCGGCCCGGCTGCTGACCGTCGACGCGGGCGTCACGACCGGCACCGACTGGGCGGCCGAGCTGCTGCGCGAGCACGCCGACGCCCCGATCCGCACGCTGGTGATCCGCCACGCCGACCGGCTGGCGACGCCGGCGGCGAACGCGCTGGCGACGACGTTGCGGGAGCTGCGCGAGCGGGCCGACGCGCCGTGGGTCGTGGTCACGCTCGTGCCGGAGGCCGAGACGAAGCCGGCGCTGGCCGAGCTGCTGAAGTCGTTCCCGCGGACGGTGCGGGTGCCGCCGCTGCGTCACCACGTCGAGGACCTGGCCGAGCTGGTCCCGCTGGTGCTGAGCAAGCTCGGCTACGGCGGTCGGCTCACGTGCTCGGCGGCGGCGCTGCACCTGCTGATGCGGGCGGAGTGGCCGGGCAACACCGGCCAGCTCTACCAGGTGCTGCGGAAGGTGGCCCAGCGCCGCCGGGCGGGGACCATCCGCCCGAGCGACCTCCCGGCCGAGTTCCACACCGTCGCGCGGCGGCCGCTGAACCGGTTCGAGTCGATCGAGCGGGACGCCATCGTGCGCTGCCTCGAAGACGCCGACGGCAACAAGGTCCGGGCCGCGAAGCTGCTGGGCATCTCCCGGGCGACGATCTACCGCAAGATCCACGAGTACGGCATCGTCCCGCCGACCCGCTGACCCCGGCTACGCGCCGCGAATGACTCATTCGCGGCGTCCGAGGTCGCGAATGACTCATTCGCGACCTCCGGGGCGGGCAGTCAGCGGGCGTTCAGCTCCGCCAGCTGGTAGGCCAGCTTCTCCCGCATCGGCGGCAGCGAGAACACCGTCTTCAGCACGGTGTTGCGCAGCAGCCGCGCCGGGCGGGGGCGCAGCGTCGCCATCCGCGTCATCCGGTCGGTGAACGCCACCACCTCCGTCGCGATCGGGCGGCGGGTCGTCTCGTAGGTGTCCAGCAGCGCGTCCGGCTCGCCGGCGGCCACCCGGGCCAGCAGGCGGCCGAGCGCGACCGCGTCCTGGATGCCGGTGTTCATGCCCTGGCCGCCGGCCGGGCTGTGCACGTGGGCCGCGTCGCCGGCGATGAGGATCCGGCCCGCGCGGTAGCGGTCGGCCACCCGGTGGTGCACCCGGAACCGCGAGCTCCACACGACCTCGGTGACGCGCGACCGCGCGCCCTCCGGGCCCCGCGCGTC
Source organism: Amycolatopsis sp. NPDC048633 (assembly GCF_040650695.1). Taxonomy (NCBI): domain Bacteria; kingdom Bacillati; phylum Actinomycetota; class Actinomycetes; order Pseudonocardiales; family Pseudonocardiaceae; genus Amycolatopsis; species Amycolatopsis sp. NPDC048633. The sequence continues at coordinate 108,804 of NZ_JBEZHS010000008.1, forward strand.
CACGATGGCCTGGATGTCGGCGACCCCGGGGCGTTCGGGGGCCTCGGCGACCGTCGCGACCACCCGGTAGTGGTCGTCGCTCCCGGGCAGCGGTGCCACCACGGTCACACCCTCCGGCGACAAGTGCAGGCTGACCTCTTCGCGGTCCAGCGGCCAGCTCATCCGGACGTCGGCCAGCACGAACGACTCGCCGTAGGTGGCGCCGGTGAACCCGATGCCGGCCTGCTCGCGCACGGTGCTGTGCATGCCGTCGGCCCCGACCAGGTACTTCGCGCGGACGGTGCCACCGGTCGTGGTGACCGTGACGCCCGTGTCGTCGCCGGCGACGGCGGTGACCTCGTACGGGCGGTGCACGTCGCCGCCCACCTCGCGCAAGCGAGTCAGCAGCAGGGCTTCGGTCCGGTCCTGGGGCACCATCAGCGTGTACGGGTAGGCGGTGGGCAGCCCGCCGAAGGGCACCCGGGCGAGCGTCGTCGCGCCGTCGCGGACGGTGAACGTCGGGACGATGACGCCCAGCTCCTTCAGCCGCGCGGTGACCCCGAGCTCGGCCAGCACCTCCAGGGTCCGCGCGTGCACCACGCAGGCCCGGGAGGTGTTCGCGCCCTCGGCCTGGCGGTCGAGCAGCACGAAGTCGACGCCGGCTTCGGCGAGGACGATCGCGGTGGCCAGGCCGGCGGGGCCGGCTCCCGCGATCAGGACGTCGGTGCGGGTGGGCAGGGTCATGACGGGCCTCCGAGTCTTGCCAACAACTGTTGGCATCCACGTTAAGCACGCCGGGTCTAGCTTGTCAACACCTGTTGGCCTACACTTGTTGGCATGACTGAGTCACCGCGCCGATCCGACGCCACCCGGGCGACCATCCTGGACGCCGCGCGCCGCCGGTTCGCCGCCGACGGCTTCCGTCGCGCGACGATCCGCTCGATCGCCGCCGACGCGGACATCGACCCTTCGATGGTGATGCGCTACTACGGCAGCAAGGACGGCCTGTTCGCGGCGGCCGTGGACGTCGAGCTGGACCTGCCGGACCTGGCCACGGCCGACCCCGGCACCGTCGGCGAGCTGCTGACCCGGCAGTTCCTGGTGCTGTGGGAGCAGCCGCCGACCGACGAGATCCTGCTGACACTGCTGCGGTCGGCGGTCGCCGACGACGCCGTGGTGGAGAAGATGCGGCAGGTGTTCGCCGGCCAGGTCACCCCCGCGGTCCTGCGGTTCGGCGACCCGGCCGACGCCCCGCGCCGCGCGGGTCTGGTGGTGAGCCAGCTACTCGGCCTGGCACTGACGCGGTACGTCCTGCGCCTGCCCCCGGTGGTCGCGCTGACCTCGGCGGAGGTCGTCGCCGAAGTCGGCCCGACCGTCCAGCGCTACCTGTCGGGGAGCTGAAGCCACACTTTGCGGCGGGGCCCCGAACGAGCCGCCGGCACTCCCCGGCGGGACTCACTTCGGCGGGTTCACCGCCGCGGCGACGTCGGCGATCGTCTGCGGGTCGACCAGCCCGGTGTCCTCCAGGACGTTCATGTGGTCGAGGACCGTCTGGTTCGCCTGCGTCGCGTGCCGGCGGATGACGTCGTTCTGAGTACCGGCACGGACTTCCGCGATGGTCGCGAAGATCTTGCCGTGCGACGCGCGCAGCAGGTTCACGAACAGCTTGTCGAACTCGAGCCCCTGCGCGGCGGTCAGCTGGCGGACCCAGCCCTGCTGCTCGGCGCTGGCCTGGTCCGGCAGCGTCACGCCGAGCATCTTCGCGTCCTCGCGGACGAGCTGGTCGAGGTGCGAGTGCCCGTCCAGCAGGTGCAGCCCGGCGCGCTTCACCGCGTCGCTGCTGGCGTGGGACTGCGCGAGGTCGCCGGCGGGCATCTCCCAGAGGCCCGCCTGCCGGACCTTGACCAGGAACGTCTTGTCGAGCTCGGTGACCGGCCCGGCGTTGGCCACGTTCGCGGACGCCTCCGCGGCCGAGCCCATCTGCATGCCTCCCATGTCGTGCCCGTACGCCGGGACCTGCGCCTGCGTCGACCCGGGAGCAGTCTGGGCGCTGGCTTTCAGCACCATGACCGAGCCCACGGCGACCACAGCGAGAGTGGCCACGACGACCAGCACGGTCCGAGCCCTGGCCTTGGCCGTCATGCCACGGTGATCCGGCATCGTTCCTCCTTATGGCGACAAGTGCCTGTACGGGGTACTACGGCTCCCGCAGCGGAGGGGTTCAAGCGGATCCGGATTATTTTTCTTGCGTGCCAACGGTTTCCCACAGTCCACTGTGGAGACACCAGGAACCGCGGCCGATCCGGCCGGACGGCCCGGCGAGCGCCGGGGTGACCCATCTTGACCGATGCTCTTGCGGATGGCAAGTATTGCTTCATGCAAACCCTCGAAGACGCGGCCCCGGGCGCCGACCCCGACGTGGTGGCCCTGGACGGCCTGACCCTGGTCCTGGTCGGGATCGCGTGGGAGTGCGCGCACGCGGCGCCGCCCGAGGTCACCTTCCCCCAGACGCGCCTGCTGCTCATCCTCGACCGCCTCGGCCGCGTGCCGAGCTCGCGCCTGGCGACGGCGATGGACGTCAACGCGTCGTCGGTGACGCGGCTGGCCGACCGGCTGGAGGCGCTCGGCTACGTGGCCCGCGGCCGCGACCCGCGCAACCGGAGCGTGGTGACCCTGGAGGTCACCCCGACCGGCCACGACCTGGTGGCGCGGATCCTCGACCGGCGGCACGCGGCGCTGGGCGCGCTGCTGGACCGGCTGCCGGCGGCGCAGCGGAAGACCGCGGCGGCGGCGGCCCGGCGGCTCGTGACCGCGGCCGCCACCATCCCGGCACTCGGCCCGGCCCCGCTGTGAGTGCCATCCTGGACGGCATGGCGACCCGATGGACGTGCCCGCGCTGCGACCGCGAATTCGCGCGCACCGGCCAGGGCCACACGTGCGTCCCCGGCTGCACGGTCGACGAGACGTTCGCCGGCCGCGACCCGCGGTTCCGCGCGATCTACGACGCGGTCGTCGAGCACCTGCGGACCCTCGGCGACGTCCACGAGGACGCCGTCACGGTCGGGGTGTTCCTCAAGCGGGACCGGAAACTGGCCGAGCTGCGGCCGCGGTCCCGGGACGTCCTGGTGTACTTGTTCCTGCCGCACCCGATCGAGACGGCGCGGATCGCCCCGGCGCGGTGGGCGAGCGGACCCCGCGTGGGACACCAGCTCAAGCTGCGCGAAGTGTCCGATGTGGACGACGAAGTCCGCGAGTGGCTGACGATCGCCTTCGAAACTTCCTGACTCGCTTTCAGGCGGGCACCGGGCTGATTCCCCGCACCGCCAGCGCGAGCAGCCGCTGCGCCTCCCCCGCCGGGTCGCGGTGGTGCTCGGTCGCCAGCACCACCCCCGTCACCACCGCGATCAGGTCCTCGGCCGTGACCTCCGGGCCGACCGCGCCCGCCTCCGCCGCCCGTCGCACCAGTGGCACACCCACTTCGGTCATCGTCGCCGAACACGCGTGAGCCGGTGACCGGTCGTCGCGGACCAGCGCCGTCGCCAGGCCGCGGGCCGTGGCCGCGTAGGTCGTCAGAGCACTCAGCCAGTCGAGCAGGGCCGCGCGCGCGTCGGGTGCTTCCGCCAGCTCGCGGGCGCGGGCGGCCAGCGCGTCGACCTGCTGCCGGAACACCGCTTCCAGCAGCTCCCGGCGGCTCGGGAAGTGGCGGCGCACGGTCGCCGAGCCGACGCCGGCGGTGCGGGCGATCTGCTCCAGGGACGCGTCGGCGCCGTGGGCGGCGACTTCCTCCTCGGCGACGGCGAGGATGCGCGCGTAGTTGCGGCGAGCGTCGGACCGCGGCACGGACCACCTCCGGAACAGGAAGTGGCGGGGGCCGCCACTTAGTCGCTAGTGTAGCGACCACGAAGTGGCGGGGTCCGCCACTTATCGATCCGAGGAGCTCCCATGTCCCCCGTCCTGGTCACCGGCGCCACCGGCAAGCAAGGCGGCGCCACCGCCCGTGCCCTCCTGAAGGCCGGCGTTCCCGTCCGCGCGCTGGTGCGGAACCCTTCGCGGGCGCAGGAACTGCGCGACCTCGGCGCCGAACTCGTCGTCGGCGACCTCTACGACCCGGGTTCCCTCGTGCCCGCGATGAAGGACGTCCGCGGGGTGTTCTCCGTCCAGCTGCCCGACATGGCGAACCTGGAAGGCGACTCCGAGTGGGTCCAGGGCCGCAACCTGGTCGACGCCGCCGCACGGGCGGGCGTGCCGCAGTTCGTGCACACCTCGGTTTCGGGCGCCGGGCAGCACCGGTCCGTGCCCGGCTGGACGGAGGGCCGCTGGGCGTCGATGGAGCACTACCTCGAGACCAAGACGGCGATCCAGGACCGCGTCCGCGACGCCGGGTTCGCGCAGTGGACGCTGCTCAAGCCGGGCTTCTTCATGGAGAACTTCCTGCCGCCGTCGTTCCTGCTCCCCCACGGCCGCCTCGTCACGATCATCAAGCCCCGCACCGAACTGTCCCTGGTCGCGGTGGACGACATCGGCGCGGCGGCCGCGGCGGCGTTCGCGGACCCGGCCCGCTTCCACGGCGTCGAGCTGGAGCTGGCGAGCGAGCGGATGACCATGACACGGGTCGCCGAGATCCTGTCGCGCGCACTCGGCGTCGAGCTGACGGCGCCGGACATGACCGCCGAGGAAGCGCTGGCCGCCGGGGCGCCCGCCTTCGCCGTCCGCCACGAGTGGCAGAACGAGGTCGGCCACCCCGCGCGCCCCGAGTTCGCCCGGGCGCTCGGCATCCCGCTGACGTCGTTCGCGCGGTGGACGGAAACGCACCTGACAACGGCGTGATCGTCCCGCTACGGTCGGCGCCATGGCCAAGCCGCCCCAGCTCCCCGCGACCACCCCCGAAGGCGAGTGCGTTCTGTGCGCCATCTCCGCCGGACGCGCCCCGGCGGCGTTCGTCCACGAGGACGACGACTTCGTCGCGATCGTCGACCTGCGCCCGGTGACGACCGGCCACCTGCTGGTGCTCCCCCGCGCGCACCACGAGGACCTGGCCGCGCTGCCGGCCGAGGCGGGCGCCCGGATGTTCGGGATCGCCCAGGAGCTCGCCGCGGCACTGCGCCGCACGGACCTGCGGTGCGAGGGGATCAACCTGTTCCTCGCCGACGGCACGGCGGCGGACCAGGAGATCCCCCACGTCCACCTGCACGTGATCCCCCGCCACGCGAACGACGGTTTCGTCCTGGAGGCGGACTGGCGGATCCGCGACCGGGAGGAACTGGCCGAGGTGGCAGCGAAGGTCCACGCGGCGCGCTAGGCGGGCCTTCACACGACCAGTGCGTAGTCCTTCAGCACCAAGGCATTCGCCGCCTCGCGGATCGGGCGGGACATCTGCTCCAAGACCCGGTTGCGGCCCGGGAGGTAGGGCATCAGCTTGATCATCCGGGTGTTGAACCACGCGAACGCCCGCGACGACGGGATGATCCCGCGCAGCGCCGTCTTCGCCAGCGCCTGGTTCTTCGAGATGTACGGCCGCATCTCGCTCTCGTAGCGGGAAAGCGCCACCGCGGAATCGTCCGCCGCGGCCAGCTCCCCCGCCAGGACGTACGCGCCCACGAGGGCCAGGCTCGTGCCCTGACCCGAGGCCGGGGACGCGCAGTAGCCCGCGTCGCCGAGTAGGGTCACCCGGCCGGTGGACAGGTGGTCCATGACGATCTGGCACACCGGGTCGAAGTAGAAGTCGCCCGCTTCGCGCATCGCATCCAGGAGCTCCGGGATCTCCCAGCCCAGCCCGGCGAACTGGGCCGCGACGAGGTCCTTCTGCCCCTCGATGTCCCGGCGGTCGTAGGTCAGCGGCGGGGCGGTGAACCAGAACGCGGCCTTCGCATCGTCGGCTCGGGCTGTGCTGTAGACGTTGACCATCTTGCCCGCGGCCGCCGAGTGCAGCAGCTCCCACCGGTCCAGCTGGAACGTGTTGGGCACCGTCGAGATCGAGATGTACGCGTCGAACCGGCGCAGGAAGTCCTCCTCCGGGCCGAACGCCAGCGCGCGGACGCCGGAGTGCAGGCCGTCGGCGCCGACCACCAGGTCGAACCGGCGCGGGGCGCCGTGGGCGAACGTCACGTGGATGCCGTCCGCGCGCTCGTCGAGGCCGGTGATCCAGTCGCCGAAGACGTACTCGGTGTCGTCCCGGGTCGCGTCGTAGAGGATCTTCGCGAGGTCGCCGCGCAGGATCTCGGTGTCGTCGCCGTGGCGGAAGCCGAACGTGTCGGCGTCGAGCGTCGCGAGCTTCTTGCCGCGCTTGTTCACGAACGCCGCGCCGCGCATGTCGGTGCTCGCCGCGTGCACCTCCGCCAGCAGGCCCATCCGGCGGACGACGTCGACCGCGACCCCGCGGATGTCGACCTTGTAGCCGCCTTCGCGCAAGCTCGGGGCGCGCTCGACGACGGTGGCGTCGAAGCCGTGGCGGTGCAGCCAGAAGGCGAGGGCGGGGCCGGCGATGCTGGCGCCGGAGATCAGGATGCTCTTCGTCATGCCCCGAACTCTGGGCGCGGCCGCTGACCGCTCACGAACCGAGCACGAACCGCCGCTGACCGAACTCGCTCAACGCCTGCTCAGGGGGCATTTCGCGGCCTCGGCCGAAGGCTTCCGAGTAGGCCTCGGCGCCGATCCGCGCCCGCACGCGGTCAGTCACCGAAGCGACGTCCGCGTCCCCGGTGACCGGCGTGCCGCGCAGCCCGACGGCGACGCCGAGCAGGAACGCGGCCCGCTCGTCCTCGGCCCGCGCGGCGAGGACGCCGGCCAGGCCTTCGACCGCCTGCGCCGCGCCCGGCAGGTTCGCGTGTTCGAGGGCCGTCGCCAGCGCCTCCTGGTGCAGGTCGGTCGCCTCGTCGAGGTGGCCCTCGGCGGCGGCCGTCCAGCCGAAGCCCGCGTGGAGCCGGATCCGCGTCTCGCCGCCGGTGACCGGGTCGACGGCGAGGCCGACGGCCGCGGTGTACCAGCGCCGGGCCGTAGCCAGGTCGCCCGCGCGCCGCGCGATCTCGCCCAGGCCGCCGCGCGCCCGCGCGAGCGTCGACGTCGTGCCGGCCGCGCGTGCCTGGTCGGCGGCGGTTTCGTAGTCGGCCCGGGCGGTCTCGGCGTCCCCGGCGCGCAGCACGCCGTCGGCGCGGCGGCAGAGCAGGTCGGCGGCGTCCTCGACCGCACCCAGCTCGCCGGCCAGCCGGACGGACTCGTCCATCAGCTCGCGGAACCGCGCGTGGTCGCCGCGCCAGTCCGCGAACTCCGCGAGCTTCTCCAGCGCGCTGGCCTCGCCCCAGCGGTCGCCGAGCGCCCGGAACCCTTCCAGCGACGCCGAAAAGTGCGTCTCGGCTTCCACGATCCGGCCGCGGTACTGCGCGCCGAGGCCGTCGCCGATCCCCGTGAACGCCCGCGACCACGGGTCGTCGCCGACGAGCGCGGCCAGCCGTTCGCCGTCCCGCACCTTGGTGTGCGGGGAAAACGCCCACAGCAGGAAGAGGTACGGGTGCCGAAGCGGCCCATCGAGCCCGTGCACGATCGGCTCGATCTCGACGTCGGTGCCCGACGCGTGGATCAGGCAGACGACGTACTCCTCGGCAAGTCCCGGCGGTGGCTCGGCCCCGAAGGCCGCGACGACGGCGTCCGCGAACGGGGTCGCCTCGCCGCGCCGGCCGCGCAGCCACCAGTACCAGGTCAGGGCGGCGATGAGCCGCACCGCGGTGGCCGGTTCTTCGGCCGCGCTCCAGCGTAGCGCCGCGAGCAGCTCGGCGTGCTCGGCGGTCAGTTCGTCCAGGGTGGACAGCTGGTCCGCGCCGCGCAGCTTCGGCTCCGCCGCGCGGGCGAGGTCGAGGTAGTACTTCGCGTGCTCGGCCCGCCGGTCGTCGCCGTGTTCGGCGCAGAACGCCCGGATCGTCTCCAGCATCCGGTACCGGCCGCCGGCGAACTCGACGAAGGACTTCTCGACCAGGCCGGTGAGCACGATGTCGGCGTCGGGGACGGCGCAGACCCGTTCGGCCGCGCCGAGCCGCGCGCCACCGGCGAACACCGCGAACCGGCCCGCGAGCCGCTGTTCGTCCGGTTCGAGGAGGTCCCAGCTCCACTCGACGACGCCGCGCAGGGTCCGGTGCCGCGGCTCGGCGGTCCGGTCGCCGCGCGACAGCAACCGGAAGCGGTCGCCGAGCCGGGCGGCGACGTCGTCCGCCGACAGCGACCGCAGGCGGGCGGCGGCGAGCTCGATCGCCAGCGGGAGGCCGTCGAGGGCCGCGCAGATCCGGCTCACCGCGCCCGGATCGGGCACGCTGCCCGGTGCCACGGCCGCGGCCCGGTCGGTGAACAGCCGGACCGCGGCGTCCGAGGGCAAGGCTCCGACCGGCACGAGCGTCTCGCCGATGAGCCCCAGCGGTTCGCGGCTGGTGGCGAGGACACGCAGTCCGGGACATGCGCCGAGCAGCCGCCGGACGAGTCGCGCGGCCTCGGCGACGACGTGTTCGCAGTTGTCGAGAACCAGCAGCAGGGGCCGGTCGGCGAGGGCGGCGGCCAGGCGGTCGGCCGGCTCCTCCGCCGCGCCCGGGGCCAGCACGCCCTGCTCGCGCAGACCCAGTGCGGCGAGGACGGCCCGCGGCACGTCGGTGGTCGTCGCCAGCTCGACGAAGCAGGCTTCGCCGGCTGCCGCTTCGATGGCGAGCCGGGTCTTGCCCGCGCCGCCCGGCCCGGTGAGCGTGACGAGCCGGGCGTCCTCGAGGGCGGCTTTCAGGTCATCGAGCTCGGTCCGGCCGACGAACCCGGTGAGCGGCACCGGAACCCGCCGGGCGGGCGCGGGCGCGGCGGCCCGCAGGACGGCGACGTGCGCGTCCGCCAGCTCCGGCGACGGGTCGGCACCCAGCTCGTCGGCGAGCCGTTCGCGGATCTCGGCGAAGACGCTCAGGGCCTCGGCGGAACGGCCGCTGCCGTGCAGCGCGCGGATGAGCTGGGCGGCGAGCCGTTCGCGCAGCGGGTGTTCGCCGGTGAGCTCGCGCAGCTCGGCGACGAGCCGTTCGTGGTGGCCGAGCACGAGATCGGCTTCGACCCGGTCCTCGGTCGCGGCCAGGCGCAGCTCGGCCAGCCGGGCCGCCCGAGGCGGGTCCGCGAGGCCGTCGAGCGCGGGCCCCCGCCACAGCGACAGCGCTTCGGCGAACAGTTCCCGTTTCGCGGCCGGGTCGGCGGTCGCCCGTGCCTCGGTGGTGAGCCGTTCGAAACGGTGGACGTCGACGTCCTGCGGGTCGACGGCCAGCCGGTACCCGGCGGGCGTGAACTCGACGAGCCCCTCGGCCGCGCCGCCGTCCCGCAGGCGCCGCCGCAGCCGCGAGACCTGCGACTGGAGTGCTTCGGCGGCGCCGTCGGGCGGGTGGTCGCCGTGCAGGCCGTCGATCAGCCGCTCGGCGCCGACGACGCGCCCGGCGTCGAGGGCGAGCAGGGCCAGCAGCCCCCGAAGCTGGGGACCACCGAGCGGGACGGAGGTCCCGTCGGGCCGGCGGGCTTCGACCGGCCCGAGGATCGCGAACTGCACGCCGCCGATTCTGGCCCACCGCCCCCGGTCACGGCCGCAGATCCCGGAAGAACGCGCGGATGTCGGTCACGAGCAGCTCCGGCACCTCCATCGCCGCGAAGTGACCGCCCTCGGCGAACTCCGACCAGTGCGCGATCTTCTCGTCCGGGTCCATGATCTTCCGGACCACGGGCGAGGTGTCGAAGACCGCCCAGCCCGCCGGCACGTCCGACGGCGCCAGCCAGCCGTGGCCGGAGTGCGCGGCCTCGTAGAGGAACCGGGCGGCCGTCGCGCCGCTGCGCGTGAACCAGTACAGGCTGACGGTCGTCAGGAGCCGGTCGCGGTCGATGCCACCGCTCGGGTTGGTCCACGCCTCGAACTTCTCGGCGATCCAGGCCAGCTGCCCGACCGGCGAGTCGGTGAGGGCGGCTGCGAGCGTCTCCGGCTTGTGCGACTGCAGGTCGAGGTAACCGCGGCCCGCCTTCCAGGCTTCGCGGGCCGCGTCCAGTTCGGACTGTTCCGCGTCGGTCAGGTTCTCCGGCAACGGAAGCTGCTCGCCGGCCAGCGCGATGGTGCCCCGGTCGCTGGTGACGTGCGTGCCGAGCACGCGGTCCGGGTACAGCGCGGCGAGCCGTCCGGTGACGCCCGCGCCGATGTCGCCGCCCTGCGCGGCGAAGCGGTCGTAGCCCAGGCGCGTCATCAGCTCGGCGAACGCGTCGGTCGTGCGGGCGAGCTCCCAGCCGGGGCCGCTCAGCGGCGTCGAGAACCCGAAGCCGGGCAGCGAGGGGACGACGACGTGGAACGCGTCCGGGCCCGGCTCGGTCAGCGGTCCGATGACGTCGAGGAACTCGGCGAAGGTGCTGGGATAGCCGTGCGTGAGCAGCAGCGGGACGGCGTGCGGGTCGGCCGAGCGGACGTGCAGGTAGTGGACCGTCTGACCGTCGATCTCGGTCGTGAACTGCGGAAACGCGTTGATCGCGGCTTCCTGTGCCCGCCAGTCGTAGCCGTCGCGCCAGTACTCGGCCAGCTCGCGCACGGCGGCGGTGGGGATGCCGCGGGACCAGTCGGGCTCGTTGCCGGGCACGGGATCGGCGAACCGCGCTTCGGTGAGGCGCCGGTGCAGGTCGTCGAGGTCGGTTTGCGGGATTTCGATGCGGAACGGATTCGTCATGAGCAGCACGCTAGGAACCATCGCGGAAGACTTCCTTCCGCGATTCGTGCGATCCTCGGAAAATGTTGCAGACCTCCGCCCGCCTCCTCCGGCTGCTGTCGCTGCTCGAGACGCGCCGCGACTGGACCGGCGCCGACCTGGCCGAGCGGCTGGCCGTCACGACGCGCACCGTCCGCAGCGACGTCGGGAAGCTGCGCGACCTCGGCTACCCGGTCGAGGCCTCCTCCGGCGTCCAGGGCGGCTACCGGCTCGGCGCGGGCGCGCAGCTGCCGCCGTTGCTGCTGGACGACGACGAGGCGGTGGCCGTCGCGGTCGGGCTGCGGACGGCCACCGGCGTCGCCGGGATCGGCGAGACATCGGTGCGCGCGCTGGCGAAGCTGGAGCAGGTGCTGCCGTCACGGCTGCGGCACCGGGTGCACGCCCTGCAGGCCGCGACGGTCTCGGTGCCGGGCACCGGCCCCGTCGTGGACGCCGACGTGCTGACGGCGATCGCGTCGGCGATCCGGGCCGGCGAACGGCTGCGGTTCGACTACACCAGCCACGACCGCGCGGCGAGCCGGCGCGACGTCGAGCCGCACCGGCTGGTCGGCCTGAACCGGCGCTGGTACCTCGTCGCGTGGGACACCGGACGGGACGACTGGCGCACCTTCCGCGTCGACCGGATGACCCCGAAGGTGCCGAACGGGCCGCGCTTCACCCCGCGCGAGCCGCCGGAAGGCGACGTCGCCCAGTTCGTCCAGCGCAGCGTCGGCGCGGCGACCTGGCGCTACCACGCGAAGGTGCGCCTGCACGCGTCGGCGGAGTACGTGCGGGCCCGGCTGCCGCTGGCGGTCGAGGTGACGCCGGAGGGGCCGGACCGCTGCGTCGCCGAGGTGGGTTCGGACAACGCGGCCATGCTCTCGCTGTACCTCGGGCTCCTCGAAGTGGACTTCGAGGTCCTCGACGCCCCGGAGCTGGCCGCCGAGCTGGCCAAGACGGGCGAACGGTTCCTGCGAGCTAGCGCAAGGAGTTCGCCAGCTCCTCGATGAGGACCATCTGCTCCCGCACGCCGACCTCCATGCCGGACTCGAGAATCATGTCCCGCAGTTCCTTGCTGCCCGTCTCGGTCAGCAGCTCGAAGCGCGTCCGGTCCCCGAGCGCGGTGAAGGTGGCGGTGTTGAGCGGCCCGTCCACCGAGTCGAGGTCCACGCCCGGCAGCTCGAAGACCTCGGTGTAGACGATCTTCTCGTCCGGCACGACTTCCCGGTACTCGCCGTGGAAACCGACCTCGGCACCGTCGTTCGTCTCCAGCACGTAGCGCCAGCGGCCGCCGGGCCGCAGGTCCATCTCGACCTTCGTCGTCGTCCCGCGATGCCCCGCCCACCAGCGCTTCACCAGCTCCGGTGTGGTCCAGGCGCGGTAGACGAGGTGCTTGGGCGCGTCGAACTCGCGCGTGATGAGGATCCGGTCGTCCGCGGGGGTCGTGATTTCCACGTCAGTGCTCCTGTTCCTTGAGTTCTTCGAGTACGTCGTCCAGCAGCTCGAAGCGTTCCGACCACGTCCGCTCGTAGCGCTTGACCCAGTCGTGGATGGGCTTGAGCGCGGCGCCGTTGAGCCGGTAGACGCGCTGGCGGCCTTCGTCGCGCACGTCCACGGCTCCCACCTCCCGCAGGACCCGCAGGTGCTTGGACACCTGCGGCTGCGCCAGCCCGAGGACGTCGACGAGGTCCCCGACCGACCGTTCCCCGGCCATGAGGACGTCGAGGATCTGCCGCCGCCGGGGTTCGGCGACCGCGTTGAAGGTGTCCGCTGTCGTCGCTGCTCGTGCCACGCGGTCATCATATGCCCATATGGGTATGCGTCAAGACCCACATCCTGGGCACGCTGGGCTCGCGTCCCCGCGTCTGCCACGATCAGGCCATGACGCCGGGGGCCGACGGTCCACAGAGGACGGACGCGCGCGGCGCCCGGCGCAGTGCCAGCGCGAGCGCCGTCTTGCGGGCGGTCCTCGACGACGGACCGATCGCGCGCAGCACCATCGCGCGGCGGACCGGACTGTCCGCGGCGGCGGTCACCGGCCACACCGCCGACCTCGCGCGGCTCGGGCTGCTGCGTGAACTCCCCGAAGCCGAACCACGCCGGAGCGTCGGGCGGCCGCACGTGCCCGTCGACCTCGACACCGGGCGGCACGTCGCCGGCGCGCTGCACCTCGCCGTGCACCACGCCACCGTCGCCCTGCTCGACCTGCGCGGGAACGTCCTGGTGCAGCACGAAGAACCGCACGACGGGCTGGCCGCCGAAGACCTGCTCGCCCGCGCCGCCGAGATCCTCGACGACCTCCTGCTCGGGCACGCGCCGGACCGCGAGCCGCTCGGGCTCGGCGTCGCCACCGGCGGCTGGGTCGACCGCGAGTCCGGCACCGTCGTCGACCACCCGCTGCTCGGCTGGCGCGACGTCCCGGTCCGCGACCTGCTGACGGCGTCGACCGGGCTCACCGTGGCGGTCGACGGGCACGCCCGCTCGCTCGTGCACGCCGAACAGCTCTTCGGTCACCCGCGCGCCCGGGAAAGCGTGGTGCAGTTGTTCACCGGCAACGTCGTCGACGCGGCGTTCGCCACCGGCTCCGTGGTACACCACGGCCCGCGGTCGGCGGCGGGCGCGGTCGCGCACCTGCCGGTCGACGACAGCACCGAACCCTGTCGCTGCGGGCGTACCGGGTGCCTGGAGGCGACCGTTTCGGAAGCGACCCTCGCGCGCAAAGCCGGCGTGTCCTTTCCGGAATTGCTGACGCTCGCGACGGACGGCGAAACCGCGGCGGTGCGGTTGTTCCAGGACCGCGCACGCTTGATCGGCCAGGCGGCGGCGTTGCTGCTCGACGTGCTGAACCCGGCCGTGCTCGTGCTGGTCGACCGGAGTGTAGCCCAGGTACCCGGGTGTCTTCCCGCCATCCGGGACGAGGTCCGCGAGCGGTCACGCAGCTGCGCCGATCCGGCGGAAACCGTTGTGGCGACGAGCTTCCCGGGCACGGAGCTGGCGACCGCCGGTGGCGCCGTACTCCTCGACGTCCTCTACGACGACCCGCTCGGTCCGCTCCTGACGCGGTTGTCGCGCACGTCGCTGCTCGGCACGGCGTGAAGCGCGGGAGTTAATTCAGAAACTCGCAAAGTTGACCGCCCTCGCGGCGGCTGCGAACAATTGGTTCATCCCCACCGGCGCCCCGCCGGCCATATCGGCCGGTGGTCGCGTCGTGCCGACTCCCGAGCCGAAAGAACCCACCGTGAAACGAACTCTGCCCGCCCTCGTCGCCGCCGCGGTGCTGCTGTCCGGGTGCGCCTCGGCGACGGCCACCGGCACTCCCGGGCAACCCGAAAAGCTGGAGCTGCGCTACCAGGGCAGCGCCAACTCCGTGACACTGCCCGAGCTCGCCGAGGACCTGGGCTACTTCGGCCCGGTCAAGCTGAAGTGGGTCGGCAACACGATCAGCGGCCCGCAGGACATCCAGTCCGCCGCCACCGACCAGACCGACTTCGGCGGCGCCTTCACCGGCGCGGTCGTCAAGCTCGCCGAAGCCGGCGCGCCGATCAAGGCGGTCGTCAACTACTACGGCTCCGACGACAAGGCCTTCATCGGCTACTACACCAAAGAGGACAGTCCGATCCGGACCGCCCGGGACCTGATCGGCAAGAAGGTCGGCGTCAACACGGCCGGTGCCAACCTGGAGGCCGCGCTCGACACCTGGCTGAAGAACCAGGGGCTGTCCGACGACGAGATCAAGCAGGTCCAGCTCGTCGTCATCCCGCCGGTGAACGCCGAGCAGGCCCTGCGCAACGGCCAGCTCGACGTCGTCGCCCTGCAGGGCATCCTGCAGGACCACGCCCTCGCGGCCGGCGGCGTCCGGCCGCTCTTCAGCGACGTCCAGGCGTTCGGCCCCTACAACGGCGGCCCGTACGTGCTGCGCACCGACTTCATCAAGAAGTACCCGGAGACCACGAAGATCTTCGTCTCCGCGGTGGCCAAGGCGATCGAGTGGGAGCGCACCACGCCGCGCGAGGAGGTGATCGCCCGCTTCACCAAGATCATCGAAGCCCGTGGGCGCAACGAGAACACCGGCACCCTGAAGTACTGGAAGAGCGTCGGCATCACCCACGGCGGGCTCATCGGCGACCAGGACTACACGCTCTGGCAGCCGTGGCTGAAGCAGCAGGGATACATCAAGGGCGACCGGATCGACACCTCGAAGCTCTACACCAACGAGTTCAACCCCTACCGCGCCGGCGCCCCGGCGGTGACCAAGTGATCAGCATCCGCTCGGTGACCAAGACCTTCGGCGCGCTCACCGCGCTCGACGACGTCTCCCTCGACGTCACCGACGGCACGTTCCTCTCGCTCGTCGGGCCGAGCGGCTCGGGGAAGTCGACGCTGCTCGACCTGCTCGGCGGGCTCACCACCCCGACGTCCGGCGAGGTGCTCATCGACGGTGAGCCGGTGCGCGGCCCGGGACTCGACCGCGGGGTCGTCTTCCAGCAGTACGCGCTCTTCCCGTGGCGCACCGCCCGCGCCAACGTCGAGTTCGGCCTCGAAGGCGGGGCGCTCGGGAAGCGGCAGCGGGCCGAACGGGCGCGCGAATACCTCGACCTCGTCGGGCTTTCCGGGTTCGAGGACCGCTACCCGCACGAGCTGTCCGGCGGGATGAAGCAGCGGGTCGCGATCGCCCGCAGCCTCGCCTACGACCCGGGCGTGCTGCTGATGGACGAGCCCTTCGCCGCCCTCGACGCGCAGACCCGCGAGCAGCTGCAGGACGAGCTGCTGCGGATCTGGCGCCGCACCGGCAAGACGATCGTGTTCATCACGCACGGCATCGACGAGGCCGTCTACCTCGGGCAGCGGGTGGCCGTGCTGACCTCGCGGCCCGGCCGGCTCAAAGCCGTCGTGGACATCGAGCTCGGCGACCGCGCCGGCGACGTCCGCTCCGACCCGGCGTTCGGGCGGCAGCGGCACCGGCTCTGGGAGCTGCTGCACGACGAGGTCCGCAAGGCGGCCGAACACGAACGGAGCGCGGTCGGATGACCACCACCCTGGAAGCACCGTCCGTCCACACCGGACCCGCGCCCGAGCCACCACGACCACGGCGGCTGACGAAGAAGCTCACCCGCGCGGTGCACGGCTCGGCCGCGGTGGTGCTGTTCGTGGCGCTCTGGGAGCTGCTCCCCCGGTTCGTCCTCGACGAGAGCACGCGGACGTTCCTGCCGCCGCTGTCGGAAGACCTCCGAGCGCTCTGGGAGCTCGCCCTCGACGGCCAGCTCACCGAGCACCTCCTGGCCAGCGTCGGGCGGTCGGCCGCCGGGTTCGCGATCGCCGTGGCGGTCGCGGTGCCGCTCGGCCTGCTGATCGGCTGGTACCAGCCGGTCGCGCGGTTCCTGCAGCCCCTCCTGGAGCTGGCCCGCAACACCGCCGCGCTGGCCCTGCTGCCGGTGTTCACGCTGCTGCTGGGCATCGGCGAACTGTCGAAGGTCACCCTGGTCGTCTACGCGTGCGTGTGGCCGGTGCTGCTCAACACGATCGCCGGCGTCAACACGGTGGACCCGTTGCTGGTCAAGGCGGCGCGTTCGCTGGGGCTGTCCAGCCCCCGGCTCTTCCGGAAGGTGATCCTGCCTTCCGCGGTGCCGACGGTGTTCACCGGCATCCGGATGGCGGCGTCCTACTCGATCCTCGTGCTGGTCGCCGCCGAGATGGTCGGCGCGAAAGCCGGGCTCGGCTACCTGATCAACACCAGCCAGGTGAACTTCCAGATCCAGCAGATGTACGCCGGGATCATCGCGGTCTCGGTGCTCGGAGTGCTCGTCAACCAGGGCTTCGTCGTCCTCGAACGGCGGTTTTCGACCTGGCGTCCCAAGGAGAAGGCATGATGCACCTCAACGCGTTCGTGATGCCGAACGGCCACCACGAAGCCGCGTGGCGGCACCCGTCGACCGACCCGCACCGGGCGCGGACGCTGCAGCACTACGTCGACATCGCGCGGACCGCCGAGCGCGGCAAGCTCGACTCGCTCTTCCTCGCCGACGGTGTGGCGCTGTGGGGCAACGTGAAGCACAACTCCCACAGCCACTTCGAGCCGTTGACGCTGCTCTCGGCGCTCGCCGCCTCGACAGTCCACATCGGACTGATCGCGACGGCGTCGACGACCTACAACGAGCCTTACCACCTGGCCCGGAAGTTCGCCTCGCTCGACCACCTCTCCGGCGGCCGGGCGGGCTGGAACATCGTCACCTCGGCGGGCATCGACGAGGCCCGGAACTTCAACCTGGCCAAGCGGCCCGCCCACGCGGCGCGCTACGACCGGGCGGAGGAGTTGATCGAGGTCGTCAAGAAGCTGTGGGACAGCTGGGACGACGACGCCGCGCTGGTCGACCGCGAGACCGGCGTCTACGCCGACACCGGGCGCATCCGGCCGATCGCGCACGACGGCGAGCACTTCCAGGTCCGCGGGCCGCTCAACATCGAACGCCCGCCCCAGGGCCATCCGCTGCTGGTTCAGGCAGGCTCGTCGGAGACCGGCAAGGAGTACGCGGCCCGGCACGCCGAAGCCGTGTTCACCGCACAGCAGACTTATCCCGAGGGCAAGGCGTTCTACGACGACGTGAAGGGCCGGCTCGCGAAGTACGGCCGGACACCGGACGAGATCAAGATCCTCCCGGGCATCTCCCCCATCCTCGGCCGAACCGAAGCCGAGGCCCGCCGGCGCGAAGCCGAGCTGAACGCACTGATCACGCCGGACTACGGGCTGCGGCAGCTGTCGAAGATGCTCGACCACGACGTCACCGGCTACCCGCTGGACGGCCCGCTGCCCGACGTCGGCAGCTTCACCGAAGGCGGCCAGAGCCGGTTCGAGCTGGTCGTCGGCCTGGCCCGGCGCGAAGACCTGACGATCCGGCAGCTGCTCGAACGCCTCGCCGGCGGACGCGGGCACCGCGTCTTCGCCGGCACGCCGGTCCAGGTCGCCGACGAGCTGGAGGCCTGGTTCACCGGCGGCGCCGCGGACGGCTTCAACGTCATGCCGCCCACCCTGCCCGGCGGGCTCGACGACTTCGTCGACCTCGTCGTCCCGGAACTGCGGCGGCGCGGCCTGTTCCGCACCGAGTACTCCGGCACCACCCTGCGCGAGCACTACGGCCTCGCGCGTCCCGCCAACCGCAACCGAGTGAAGGAGCCCGCATGACCGCGATCAGCACCGACGTCCGCAAGATCACCGGGAGGATCGGCGCCGAGATCATCGGCCTCGACCCCGCCGGCGACCTCGACGCGTCCCAGGTCGCCTTCCTGGCCGACGCCCTCCACGAGCACAAGGCCTTGGTGTTCCGCAACACCGAGCTCGACGACGAGGGCCAGCAGCGGTTCGCCGCGCGCTTCGGCGAGCTGACCAAGGCGCACCCGACCGTGCCCGCCGCCGACGGCGCACCGACGATCCTGCCGGTGGACAGCGAACTGGGCCGCGCCAACCACTGGCACACCGACGTCACGTTCGTGCTGAACCCGCCGAAGGCCAGCACGCTGCACAGCCTCGTGGTGCCGCCCTACGGCGGCGAGACGCTGATCGCGAACGCCGCCGCGGCCTACCGGGACCTGCCGGAACCGCTGCGGGCGTTCGCGGACACGCTGCGGGCGGTGCACACCAACGACTACGACTACGTCCAGCCGCCGGAGACGGTGGACGACAAGGAGCAGGCGCGGCGGGCCCAGTTCGTCTCGCGCAAGTACCGGACCCTGCACCCGGTGGTGCGGGTGCACCCGGTGACCGGCGAGCGCGGCCTGTTCATCGGCGGCTTCGCGCAGCGGATCGAAGGCCTGTCGGTGAGCGAGTCGCGGGACCTGCTGCGGCTGCTGCAGTCCTACGTCACGCGGCCGGAGAACGTCGTGCGCGTGGCGTGGGAGCCGAACCAGCTGGTGCTGTTCGACAACCGGATCACGCAGCACTACGCGATCGACAACTACGACGGCCTCCCGCGGCGCCTGAACCGGGTGACGGTGGCCGGCGACGTCCCGGCCGGCATCGACGGGCGGCCGAGCGAGTCCTTGGAGGGCGACGCTTCGCACTACACGTCGGTGGCGTGAGCCGATGGCGCTGGTGGCCGGCGGTCCCGGCCACCAGCGCCCAGGACGCTAGCCCTGCTGGCAGGTGGACGCGGTCCGGTAGCAGTTCGCGTAGTGGCTGATCTTGTGGTTCACGTCGGTCAGCCGGATGACCACGTGGTCGATGCCACCCGGCACGGTCGTCGTCAGGGACAGGGTGCCGTAGTCGATCCCGTGGTCGATGCCGTCGTGGGTGCAGAGCCCGAGGTCGTCGTCGGGATAGGTCGCCACCCTGGTCGAACCCTGAAAGCCGGTCAGCGTGATATTGGCGCACTCGTCGGCGGAGATCAGGTTGGTCACGTGGCCGAACGTCACCGTTCTCGCGGAGGCCGACCAGCTCATCGTCGCGGTGACGGACATCGCCCGGCCGCCCGTGCTGTGGTTCACGACCACGGTGAAGCCGGGCGGCGCGGCCGCGGCCACTCCCGTGGTCGCCCCGGCGACCAAGGCCGCGATTCCCAGTGCCGCACCGATCCGAGCAAGGATGCGCATGCATCGTTCCCTTCGACGATCCCCCCGTGGTTCTGCCACGGCGGACACGCCCCGGCCGGCCCGGCGGTTGAGGCCGGCGCGGCCGGTTCACCCGAACAGCCGGGTCAGCGCCCGTTCCGCTCCTGCTCGCGGAAGTAGTCCCACGCCCGGCTGACCAGCGCGGGGTGCGTCCGCAGGTCGATCGCCGTGCGGGCCAGCGCCGCCGCCGAGGCCAGCATCACCGACCGTCCGCGCGGGCTCGCCGACGCGGCCGCGAACTCTTCGGTGTGCACGGCGTACTCCTCCGCCGTGATTCCCACGAACGGGTGGATCGCCGGGACGCGGACGCTGACGTCGCCGATGTCGGACGAGCCCAGGTACACCCCCGGGACCGGCGGCGTCGCGTGGATCCCGCACGCCGCCAGGTGCTCGGTGAACCGCTCGGAGAGCACCGGGTTGTCGCGGAAATGCGCGAACCCGCGCCCGAGGCGTTCGACGTCGACCTTCGTGCCGGTCGCCAGCGCCACTCCCTCCGCACACGTTCCGACGTCCTCGGCCAGGCGGTCCAGGGCCGCGGCCGTCAGGGCGCGGAGCCCGAAGCGGCCCTCGGCGCGGTCGGGGACGATGTTCGTCGCCTCGCCGCCGTGGGTGATGATCCCCTGGACGTGGGAGCCGGCGGGCAGCCGCTGGCGCAGCACCGAGACCGCGCCGAACACCTGGATCAGCGCGGCGAGCGCGTCGATGCCGGCTTCCGGGTCGCCGGTCGGGTGGGCGGCGCGGCCGTGGAAGGTCACCTTCAGCTCGACCTGGGCGGTCAGCGGGGCCCAGGACCACGAGTGGACGCCCGGGTGGATCGTCAGGGCCGCGTCGACGTCGTCGAAGACGCCGGCCTCGGCCAGCGCCACCTTGCCCCCGCCGCGTTCCTCCGCGGGACACCCCACGGCGAGCAGCGATCCCGGGCTGTCCGCCAGCACCTCGCGCGCCGCCAGCGCGGCGCCGAGGCCCGCCGCGGCGATCAGGTTGTGGCCGCACGCGTGGCCCAGCCCGGGCAGCGCGTCGTACTCCAGCAGCAGCGCCACGCACGGCCGCCCGCTGCCGGCCCGCGCGACGAACGCCGTGGGCAGTCCGGCAACCCCGGTTTCCACTTCGAAGCCGTCCGCGGCCAGCTCCCGCGTGAGGCGCCCGGCGGCCGCGTGCTCCTCATAGGACAGTTCCGGCCGTTCGTGCAGCGCGGTGGCGACCGCCCACAGCCGGTCGTCCAGCTGCGCGATCCGCTCGTCGGCCCGCTCGTGCCGCTCTTCGTGCCACTCCATACCCACCGGGATACCCCCCACCACGCACGGTCACGCCACCGGCAGTGTTTCACGCCGGCGCCGCGAACCTCAGGCCTTCGCGCTCTTCAACTCGAGGGGGTTCTTCGGCGCGTCCGGCCGGGCGTCGAGCATCCGCTGCCCCAGCTCCTGCAGCCGCTTGCGGCCCAGCGCCGACCGGACCTCCGGGAACCACTCGTCTTCTTCCTCTTCGACGTGGTGGCGGACGTTCTCGGTCAGCACGGTCACCTTCGCGTCGAACGTCTCGTCCGCCGGGTCGAGGCCGCGCAGCTCCGAGAGCATCCACACCACGACGTGGTGCTCTTCCACGCTCTCCAGGATGTGGTCCTTCGTCTCCGGCACGGCTTCGCGCGCGGCCGGGTAGAAGATCTCCTCTTCGATGTACGCGTGGACGGTCAGCTCTTCGACGATCGCGTCGGCGATCCGGCGCTTCTCGCGATACGCATCGTCTTCCGCCTTCTCGAACTCCTTGAACAGCTTTTCCACGGTCTTGTGGTCATTCTTGAGCAGCACGATCGCGTCGGTCGACATCGGATTCCTCACGGTGTGGCCAGGTCCCGTAAAGCGACCTGGGAGTTCTCGAGTTCCTTCGTCATCAGGAGAGCGACGGTGCCGGCGTGGGCCAGCGACCGGCCGACGTCGCCCACCGATTCCCACGTCGCCGCGACGGCGTCGCCGCGGCCGGCCACCCGGCCGGACAGCACGCCCTCCTCCAGCCGGTCCTGCAGGGCGGGCAGCAGGTGGGTCAGGTCGTCCGCCAGCAGCCGCAGCGCGCCGAGCACGCGGTACATCTCGGCGGGTGAGTCGAGTCCGCCCTCGTCCACGCACCGGGACAGCCTGCGCACGGTGGCCCCGGCGTCGGCGGCCAGCAGCGACGGAGAAGCGGCGGTGCTCGGGTTCATAGCCGCCCGGTTACCCGCTCGTCACCGGGGAAAACGCCGTTTGCGCACCACCCTTTCGGGGTATCCGACCGGCTCCCCCGATCCCCAGGAGCACCGGTGAACCCAGACGTGCTGACGTTCGGCGTCGAAGAGGAGTTCTTCGTCGTCGACCCGCTTGGTCACCTCTCGCAGGCCGGCGACGACGTCGTCGACGCCGCGGAAGCGGCCGACGGCAGCGAGGGCGAGCTGCAACACGAGCTGAACCTGTCGCAGGCCGAAGCGGCCACCGACGTCTGCCGTACCCACGACGAAGCGTTGCGCCAGCTGAGCGGGTTGCGCAACGACCTGTCCCGGGCGGCCCGCGCCCGCGGCTACCGGCTGCTGCCGGCCGGCGCGCCCCCGGTGTCCCAAGTGGACCCGCCGCGCATCACGCCGAACCCGCGCTACCAGCGGATGGCCGAACACTTCGGCGCCACCGCGTGGACTTCGCTCACCTGCGGCTGCCACGTGCACGTCGCGATCCCCGACAAGGAAAGCGGGATCCGGGTCCTCAACAGCGTCCGGCCGTGGCTGCCCGCGCTGCTCACGATCACCGCGAACTCGGCCGTCAGCGACGGCTACGACACCGGCTACGCCAGCTGGCGCTACCACCAGTGGAGCCGGTGGCCCTCGGCCGGGCCGCCGCCGCGGTTCTCCTCGCTCGACGAGTACGAGAGCATCGTCGACGGCTGGCTGCGCTCGGGCGCGATCCTGGACCGCGGGATGATCTACTGGGACGTCCGGCTGTCGGAGAAGCAGCCGACACTGGAGTTCCGCATCGCCGACGTCGCCGCGACACCGGTGGAGGCGGTGCTGCTGGGGGTGCTGGCCCGCGGTCTCGTCGCGACCGCCCTGGCCGACGGCGCGCGGTCACCGGAGCTGTCGAACGAGGTGCTGCGCGGCCGGCTCTGGCGAGCGTCCAGGGAAGGGGTGACCGGCTGCTGCCCGAACCCCGGGACCGGGGACCTGGAGCCGGTGAAGGCGGTGCTCGAAGACCTGATCACGCTGACCGCACCGGCGTTGGAAGCGGCGGGAGACCTGGAGTTCGCGCGGGAAGGCACCGCGCGGCTGGCGGTGGAGGGCGGCGGCGCCGACCGGCAGCGGCGCACGTTCGCGAACCGTCAGCGCGGCGAAGACGTCGTCGACCTGCTGACCGGCAAGGACTAGAGCCGGGGCGCTTCGACCCGGTCGAGGAGCTGGAGCGCGCGCACGGCGGCGTGGGAGCGCCCCGGGTCGACGACGAGGTGGACGCCCGCGGCTTCCGCGTCCCGCTGCGCCCGCGCGAGGACCTGGAGGCCCGCGGCGCCGAGGAACCCGACCTCGCCGAGGTCGACCCGCAGGACGCCGGGGCCGGCACGCACGTGCTCGGCCAGCGCGGCCTCCAGCCGGGGCGCGGTGCACGCGTCGATCTCCCCGCCGACCTCGACGACGATCACGTCGGCGGTCTTCGACCGGGTCTGGCTCCGCAGGTCGCCCTCGGCCGGGGCGCGAGGCGGAGGAACCCGGCGCGTCCGCGGCGGATCGACTCCGGCCGGACGCGCACGTTCGAAGATCGTCATGGGTCCGAGGTACCCCTGCCTCGTTCCTGGCCAAACAAGCCCCGGGTCCACGCGCGTTTCCGGCGGCGGAACGGGTAACCCGCGCGAGCGCCCGCGCGGAAGGAGCCCACCCCATGTCCGACGGCCCGCCCACGATGGGCGTCGAAGAGGAGTTCCTGCTGGTGAACCCGCGCACCGGACACGCGTCGCCGAGCGCGGAGGCGGTGCTGGCGCGGTACCACCACCACGGGCCGCTGCCGGACGGCGTCCGCGTGCACCGCGAACTGCGACTCACCCAGATCGAAGCCGCCAGCGGCGTCTGCACCACCGCCGGCGAGCTCCGCGACCAGCTGACGGCGGCCCGCCGGGTGCTGGCCGGGGCCGCCGCGGCCGAGGACTGCGCGCTGCTGGCCACGGGCACGCCGCTCGGGCCGGGCCCGGCCACGCCGCCGTCCGCGGCCACCGGCCGGTACGCCGACATCGACGCCGCCTACGGCGCGGTGGTCGCCGACTACGAGGCCTGCGGCTGCCACGTCCACGTCGGGGTCGCCGACCCCGACACCGCGGTCGCGGTCGTCAACCACCTCGGCCGCTGGCTGCCGACGCTGCTCGCCCTGTCGGTCAACGCGCCGTTCGACCACGGCCGCGACACCGGATACCACAGCTGGCGGGTGGTGCTGCAGTCCCGCTTCCCCGGTTTCGGCATCGCACCGCACCTGCGGGACCACGCCGAACACCGCCGGGTGGTCGGCACGCTGGTCGACTGCGGTGCTCTCGTCGACCGGGACCAGACGTTCTGGCTCGCCCGCCCGTCCGGCCGGTTCCCGACGGTCGAGCTCCGCGTCGCCGACACCGCGCTGACCGTCGACCACGCCGTGCTGCAGGCCCTCCTGAGCCGGGCACTGGTGCGGCGGGCGCTGGACGACCTTTCCCACGGGCGGGAAGCCGCGCCGCTGTCCGCTCAGGTCGCCGCGGTAGCGGTGTGGACCGCGGCGCGGCACGGACTGAGCGGCCCGCTCGTCGACGCCCTCGACGAGACGCCCCGGCCCGCGTGGACGCTGGTCGAAGCCCTGCTGCAGCACGTCCGGACCGCCCTCGAGGAGAGCGGCGACCTGGCCGAGGTCCAGGCGCTCGTGGCGGCGCTGCGCGCGGACGGGACCGGTTCGGCGCAGCAGCGCGCGGTGGCCGGGCGCGGGACGGCGGAAGCCGTGCGCCGGCTCACTGCGCGGACCGTGCCCGCCGGGCTTGGAACGCGGCGCACCGGGTAGCCCCCGGCCATGACGACCTTCACCGCCACCGCGACGCTGCCGGCTTCGCGTGGCCCGCTTTCGGAGTCCGTGCTCGGGACCCTCCTCCGCGAACGGCCGCGAGCCGACCTCGGTTTCGAGGGCCTGGTGGACGCCGACCCGCTCGGCGACGACTTCCAGCTCGCCCTGCACCTGTGCTACGAACTGCACTACCAGGGCCTGCCCGGCGTGTCGGACGACTGGGAATGGGATCCCGAGCTGCTGCGCCTGCGCGGCGCGCTGGAAGCGCGTTTCCTGGCCGCGCTGCGGGAAAACGTGCCGGGCGGCGACGACGTCCCGGCCGCGCTCGACGCGCTGCTCGTCGAGCCGCTGGACGTCGAAGGGGTCTCGCACTTCCTGCGCGACCACGGGAGCTGGGACCACCTGCGGGAGTACTTCACGCACCGCTCGGTCTACCACCACAAGGAGGCCGACCCGCACGCGTGGGTGATCCCGCGGCTGCGCGGCCGGGCCAAGGCGGCGCTGGTGGCGGTGGAGTTCGACGAGTTCGGCGGCGGCCGCGCGGAGCTGGCCCACGCCCGCCTCTTCGCGGATCTGCTGCACGCGGCGGGACTCCCGGACGGGTACCTGGAGCTGGCCGACCACGTGCCGGGCCCGATGTTCGCGGTCGTCAACATGATGTCGATGTTCGGCCTGCACCGGTCGCTGCGGGGCGCGCTGTGCGGTCACCTCGCGGCGACCGAGATCACCACGGGCCCGTCCGCGACGCGGATGGACCAGGCGCTGCGGCGGCTGGGCGCGCCCGAGGCGTGCCGGTTCTTCTTCACTGAGCACATCGAGGCGGACGCGGTCCACGAACAGGTGATGCGCCACGACGTGCTCGGCGACCTGCTCGAGCAGGAGCCCGGGCTGGCCGCCGACGTCGTGTTCGGGATCCAGGCGTCGGAGTTCCTGGAGGGCCGGTTCGCCGCGCGGCTGCTGGACAGCTGGCGCGCCGGGCGGTCTTCGCTGCGTCAGCCGTTGCCGGGCTGAGTCCGCACCCGTTTGCGGTGGCTCGTGTCGCAGAAGGGGAACCGCTTGCTCCGGCGGCACGCGCACACCGCGACCACGAACCGGTCGGAGCGCACGACTTCGCCGTCCGGCGTGCACAGCTCCACCGGTCCCTCGACGAGGACCGGGCCGCCCGGGACGACGGTCACGCGACGGGGTCGCTCAGCGCTCGGCACGCGGGCACGATCCACATCGGACAGTGCAGGCCGGGCAGGTTCCACGGGCGTCGTCATCTCGGTCTCCTTCACCTCGCCGGCGGACGCCCGCGTAGGCACCGGGCTACCCGGCGAGGACCGGGGCAAACGCCGCCGGTTGAACCGGCCTCGGCGGGGTATCCGGCCCGGAAAGGACCCCGGCGGAAGGCACGGAAATGACCTCCCAGGACCGCACCAGGAACCCGGCGGACGGCCCCCGCGGCGACGACCCGCACGAGGACACCCCGGAAACCGAGCGCGAAACGCTCCGCGGCGAGCAGGGCACGTCGAGCGGCGACCCGCACGACGACAGCGACCCGCAGTCCGGCTGACGCGTACCCGCCGGTCACGTCGCCGCGGGGGTCTCCTCCATCATCAGCAAAGCGCCCTGGCTCTCCCCGTTCGCGCCGCGCAGCGCGCTGCACCACAGGTGGACCACGGTGGCCCGGCCGCGCCGGTTGATCGCGTCCAGCACGATCTCGGTGTGGAACTCCGCGTCCGCCAGCGCGTCGCGGACCGCCGGGCGCAGCTCGGTGAGCGGCAGCCCGATGTCGAGGTTGAGCAGGTGCCGTCCCTCGGCCTCCTCCCGGCGGACGCCCCACAGCTCCTCGGCGCCGCGGTTCCAGGCCTTGACCCGCATCTCCCGGTCGACCACCACGATGCCGGACCGGACCGACGTCAGCACCGACTCGAGGAACTCGTTGACCTCGTCGAGGTCGAGGCTGCGCTCGCGCAGCGCGTCGTTGATCGTCTGCAGCTCGTCGTTGGTGGAATGGAGCTCCTCGTTCATCGTCTCCAGTTCCTCGTTGGCGGACTGGAGCTCCTCGTTCGTCGTCTCCAGCTCTTCCACAGTGGACTGGAGCTCCTCGTTGGTGGTCTCGAGCTCCTCGTTCGTCGACTGCAGTTCCTCGTACGCCGTCTCGAGCTGGCGGTTCGTGTGCTCGAGCTCGGTGAGCAGCTGCCGCCCCCAGCTGACGTCGTGGAACACCACCGACACGCCGAGCAGCTTGTTCTCCTTGCCCACCAGCGGGTTGACGTGCACCTCGTACCACACGGCCTCGCCGGACCGGCGCCACTCGACGTCCTTGATCCGCAGCGACCGCCGCTCCAGCCGGGCCTGCTCGACGTAGGTGCGCAGCGCCACCGGGCGGTACGAGATGTCGAGGTCGCGCAGCGGACGGCCGATGTCGCGCTCGGACAGTCCGAACGCGACCTCCGCCTGCGCGTTGACGAGCGCGGTGATCTCGTCCTCGGTCACCACGATCTGCGCCACCGGGCTCGCCGAGACGGCCTGTTCACGCAGCTCGTCCAGCCCGGTGATCTCGTGGGCCGCGCGCTGCGAAAAGCCCGGCGACACGAAGTGGTGGTAGCCGGTGGGTGCGTTGTCGGCCTTGCGGAACACCCGGCGCTTCAGGTCGAGGGGTTCGAAGATCCGGGTGTGCGACAGCAGCATCTCGGCCTTGCCGAGGAAGAGCATGCCCCGCAGCGCCAGCGCGAAGTGGAAGCGTTCGAGGATCTTGGTCTGGGTCTCGGCGTTGAAGTACATCAGCGTGTTGCGGCAGACCAGCAGGTCGATGCGCGAGATCGGCGCGTCCTGTACCAGGTCGTTGCGACCGAAGATCACCGAGCGCCGCAGGTCCTTGCGGAAGCAGTACCGGCCGGCCTGCAGCTCGAAGTACTGCTCGAGCTGACCTTCGCTGAGGCCTTCGATTTCGGCGGGGGTGTAGGCCGCTTGCCGAGCCTGGACCAGCGCCTCCTCGTCGACGTCCGTGGCGTAGATCTTGACCCGCTTGCGGAACGCGTCGATGCCGATGGCGTCGGCGAAGAGCATGGCGAGGCTGTAGGCCTCCTGGCCGCCCGCGCAGCCGGCGCTCCAGACCCGGACCGGTTCTTCCGGGCTGCGCTCGGCCAGCAGGCTCGGCACCACGTGCTCACGCAGGTAGTCCCACGCCTCCGGGTCGCGGAAGAACCCGGTGACGTTGATCAGGATCGTGTTGAAGAGCGCGACGAACTCTTCGGCGTTCACCTGGAGCTGGTCGATGTACTCCGGGTAGCTGTCGATGCCGATCTGGGTCATCCGCCGGCGGACGCGCCGCACCAGGCTGCTGCGCTTGTAGCCGGTGAAGTCGAAGCCCCGCGACTCCTTCAAGTAGGCCAGCACCGACTCGAATTCACCGTTGGGGTCCTTGGGCTCGGTCACGGTCCGACACGCTACCGGCCGCCGCGGCCGCCGGAAGGGGCGGCACGCGTGGTGAGCACGGCCCAGACGGTCTTGCCACCCGACCACGAGCGGCTGCAGCCCCACACCTTCGCCACCTGGGCGATCATGCGCAGGCCGAGCCCCGGTTCGAGCACGTCGAGCCGCTCCCGCACGACCGCCTGCCGGGGGCTGTCGTCACTGACCGCGACGCTCAGCACGCCGCGGCTCAGCTCCAGCCGCAGCCGTGGAGCCGACTCGGTGTGCCGGATGGCGTTCTCGACGAGCTCCGTCGCGACCAGGAGAGCGTCGTCGGTGAAGGCCGGCAAGTCCCACTCCGCGCACACCCGCCGGACGAAGTCGCGGGCGAGGGCGGACGAGTTCGCCGACCGGGCGAGCAGCTGCGCGGCCCGGCGGCGCGGGGACCGGGACTGCAGGTTCTCGGCCGTTTCGTGGTCGTCGTGCACCGGCACGAACCGGTCGACGGCCCGCTCGGCGAACATCATCCGGTGCTCGGGACGGCCGGTGACCACGGTGAAGGGGATGCCCGGCCAGTCACCGATCCGCAAGGCGATCAGCGTGAACACGGTCAGGTGCGTCGCGTCGTCGATGTCCAGCCCGCCGATGTCCGCGATCAGCCCGTCGGGTGCCTCCGTGGCGAGCTTGAGCAGCCCGTCGCGAAGGTCGGGGTAGGACTCCAGGTCGAGGACACCGGTGACGAGCGCGACCGTCGCCCCGCCACGGTACTGCGGCACCACCTGCACCTGTCCCGGCTTCACAGCGGGGCCTGCGACTCCGGCTCCTGTTCCGCCGCGAGGGAGAACAAGAACTTGCGCAGGGTCTCGGCGGCCTCGGCGCACTCCCGCGCGGTGGTGGCGTACCGGTTCGCGAGCATGCCGTGGTTGCGGCGCTCCGAGTCCTGCCGCAGGCGCCGCGCCAGCGCGGTCTTCTCGTCGAGCGAGCGCAACGCCGTCCACAGGGCTCGCTCGAACTCCGTGTCGTGGGCGCCGAGCAGGGCTTCGACGGACCACGCGTGCCCGATCCGGCAGCGGTACCGACCGGCCGAGCCGACCTCCATCAGCGCCCCCCGGCAGTCCGGGCAGGTGTACCCGGAGGGCGGCAGGTCCGGGCCGGGCACCACGGCCCCCAGCCGTACGCCGTCCCGGGCGATCCGGTCCTCGAGCAGCAAGGCGGCCGACGGCTGCGGGGCATCGGCGTCTTCCGCACGCCGCCGGACGAGCTTGTCCAGCGCCGGGCCGATTTCGGCCGCCGGGAGGACGCACTCGGGGTTCACCAGGGCCAGCGCGTTCTCCGGCATGCTCGCGTACAGGGCGTCCGCCGGGTCCTGCACCACCGCCAGCCCGCCGCGGTCGACGATCGAGCGGAGACCCACCGATCCGTCGTCGAGCGTGCCGGACAGGATGACGCCGATCGCCTTGGGCCCCGCCGTCACCGCGGCCGAACGGAAGGTCACGTTGATCGCCGGCCGGTGCCCGTTCTCCGTCGGCCCGCGGGTCAGCACCAGCGAGCCGTCGTCGATGAGCAGGTGGTGGTCCGGCGGCGCGACGTGGATGACGCCGGGGCGCAGCGGTGCCCCGTGCTCGGCGGCGTACGCCGGCAAGGGCCCGGCGCGGTCGAGGATCAGCGGGAGCGCGCTGCGGGCTCCCGGGGAGAGGTGCATGACGACCAGGACCGCCGCGGGGAAGTCCGCGGGCAGCGAGCGTGCCACGGTGCGCAGGGCTTCGACGCCGCCGGCGGACGCGCCGACGACCACGACCTCCCGCCGGCCTGCGGGCACGGCCACCACCTCCTGCCACCACCACGGTAGTCCCCGGGTTCCCCGGCGGGTAGCCCGGCGGTGGCAGGACGAAACGCGGTGGTCACGCCCCGAACTCGAACGGCAGCGCGGCCACGCACTCCTGGTACTTCCGCGCCATCTCGGGCTCGGTGTGCGCCGCCACGAACAGCTGCGCCAGCTCGAAGCTGTAGCTGTCCTGCTCCGGTAGTTCGGAAAGCCGTTGCCCCACCTCGGGCACGATCGCGATCTGCGTGCCGTCGATGCGGTCCTGGATCGCCGCCACCTCTTCCCGGGTCGGCACGCGCGTCACGACCGCGTCTTCGAAGCGGCGCAGGTACCACTTCCCGGCGATCTGGTACTTGCCATCGCGGGGCCGGCGCCCGGGGTCCTGGCCCAGCCCCAGCCGCACCATGATCTCGTGGTTGGGCACCCCGTCGACGAACTCGAACAGCTCGGCGTGCGACTGCGAGTGCCGCGGGTTGATCTCCAGCAGGGCGACCTGGCCCGACTCGGGGTCGCAGAAGAACTCGATGCTGAAAGTGCCGTTGTCGTAGCCGATCCGCTTCATCACCCGCTCGGCCACCTCCCGCATCCGCCGGAGGGGCTCCTCGCCCAGCTGCGACGGGTACTGGTGACGCAGGAACGACGAGCTGTCCGGGTAGTCGACCGAGTCGAGCGCGCCGTAGACGACGACTTCGCCGTGGTAGACGTATCCCTCCACCGCCGCCTGGACGCCGTGCAGCGCTTCTTCGGCCAGGCACGCCGCCCCGCCGACCCGGGCGATCTCCGGCGGCAGCTGCACCTGGTCGAGCACGGCGCCGAACGCCTCCCCCACTCTGCCGACACCGGCGCGGATCTCGGAGACCGCGGCGGCGAACTCGGCGTCGTCCCGGGCCTTGAACGCGAGCTCGGACGAGAACGCCTTCACCGGCTTGAGCCACATCGGGAAACCGACGCCCTCGGGCGGCTTCGGCCGCTCGTCGTCGAGGTCGACGATGCCGAAGTTCGGCAGCTCGTCGATCACCTCGCGCTGCTCGAGCCGGCTCCAGTACTTGTGCTCGCACTTCAGCACCGCCTCCAGCGACAGGCTGGGGAGGCCGTAGCGGGCGCACAGGATCGGCACGAGTGTCGCCGCCGGGAAGTCCCAGTAGGTGACGATCGCGGCGACGTCGCCGTCGAACGCGTCGAGCTGGTGCTGCGCGGTCTTCAGCAGCGCATCGAAGTCGATCTCGCCGTGTTGCAGGTCCTCCGGGCTCAGCACGCCGTGGAACCGATAGGTCCCGGCCCAGGGCAAGCGATCCAGAACGCGCTGGTTCTCCTCGTCCAGGCCGACTACGAAGATGTTGGCACTCATGCCGGGAGACCTACCCGGCCGCTTCGGCCCAAAACGGTCCGTACGGCCGAGTTTCGGCGCACCGCGAGCGGGCATCCCGCGCGCATGACCGCACTGCCCGAACCGCTTTCCCTCTGGGTCGACACCGCTCCGGCGCCGGACCGCACCGGGGTGCCGATGCCCGCGGAGGCCGACGTCGCGGTGCTCGGTGCGGGCATCGCCGGGCTCACCACGGCGCTGCTGCTCGCCCGCGGCGGCCGCTCGGTCGTCGTGCTGGAAGCCGAACGGGTCGCCGCCGGCGTGTCCGGCCACACGACGGCGAAAGTCAGTGCCCAGCACGGCGTGAAGTACGCGGAGCTGACGTCCCGGCACGGCGCCGACGCGGCCAGGACCTACGCCGGGTCGCAGGCGGCCGCCCTCGAGTGGGTCGCCGCCACGGCGGCCGAGTCCGGGATCGACTGCGGGTTCACCCGCGCGGACAGCTACGTCTACACGACCCGCGAGAACACCGTCGACACGCTGAAACGGGAAGCGGACGCCGCGGCCGCGGCGGGCCTGGCCGCGTCGTTCGTCGACGACGTCGCGCTCGACGTCCCCGCGCTCGGCGCCGTCCGGACCACCGGGCAGGCGCACTTCCACCCGCGCCGGTGGCTGCTCGGGCTGGCCGCCGGGATCGAGCGCGCGGGCGGCACGGTCGTCGAGAACGCCCGCGCGACCGCGCTGAACGGGCACACCGTCCGCACCTCGCGCGGCGACGTCGTGGCGAGCGAGGTCGTCGTCGCGACCCATTACCCCGTGCTCGACCGCGGCCTGTACTTCGCCCGGCTCGAACCGGTCCGGGACCTCGTCGTGGCGGGCCCGGCGGCCGGGAACGCCTCGCCGGAAGGGATGTTCCTCGATGCCGACACGCACCACTCCGTGCGCGGCTACACCGAAGCGGGCACGCCGATGGTGATCGCGGGCGGCGAGCACTACCGCGTCGGCGCGCACGTGCACGTCGAGCGCCGGTACCGGCGGCTCGCGGACTGGGCGGATGAGCACGCGGGCCTGCACCGCGTGACCCACCGCTGGTCCGCCCACGACATGTCCACAGTGGACAAGATGCCGTATGTCGGCCGGTACCTGCCGGGGACGAAGAACCTCTGGGTGGCCACCGGGTTCGGCCAGTGGGGCATGACCGGCGGCACCGCGGCCGGTCACGTCCTCGCGGCGCGGATCCTCGGCGATCCGCACCCGGCCGCGGACCTGTTCGACCCCAACCGTTTCGACGCCCGCTCGGTGCTCGGCGTGGCCGAGGACAACCTCACGGTCGCGCGGTACCTCATCGGCGACCACGTCGCCGCGCTGTGGCGCGCGGACAAGCTCGACGACCTCCGGCCCGGTGACGCGGAGGTCGTCCGCGTCGGCGGTGAGCTCGTCGCGGCGCACCGCGACGAAGCCGGGCAGCTGCACACGGTCGGCGCGCACTGCACGCACCTCGGCTGCCTGGTCTCGTTCAACGACGCGGAAAAGACATGGGACTGCCCCTGCCACGGCTCGCGGTTCGGCGTCGACGGCGAAGTGGTCCAGGGCCCGGCGGTGCGCCCGCTGCACCCCGGCCCGGCGTGAGCCCCCGCCCCGACCGGGGCATCCCGGGTTTCCCGGCCGCCGGGGCGGGTATCAGCCGGGGTGGCACGCACCCGACTCCGGCGCAGTGACCTGCGCGGCCCCGGCATCCGGCGGGTCCGCCGCGGCCGCGGCTTCTCGTACTCGACGACCGACGGCGAGCCGGTCACCGGCTCCGAGCCGCTCGACCGGATCAAGGGCCTGGTCATCCCGCCGGCCTGGCGGGACGTGTGGATCTGCCCGTACCCGAACGGGCACGTCCAGGCCGTCGGGACCGACGACGCGGGGCGGCGCCAGTACCTCTACCACGAGCAGTGGCGCCGGGACCGCGACGAGGAGAAGCACGACCGCGTGCTGGCGATGGCCCGCCGGCTCCCGGAGTGGCGGGCCTCCGTCGAGGCCGATCTCGCCGGGTCCGGCCTCACCCGGAAGCGGGTCCTCGCGGCGGCCCTGCGGATGCTCGACCGGGGGATCTTCCGCACCGGCGGCGAGGAGTACGCGGAGGAGAACGGCACCCACGGCGTCGCGACGCTGCTGCGGGAGCACGCGGCGGTCCGCGGGGACGAGTGCCGGTTCTGCTACGTCGCCAAGGGTGGTCTCGACCGCGAAGTGGCGATCCGGGACGAGGCACTGGCGTCGGTGGTGAAGTCGCTGCTGCGCAGCCGGTCGGACAGTGACCGGCTGCTCGTCCACCGCGACGGCCGGGCCTGGCACGAGGTGCACGCGGCCGACATCAACGAGCGGTTCAAGGAGCTGGCCGGCGACGACTGCACCGCCAAGGACTTGCGGACGTGGAACGCCACCGTCCTGGCGGCGACGGCGTTCGCCGCGGCGGACCCGCCCTCGTCGGAGACCGCCCGCAAGCGCGCGGAGGCGGGCGTGATGAAGGAGGTCTCGCGGGCGCTCGGCAACACCCCGGCGGTCTGCCGGTCGTCCTATGTGGACCCCCGGCTGGTCGAGGCGTACCGCGACGAGCGCACGATTTCGGCGGCGCTGAAGCGGGCGGCCCGTGTCGACGGGGACGACGCGCGGGCGGTGCTGGAGAAGGCGTGCGCAAGGTTGCTCAGCCGTGCGTGATTGAAAGTCACCCGGCCGGGGAAACCATCGGATGGATCATGATCAACGAGGGACAGGAGACACGGTGAGTGAGCGCCGATCCACCCGTCCGTGTACTGGCCCGCGGACCCGCTCGTCCGGGAGCCTGGGACCAATGAATCCCGACGCTCCCCCCGTGCGCTGGCGCGCGTCGATCGGCCTCACGGTCGGCGGCGACGGCCCGGTGTCGAGCATCGTCGAATCCGACCACGGGAGCGAAGGCTCGGCCCGGGAGTGGATCGAGCGCAAGCTGCCGGGAACGAGGTTCCCGGCATGGATCCCGGCGGCGCGCCGGGCCGACGGGGTGGAGCTGTTCGGCCGGGTCGCCCGTGGTCGCGTGGTGACCGGACGGCTGCTGCCGACGTGGGAGTCCGAGGAGACGCCCGTGTGGCACGCGGACCGAGCCGGCGACCAGGTGCAGTGGCGCCGCTGCGCAGCGGCGCCCGACGAGCGCTGACCGCTGCCTGCGGGCGCGCGTGGGTAGGTCATGAAAGGGTCGTTCACCGCGTCCGGCGCGATGAAAGAGTCGTTCACCGCACCGCGGATCGCCGCACTGAGCCGGGCGCACGTCGGGCGCGCGACCTCCGGAACGTCATGAAAGAGTCGTTCACCGCGCCCGGCGTAATGAAAGAGTCGTTCACCGCACCGCAGATCGCCGCACCGAACCGGACGCACGTCAGCCGCGCAACCTCCCGAACGTCATGAAAGAGTCGTTCACCGCGTCCGACGCCGTGAAAGAGTCTTTCATGGCCTCTTGTCAGGCCGCCCCGACGTCCTTGCGCAGCAGGCAGAACTCGTTCCCCTCCGGGTCCTGCAGCACCTCCCAGGACTCGCTGCCGTCCTGACCGACGTCGGCCGGGCGCGCGCCCAGGGCCAGCAACCGGGCCAGCTCCGTCTCCTGGTCGCCGCCCGCCGGGCTCACGTCCAGGTGCAACGGCAGCTTTCCGCGGCGGGGGTGCTCCGTCTGAGCCAAGATCAGCGTCGGCGGTCCGGCGCCGAACCGGCCGCCGGCCGGGCCCAGCTCGAGGCCGTCGGGCTCGTGGCCGATGATCTCGTAGCCGAGCACCGCACACCAGAACTCCGCGAGCCGGTCGGGGTCCCGGCAGTCCAGCACGAGCTCGGTGATCCGGCAGGCCATCCCGCTCAGCTCCGTTCGGTTTCCTTCGCCACGGCCGTGGCTTCGTCGGCGTCCATCGCCTTCGTGTCGCGCGGCGGCAGGAACGGCTCCTCCTGATCCTCCCCGCGCCCCGCCTCGATCGTGCGCCCGCGGGCCAGCTCGGCGTCCAGCTCCGCCCCCAGCAGCACCGCGAGGTTCGAGATCCACAACCATACAAGGAACACGATCACCCCGGCCAGCGAACCGTAGGTCTTGTTGTACGAACCGAAGTTCGCGACGTACAACGCGAAGCCCGCGGACGCCAGCACCCACAGCACCACGGCCACCAGCCCGCCCGGCGTCAGCCACTTGAACCCCGGCTGCCGCACGTTCGGCCCGACCCAGTACAGCAACGCGAACGCGAGGCTGACGAGCACCGCGATCACCGGCCACTTCGCGATCTCCCACACCAGGACACCGGTCGAGCCGAGCCCGATCAGGTCACCGATCCGCCGGGCGACCGAACCGGTCGCGACGACGCCCAGCGCGCACGCCGCCAGCAGCACGACGATGCCGACCGTCAGCGCGATCCGCAGCGGGATCGTCTTCCAGATCGGGCGTCCTTCGGGCATGCCGTAGATCGAGTTCGACGCGCGCATGAACGCGCCGACGTAGCCGGACGCCGACCACAGCGCGCCGAGCAGGCCGATGATCGCCAGCGGCCCGGCCAGGCCGCGCGAGCCCGCCAGCTCCTTGATCGCCCCGACGAGGATGTCCTTACCCTGCCCCGGAACGACCTGGTTGATGGTGTCGATCACCGTCTGGATCGCGTTCGGCCCCAGCAGACCGAGGATCGCCGTGAGCACGATGATGCCCGGGAACAGCGACAGCACGGCGTAGTACGTGAGCGCCGCCGCCCAGTCGGTCAGGTTGTCCCGGTTGAACTGCTTGAAGGTCCGTTTGAGCACCCCGCCCCAGGTCCCTTTGGACAGTTCGCCCGGGCTTTCGGGTTCTTTCCGTCGTCTCGCCACCGTCGAACCTCCGCTTCTCCGCGGCGGGCATACCCCGTCCGCGACGGGGTACTCCTCCCCCGCCCACGAAGACCAGGAGGAAGCCGTGACCGAGGTCAGCCGAGTGATCGACGTACCACCCGACGCCGTGTTCGACGTCCTCGCCGACGGCTGGCTCTACGCCGGCTGGGTGGTCGGCAGCTCGCACATCCGCGACGTCGACCAGGACTGGCCGGGAGTCGGCTCGCGGATCCACCACAGCGTGGGCCCGTGGCCGGTGCACATCCAGGACGAGACGGTCGTGACAGCGGTCCAGCCGGGCCTTTCCCTGTCCCTGGAGGCCCGGGCGTGGCCCGTCGGAGCGGCGGCGGTCGGGATCACGCTCGTCCCGCACGGCGGAGGGACGCTGGTCCGGATGACCGAGCACGTCGTCCGCGGGCCCGCGAAGGTCCTTCCGGCGGTGCTGCAGTCGTTGCTGCTGAAGCCGCGGAACACGGAGTCCTTGGCCCGGCTGGCCGACTTGGCGACCGGTAAGCACTCGCGGACGAAGACCGGCCACCCACGCCCGTAATACGCAAAGCGGACCGCCGGGTCAGCCGTAGATCGCGCGGTGGGCCGCTCGGATCACCGCCGCGTACCCGCCGCCGAGGCGACCGGCCCGGGCCAGCGCTGCCCGGGCCGCGTTCGCTCCCGGGCCGCCGTGTACCGCGCCGCCTGGATGGGCCGATGCTCCCGCCAGGAACAGCCGGTCCACCGGCGTGTCCGCGCGTCCCGTCCCCGGGACCGGGCGGAAGAACAGCTGCTGGTGGATCGCCGTGGTCCCCGCGTTGATCGCGCCGCCCACCAGGCCGGGGTTGTGGTCCGCCAGCTCGGCCGGCCCCTGCACGTACCGGGCCTTGATCAGGCCGGTGAACCCCGGCGCGTTCGCCTCGACCGTCTCCTCGATGCGCTTGGCCCGCCGCTCCAGGGCCGCGCGGTTCTCCATCGTGCCGCGCGGCACGTGCGTGTACGCCCACGCCGCCTCCGTGCCCGCGGGCGAGCGCGTCGGGTCGGTCGTGGTCATCTGGCCGAGCAGCAGGAACGGCCGGCGTGGGGTCCGGCCGCGGGCAAGTTCGCTACCGAACGCGGACAGCCCGTCGAGGTCCGTTCCGAGGTGGACCGTCCCCGCGCCGCGCGCGCCCGGAGCCGTCCACGGGATCGGGCCGGACAGCGCCCAGTCCACCTTCACCGTCGCGCTGTCCCATTCGAACTTGCCCAGGTCCTCGACCAGCCGCGCGGGCAGCCACTCCTCCCCCACCAGCTTGCGGTACAAGATCGGCGCGGGAACGTCGGCGAGCACCGCCTTGCGGGCCCGGACCGGAGAGCCGGAACTGTCGCGCACGCCCAGCGCGCGGCCGTCGCCGATGAGGATCTCCCGGACCGGACGTCCACACTGGACTCTTCCGCCGCGGGACTCCAGCCGGCGCACCAAAGCCGAGATCAGCTCGCCCGCACCGCCTTCGGGCACCGGGAAACCCTCGTCCTGCCCGATCATCGCGAGCAGCCAGCCGAAGACGGCGCTGCCCGCGTTGTCCACGGAAAGGTCGCTGTGCGCGGAGTTCCCCGCCACCAGCAGCCGGGCGCCTTCCCCGGCGAACAGCTCGTCGCCGAACCGGCGCGCGGGCAGCGTCAGCATGCGCGCCAAGCGCAACGCGTCGGCCGTGCCGGTGCGGCGCAGCAGCTTCAGCCCCGAGCGGACCGGGGGGAACGGCGTGAACAACGCGTTCAGCAAGGGTTCGCGGATTTCGCGCCACTCCTCGAACAGCCGGCGCCACGCGTCGCCGTCGCCGGGCGCGAACTCCTCGACCGACGCTGCCGTGCGGTCGATGTCCCGTGACAGCACCACACTCCGGTCGTCGGGCAGCACGTGCGCCAGGACGTCGGGCGCGTGCCGCCAGCGCAGGCCGTGCTCCTCCAGCCGCAGGCTCCGGATCGCCGGGGACACCGCCGTCAGCGGGTAGAAGGCGCTGAACAGGTCGTTGCGGAAGCCGGGCTCGGTGACCTCGGCGGTCCGGACCGCGCCGCCCGGGTGCTCCGTGGCCTCCAGCACGAGCACCGACCAGCCCGCGTCCGCGAGGACGTTCGCCGCCACCAGGCCGTTGTGCCCGGCGCCGATCACGACGGCGTCGACGGCTTCGGTACTCACTGGCGGCCTCCCGGAGTTCAGGACTGCGACTGGTGGCTCGGTCCGGCCCGGGTGAGGGAGCGGAGCCGGGCCAGTGCCCCGTCGCGGCGCGGCGGAGCCAGGGGTGCACTCGCCGCCCCCGCGCCCGACCGGAGCCCGGCGACCAGTTCGGCGAGCGCGGACGGTGCGTCGTACCGAGGTTGCCAGCCCAGCGCGGTCTCCGCCAGGGTGGTGTCGGCGAGCGCCGCCCGGTCGGCGAGCTCGAGCCAGCCCGGGTGCAGCGGCAGTGCACCGGTCCACCACGCGGCCCGTGCCGCGACCTGCGCCAACGGCTTCGGCACCGGCACGCGGACGCCGCCGAGGACCGCGGCCAGCGCATCGGCGTCGAGCACCTCGGGCGCGGCGAGGTTGACCGGGCCGGTGAAGCGGGCGTCGAGGATCAGCCGGATCGCGGCGGCGACGTCGGAGGTGTGGACGATCTGCGCGCGCAGGTCCGTCCACAGCGGAACCGGCAGCCCGCGGCCGCCGACGAGCCGGGCGGGCACCACCGGGTCGAGCAGCCACCGCGAGAACTCCCCGGCCGCGCGCCGGTGCAGGATCGCGCACGGCCGCAGCCGCGCCACCCCGACCTCCGGGTGCCGCTCCCCGAACCGGTCGAGCAGGGTCTCCAGCGCTGCCTTGCCCCGGCTGTACGCGCTGGGCGCGATCCCGGTGCACGGGTGGGCTTCGGGCACCTTCTCCCAGCGAGGCGCGGGCCCGTAAGCGGCCACGGACGACGCGACGACCAGGTGCGGGACGCCGGCCGCCGCGACCGCCGAGAGGACGTGCCGGGTGCCGTGGTCGTTGGTCCGCCACATCGGCGGGTCGCCGCGCACCGGCGAGATGGCCCAGGCGAGGTGGACGACGGCGTCGGCGCCTTCGAACAGGTCGGTCAGCTCGCGGTCCGCGCCCGGCACGCCGATGTCCATCGCCCGCCAGCCCGCGGCCCGGTAGGGCTCGGCCGTCGTGTCGGGCAGCCGCCGGGCCAGGCCGACGACGTCGTGGCCGGGTTCGAGGGCGTCCAGCAGCGCCGTCCCGACGTTACCGGTGGCCCCGGTGATCACGATGCGCACTCCGGGTGCGTACCCCGGCACGCGGAGGTGAAACTAGACCAGGTCGCGCGGGATCGTCCGGTGCCAGTTGCGGGAGACG
Organism: Amycolatopsis sp. NPDC048633; assembly: GCF_040650695.1. Taxonomy (NCBI): domain Bacteria; kingdom Bacillati; phylum Actinomycetota; class Actinomycetes; order Pseudonocardiales; family Pseudonocardiaceae; genus Amycolatopsis; species Amycolatopsis sp. NPDC048633. The sequence goes on from NZ_JBEZHS010000008.1 coordinate 147,823, forward strand.
ATCCGCCGGGCGCCCTCGTAGCCGTCGAGCTGGGCGTCGATGACGAACTCGGTGTCCGTGCAGGACACGCGGGTGCGGGTCTCGCTGCGCGCGACCCACTCGCCGCGGGCGAACGTGACCGACCACGCGGTCTCCGCGACCGGCGAGCAGAAGTCGTCGGCCTCCCAGGTGTAGCGCTCCCGGACGTCGCGGGTGACCTCCAGGTCGAGGTCGTCGAAGCGCACGGTGCCCGCGTTCTTCACGATGTCCAGCGCGGAGTGGTAGTCGACGAGGTCCCGCGAGACGGTCCAGCGCTGCTCCCCCGGCGTCAGCGCGGTCACCGGGATCGGCGGGGTGCCTTCGGGTTCGCCGAACGGCCGGGCCGGCAGCTCGTCCGGTTCGGCGGCCGGGCGCACCGGCAGCTCCAGCGCGCTGTGTCCGGTGTGGACGGACAGCAGCACCGGCTTCGGCGGCGGCCAGGCCAGCGGCCAGTACGAAGTGGACAGTGAGAGCCGGATCCGGTGTCCCGCCGGGAAAGCCTGCGCGACGGCGTTCAGCTCGATCTCGACCGCGCAGCGCTCGCCGGGTTCCATCGGCGCGGGCTCGTCGTGGCCGTCGCGGTGGGTCAGGTTGAGCAGGCCGTAGGTGACGCGCGTGGCGCGCCCGTCCGGCGCGACGTCGGACAGCCGCGCCGCGACCATCGCGACCGGCTGATCGGCCGAGACCTCCAGCCGCACCTTCGGCGAGCCGAGGACTTCGCAGCGTTCGGTGAGCACGTCGGTGTCGAAGACGAGCGACCCGCCGTCCTCCTCGCGCTGGTCGTAGGGCAGGTCGGGCGGCGCGCTGTAGGACGCCCACTTGCCGGCGAACTGCCCCACCGACAGCGGCGACGACACCACCAATGCGTGGTCCTCGACGACTTCGCCCGGGCGCGCGAGCCGGTGCGGGGCCAGTGGCAGCTCGGTGAGGCGCACATGCGGCGACGGCCAAGTGGACTCCCCGACCCACCGGCCGGGCCGGTCCTCGTACGACGTCGACGGCGGGACGCTCTCCTGCATCCACGTCCGCAGCATCGGCCCGTCCATGGCCTCGTTCTCCTCGCCGCGGAGCCAGTGGTCCCACCACGTCACGACTTCCTGGAGGTAGCCGATGGCCGGGCCCGGCTCGCCGAGGTGCGGGTACTTGTGCGACCACGGCCCGATCAGGCCGCGCCGCGGGACGTCGAGGTGGGCGAGCAGCCGGATCACGGCGTTGGAGTAGCCGTCGGCCCAGCCGCTCGAGGCGAGCACCGGGACCTGGACGTCGCTGTAGTTCCCGCAGACCGACGCGTGCCGCCAGTAGTCGTCACGGCGCTGGTGGGCCAGCCAGTTCTCGATCCACAGGCTGCAGTTGTCCAGCCGTTCGCGCCACATCTCGCGCCACCGCCCGCCGACGACGGCCGGGTCCGGGGGCAGCGTGGCGTAGGCGAACATGGTGCCGGACTCGGCGACGTTGTCCGACAGCAGGCAGCCGCCCATGTAGTGCAGGTCGTCGGCGAACCGGTCGTCGGTGAACGACGAGATCACGATCGCCCGCAGGCTCGGCGGCTTCCGCGCGGCCACCTGCAGCGCGGCGAACGCGCCCCACGAGATCCCCATCATCCCGGTGTCGCCGGTGCACCACGGCTGCGCGGCGATCCACTCCAGGACTTCCTCGGCGTCGAGCTGCTCGCGTTCGAGGTACTCGTCGGCCAGGACCCCCTCGGACTCGCCGGTGCCGCGGATGTCCACACGAACGCAGGCGTACCCGTGCCCGGCGAGGTAGGGGTGGTGGATCGAGTCGCGGGGCGCGGTGAGATCCCGCTTGCGGTAGGGGATGTACTCGAGGATCGCCGGCACCGGCTCGGTGTCCGACGCGACCGGCCGCCAGATTCGGGCGGACAGCACGGTTCCGTCGGACACCGGGATCCGGACGTGATCGGTCTCGGTGATGGCGTACGGCAGCGAGGTGACGGCTCGCAACGGCAGGTTCCTCCCGGGGGCTACTGGACGGTGGGCTGGAGCAGGATCTTCTGGGCGCCGTCGAGCTTCTTCTGGAAGATCTCGTACGCGCGCGGCGCTTCGGACAGGGGCAGCTTGTGGGTGGCGAAGCCTTCGACGCCGAGCGGGTCGCCGTCGGCGGTCAGCACCGGCATGATGTCGTCGAGCCAGTGCCGGACGTTGGCCTGGCCCATCCGCAGCTGGATCTGCTTGTCGAACAGCTCCATCATCGGCATCGGGTCGACCATGCCGCCGTAGACACCGGACAGCGAGATCGTGCCGCCGCGGCGGACGCTGTCGATGGCCGCGTACAGCACACTCAGGCGGTCGATGCCGGCCTTCTCGGTGATCTTGGCGCCGAGCTGCTGCGGGAGCAGGTTGACGAGGTTGTGCGCGAGCTTGCCGACCGGAGCGCCGTGGGCCTCCATGCCGACGGCGTCGATGACCGAGTCCGCGCCACGGCCGTTCGTCAGCTGGCGGATGGCGTCGCCGATGTCCTTGTGGTCGCGGGTGTCGATCGCGGTGACGCCGTGCTCGCGGGCCCGGCCGAGCCGCTCGGGCACGAGGTCGACGCCGATGACCTGGCCGGCGCCGCGGTGCCGCGCGATGCGGCAGCTCATCTGCCCGATCGGCCCGAGCCCGAAGACGACGACCGTGCCGTCGCGGGGGACGTTCGCGTACTCGACGGCCTGCCAGGCGGTGGGCACGACGTCGGAGAGGTAGACGAACCGCTCGTCCGGCGGGCCGTCCGGGACCTTGATCGGGCCGTACTGCGCCTGCGGGACGCGCAGGTACTCGGCCTGCCCGCCGGGGACCTGGCCGTAGAGCCTGGTGTAGCCGAGCAGCGCGGCGCCCTTGCCCTGGTCCTTGACCTGGGTGGTTTCGCACTGCGACTGCAGGCCGCGCTCGCACATCCAGCAGTGGCCGCAGGAGATGGTGAAGGGGATCACGACGCGGTCGCCGGGCTTGATGCCGGTCACGGCGTCCCCGACCTCCTCGACGACGCCCATCGGCTCGTGGCCGAGGATGTCGCCTTCGGTCATGAACGCGCCCAGCACCTCGTACAGGTGCAGGTCGGAGCCGCAGATCCCGGTCGAGGTGACGCGGATGACGGCGTCGGTGGACTCCTCGATCTTGGGGTCCGGTACCTCCTCGACGCGGACGTCGCGCTTGCCGTGCCAGGTCACTGCCTTCATGGCTCTCCCTTTCCGCGTGCGGGTCCCGGATGGCTCCCGGGCCCCGGTTTCCCGCACGCGGTCCGGGCAAACGCGGGTCAGGTGAGCGCGTCGGCCACCAGGTACACGGCTGCCGCGACCGCCGCCGCGGCCGGGAAGGTCAGGACCCAGCCCAGCACGATGTCGCGGGCGATCCCCCACCGCACCGCCGAGAGCCGCCGCGTCGCGCCGACGCCCATGATCGCCGCCGTGATCACGTGGGTCGTCGAGATCGGGGCCTTGACCGCGAACGCCGTGACGTACAGCACCGACGAAGCCACCGACTCCGCGACGAAGCCGTGCGGCGGGTCCAGGGGGAACACCCGCCGGCCCAGGGTCCGCATGATCCGGAGACCGCCCGAGTAGGTGCCCAGCGAAAGGGCCGCCGCGCACAGCAGCGTCGCCCACAGCGGCACGTCGAACGTCTTCTGCTCCCCCGCCGCCACCAACGCCAGGACGATCACGCCCATGCCCTTCTGCGCGTCCTGCAGACCGTGGCCGAGAGCGAGGGCCGACGCCGAGAGGATCTGGAACCGGCGGAACACCCGGCCGCTGCGGTGCGGGTTGGCGCGGCGCAGCAGCCACAGCGCCGCGACCATCGCGAAGTAGCCCAGACCCAGCCCGAGCAGCGGGGACGCGACCATCGGGATCAGCACCTTCTCGCCGATCCCGGCCCAGTGCACGGTGCTCGCGGCGGCCAGCGCCGCACCGACCATCCCGCCGATCAGCGAGTGCGAGGACGACGACGGGAGCCCGAAGTACCAGGTGGTCAGGTTCCAGGTGATCGCCCCCGCGAGCGCGGCGAACACGACCGTGAGCGCGTCCGGGCCGGCCGGGACGTCGATGATGCCCTTGGCCACCGTCGCGGCGATGCCGGTGGACAGCAGCGCGCCCGCCAGGTTCATCACCGCCGCGAGCAGCAGCGCCGCGCGCAGGGTCAGCGCCCGCGTCGACACCGCGCTCGCGATCGCGTTCGCCGCGTCGTGGAACCCGTTGGTGTAGTCGAAGAAGAGTGTGAGGACGATCACGACGACCAGGGCGGCGGTGCCCGTCACTCAGGACTCCTTGACGGCAATGGTCTGCACCACGTCGGCGACGTGCTCGAACGCGTCGGCCGCCAGCTCGAACTGCTCGACGACCTCCTTGGTCTTCAGCACCTCGAGGGCGTCGCCGCCGGGCTCGAACAGGTGGGCCAGGATGCGCCGGTAGATCCGGTCGGCCTCGTTCTCGAGCTCGTTGATCTCGATCCAGTACGGCTCGAGCTCCCCGACCTTCGCCAGCCCCGGCATCGACGTCGCGGTCAGCTCCGCGGCGCGGGAGAGCACCCGGACCAGCAGGTCGGTACCCGGCGGGAACGCCTCGATGCGGTACAGCACGGCGAGGTCCGCCGCGGTGTCCAGGAAGTCGAGCACGTCGTCGATCTTCCCGGCCAGCGCTTGGATGTCCTCACGGTCGAACGGCGTCACGAACGAGCTGTTCAGCTCCACCATGATCGTGTGCATCAGCTCGTCGCCCTGGTGCTCGACCTCGTGCAGGCGCTTGGCGAAGGGTTCCCGCTCACCGGGCTCGGCGGTGATGAGCTCGCTCATCACCGCGGTGGCGGTCACCAGGTTCTTCGCCGCGTCGGTGAGGAGGTCGAAGAACCGGGTACCCCGTGGGGTGAACCGCATGGAAGGCCGTCCCTTCGTCGGCGCGGGCGCCGCGAGCCGGGTACCCCCTCCGGGGGCACGTTTAACAGTCGTTCTCCGGGAAACCAGGGGTCATGACCGATCCCGGATCCCGGCGCCCGAGCGTACTGCCCCGGCATCCGCGCGGCTCAGGGGCGCGCGGTGTGGCGAGGATGTCCGCCGGTCCCGGCCCGGACTGTCCCTTTTGGAGGCGACGCACGGCCTGGCACCGCCACGGGCCGGGCGCCTTCCCCACCCCTCACGACCACCTCCTCGCCGAGAGGGTCCGCAGCACCCCGAAGGGAACGCCCCACCGATGAAGATCGCGATGGTGTCCGGGCACGCCAACCCCTTGGCGGCACCGGGCGAAACCGACGCCGGCGGACAGAACGTCCACGTCGCCGAGCTTTCGGCGGCCCTCACTCGCGCCGGCCACGACGTCACCGTCTACACGCGCCGGGAGAGCCGCGACGAACCGGCCGAAGTCCGGGCGCCCCAGGGCTACCGGGTCGTGTCCGTCCCCGCCGGGCCGCCGCGGAAGGAGCCGGTGGACGTCCTCCTCCCGTACGCGGGCGAGTTCGGCAGCTTCCTGCGGGACCGGTGGGCCACCGACCGGCCCGACCTCGCGCACGCGCACTTCTGGCTGTCCGGGCTCGCGGCCGTCCTCGCCGCGAGTGCGACCGGGACGCCGGTCGCGCAGACCTTCCACGCCCTCGGCGCGGTCGAGAAGCGGTACCGGGGCGAGCGGGACACCGGCCCGGCCGACCGGGTCCGGCTGGAGCGGATCATCGGCCGGCAGGCCGCGAGTGTGATCGCCACCTGCCCGGACGAGGTGTTCGAGCTGGCGCGCCTCGGCGTGCCGCGGTCGCGGATCTCGATCGTGCCGTGCGGCGTCGACCTCGGCCGGTTCACCGTGGACGGTCCGGTGGCCCGCCGCCACGAACGCCACCGGCTGGTGAGCGTGGGCCGGCTGGTGCCGCGCAAGGGGTTCGGCGTCGCGATCACCGCGCTCGCCCAGCTGCCCGACACCGAGCTGGTGATCGCGGGCGGTCCCGAGCGCGACCTCCTGCCGCAGGATCCCGAGGCGAAGCGGCTGCGGGAGCTGGCCGGCAAGCTGGGCGTCGGCGACCGCGTCCGGTGGCCCGGCCGGGTCTCCCGCGAGGACCTGCCCTCCCTGCTGCGTTCGGCCGACGCCGTCCTGTGTACACCGTTTTACGAACCGTTCGGGATCGTGGCGCTCGAGGCGATGGCCTGCGGGGTCCCGGTCGTCGCGGCCGCGGTGGGCGGGCTGGCCGACACCGTCGTCGACGGCGTCACCGGGGTGCTGGTCCGCCCGGGCCGGCCGAAGGAGCTCGCGGCGCGGGTCCGGCGGCTGCTCGACGACCCGGCGCTCTGCGACGCGTACGGCACCGCCGGCCACGACCGCGCGGCGGCCCGTTACTCGTGGGACCGCGTCGCCGCCGACACGCTGCGCGCCTACCACAAGCTGGTGCCCGAATCCGCGGTCACCGCCGAAGCCCGCTGAACGGAGACCGTCATGACCCTGCGTGTCCTCACGCTGACCTGCACGCTCAAGCCGTCGCCCGCGAAGTCGAGCGGCGATCTCATCGCACGCCGGGCAACGAGGACGGCGCCCTACCAGGACCTCGACGAGCCGCCCGAGGCCGTGGCCTCGACGAACGCGACGCTGGTCCGCAACGCCGTCCACCTGGCGAACCTGCTCAGAGCCTAGCGGTACCCCGCGTCCTGAGTACTCCTTTCGAGTGACGCGACTGCTCCGGACGAGTGTGTCCTGGGCCACGGGGTAAGCGGTCGGGACCAGCCATCGTCAGGGGGGCACCATGCCGAACCGAGTCATGATCAGCCGCGACAGCAAGCCCATCCCGTGCGAGGAGTGCGGGCTGCCCGCGCTGCACGTCGCCCGGCTGGTCGCCGCCGACGGCACGATGCTGGGTCAGACGATGGTGTGCACGGCCTGCCGCCGCCACCGTTCGGAGGCCGAAGCCGTCGCGGTGCCGTAGCGCTCAGCGGTTCTCCAGCTTCTCCACCAGCAGCCGCGCCGGGAGGATCATCGTGCCCAGGCCCAGCCGGGCCGGCACCCCGTCGCCTTCGGCCGTCACCAGCCGCTCCTCCAGCTTCCGCAGCAGCGCGCGGCACTCGTCCAGGTCGACCGGCTGCCCGGCCACCGCCACCTGCTGGACGACGCCGGCCAGCAGGTGCACCAGGTCGGCCAGCGAGTCCCGCGCGTCCGGCCAGGGGTAGTCGAACGGGTGCTGTTCCCGCCGGGCCGCGGTCATGCGCACCGCGGCGATCAGCTGGGCCACCGACGGCCACAGCTCGATCAGTGTCCGCAGTGGACGCTCGTGGTGCGTCCCGGCCTTCGGGCGGCCGCGGCGCAGGTTCAGCAGCCGCCCTTCCCGCGTCAGGCCGGCCGCTTCCTCGGCCGCCAGCACCTGGCTGCGCGTGTCCTGGGCCTGCGTCAGCAGCTCGCCGAGATCCCCCGGCTCGTCGCGGCGGACCAGATCCGACAGCGACTCCAGGAGGTCCGCCAGCGCCGTCGCGAGCCGGGCGGTCGCCGTGCCCAGGCGTTCGCCGTAGAGCGGCGGGAGGATCAGCGTGTTCACCGCGACGCCGATCGCCGCGCCCAGCGCGGTCTCCAGGAGGCGGTCGCCCATCAGCACCGGGTCGCGGGCCGTGCCGTAGGAGATCAGCAGCATGCCGGTGACGCCGACCCAGACCCCCGAGTCCCCGAAGCGCCGCCAGTTGCCCGCGAGCAGGCCCACGAAGACGACGACGGCCAGCGCGACCGCCTGCGACGGGATCAGCTGGCCGGCCACGGCCGCGAGCAGCACGCCGGTGGCCACCGAGCCGACCTGCTGGAGCCACCCGCGCAACGACCGGTACACGGTCGCTTCCACCAGGAAGATGGCCGCGTACGGGGCGAGGAACGGTTGCGGCAGCTTCAGCACCAGCGTCGCCAGCAGCCACGCCCCGGTCGCCGCCAGCGTGGCCTTGGCCGTCTGGACGAGAACCCGGCGTTCGCGACCCGGCACCCGCAGTGCGCGGGCGAGCCAGCTGACGGGAGTCCGGTTGTGCTGTTCGGTGTCCACCGGCGCGTATGCGGCGGCGAGGCCGCGCTTGACGTCGTCCCCTACCTTCACCCGGAACGCGCGGCGCTTTCCGTTGTGCCCCCCGGTCATCCTCGCCCCCGCGTGGCCCCGGTGCGTCGCTCGTCGTCCGCCATCGTCCTCCCCGTCTTCGTCACGCCCGGTTACCCGGCGTTCCGGCGCGCGAATCGCCTCCCGGCCGCGGGTTTAGTCCTCGATGGACGTGGTAGCCGACCGGGAACGAGAGGAGAGGCCCGTGTCCCTTCAGACACCATTGCCCGCATCGCCGCGGCGCGCCGCCGGCTCCGAGATCGGCCGTGCGGTGGCCATCGTTCTTGCGGGCGGCGGCTTTCTCCTGTCACAGCGCGCGGCACGGCACATGATCGACGTCGGCCCCGACTGGCGTTCCCCCTGAGACCAGGGGCCCGCGTCCTGGTTGCAGGGACCGGCGCGGGTCCCGGCCGCGGGCCGGACGGCGGACCTCCCAGTTCCGCCGTCCGGCCCCTTCCACGCCCCTGTTTCCCATCCGCTGCGCCGTGCCCGAGGAGGTTCCGATGGACCGCGAACGTGTCGTGCACCACCGGCTGCACGCGGACTTCGCCGTCCGGTTCCCCTGGCTGCGCCGCGCGCTAGGGCCCGGCAGCGGGCTCGACCTGGACGCCGGCGGCCTGCGCGTCCGGCTGGGGCCGTGGCTCGTCACGACACCGCTGAGCAACGTCGCCGGCGCGGAGGTCAGCGGCCCGTACAGCGCGCTTCGCGGGCTGGGCGTGAGGTTGTCGCTCGCCGACCGCGGCTTGACCTTCGGGACGACGACCGGCGGCGGCGTGTGCCTGCGCTTCCACGAACCGGTCACCGGCATCGACCCGTGGGGCCTGATCCGCCACCCGGGCCTGACGGTCACGGTCGCCGAACCGGACCTGGTCGCCGAGGCGATCAACCGGGTGGTGACGGGAATGTGACTGCTCCGCGGATCCAGCGAGCGGAGGGTGACGGCTGGTGATGCGGGCGCGGAGTCCTGCGTGCTGCCGCCGCGGTGACTCAGGCTTGGCCCTCGGGCAGGCAGACGGTGTCGACCGCGTAGGCGGCGAGACGTTCGTCGAAGCCGTCCGGGGCCCCGGGTCTCCGGAAGTCCGGGGGCTCCGGCTGCCCTGGGTAGCTGTCGCCGTAGAGACCGCGCACGAACGCCACGACCGCCTTCGGGACCGGCAACACGTCTTCGCCCAGGTACGCGAGCACGACCATGTCGTCGCCGGTCGCCGACTCCACCGCCACGGCCCAGCCGTCCCGCTCGTCCCACAGCAGCGCCGTTTCGTGGTCCGGGAACCGCTCGAGGCGCTGCTCCAGCGCGAGGTACGCGGTGGCGGGCACGTCGACCTCGCAGAACCAGGCGGGCGCGTCCAGCTCGGCCGCGATGGCCAGGAGGTACTGCCTCAGCCCGCGCGCCGCCGCGCCGAGCCCGTCCCGTTCGATCATCACGCCTGCCCATCCCGTCGGAACCCCCGCCCGGTGGTACCCCGCCGCCCGGCCGGTCAACCCCGGTGTTCGCCCAGGTGGAGCAGCGTGTCCAGGACATCCTCGTCACTCGTCTGGCGGAAATCCGCGTACCACTGACCGACCGCGCGAAAGTCCGGCGGCTCGGTGAGGCAGACGACGTCGTCGGCCTCCCGCAGCAGCCCCGCCGCCGCATCGGGGGCACCGACCGGCGCCGCGAACACGACGGTCCGCGGCTTTCCGGACCGCACGTCGCGCAGCGCCGCCGTCGCCGTGACGCCGGTCGCGAGCCCGTCGTCGACGAGGATGACGTCGCGGCCGGCGAAGCCGATGGCAGGCCGGCCGTCCCGGTAGCGCTCGAGCCGGCGGCGCGCCTCCCCGCGTTCGCGGTGCTCCGCCCGCGCCATCCCGGCCGCGGTGAGCTTCAGCCCACGCAGGATCGTCTCGTCGTAGATCGCGGGACCGTCGGGGGTCACCGCGCCGACGCCGAACTCGCGCCGGCCGGGCGCGCCGATCTTGCGCGCCACCGCGACGTCCAGCTCGGCGCCGAGCCGCCGCGCGACGACGGCGGCCACCGGCACGCCGCCGCGGGCGAGGCCGAGCACGAGCGGATCGGTCCAGCCGCGGCGGTTCAGCTCTTCCGCGAGCTGCCGGCCGCCGTCCTCACGATCGGCGAAGACGCGCATGCCGGCTCCTTCCGCGTCGCTCCCCAGGGTAAACCCCGGGCCGGACCGGCGGCGTGCGTGAATTCCTGTCCGAAACCTGTCTCGGTGAGGACTGGACCAATATTATTAGCTCCCGAAAATGGAAGCATCGCCCTTCAGCGTGGAAGGTGGACATGAGCTTCCTGATTCCCCTGCTGACCGTGGTCCTGGCCGCCACTCCCACTCCGGCCCCCTCGCCCGCCGCTCCACTCGCGGCGATCTGCGACAAGTACTGCGACGCCAGGGATCCCGCGCTCTCCCCCGGTGACCGCGAAGGTGTTTCGGCGTCCATCAGTGGCCGCCGCCTTTCCCTGCACCTCGACGACGGCGACGACATGGGCTGGGCGGCGATCACCGGCGGCGCGGCCGGCGACCACGTCTGGCTGGACCGCTCCTTCGACGCCGGGCGCTCGTGGGCGTCCGGCAGCAAGCTGGGCGACACCGCGACGCCGTCGGGTTCGACCGGCTGGCGGACCCTGATGTACAACGCCGACGACTGGAACAACCGCGGTGTCGGCCTGCTGCGCGCCTGCGGCCAGCCCGCGGGTTCGGGGAGCGTCGCCTGCACCGGCTGGGCCCGCCCGACGTGGAACGCCTGGGACCGGCGCACCGCGGCCGCCACGGCGCTGATGGAGCGCTACAACCTCGGCACCGGCCTCTTCGACACGACCGGCTGGTGGAACTCGGCCAACGCATTGACCGCGATCATCGACAACGCCCGGATCAGCGGCATGGGCAGCTACCGCTACGCGATCGACACGACGTACACGAAGAACCTCGGCGCGCAGGGCGGCCAGTTCCGCAACGACTACCTCGACGACACCGGGTGGTGGGGCCTGGCGTGGGTGGACGCGTACGACCTGACCGGCGACAGCCGCTACCTGAACACCGCCCGAGCCGACGCGGACCACATGTTCGCCTACTGGGACGGTGTCTGCGGCGGCGGGGTCTGGTGGAGCACGAGCCGCACCTACAAGAACGCCATCCCGAACTCGTTGTACATCCAGCTGAACGCGGCTCTGCACAACCGCATCGCGGGCGACACGACGTACCTGTCGCGCGCCCGCACGGGCTGGACGTGGTTCTCGGGCACCGGAATGATCAACGGGTCGAACCTGGTCAACGACGGCCTGACCACGTCGACGTGCGCGAACAACGGCCAGGCGGTCTGGACGTACAACCAGGGCGTGCCGCTGGCGGCCTTGGCCGAACTGAACCGCGCGACGGGCGATGCGAGCCTGCTGACGAAGGCCCGCGCGATGGCGAACGCGTCGACGACGAACGGCTCGCTGAACCCGGGCGGCATCCTCCGCGACCCGGGCGAGACGGCCGGGGGCGGCGGCGGGGACGGGCCGACGTTCAAGGGCGTGTACGCCCGGGACCTGGCGGCGCTGAACGCGGCGCTGCCGGACCACCCGTACACGGGTTACCTGCAGCGCCAGGCGAACTCGGCGTACGCGAACGACCGAAACAGCGCGGACGCGTACGGCCTGATGTGGGCGGGCCCGTTCGACCAGGCCGACGCGGCCCGCCAGCAGACCGCGCTGGACCTGATGAACGCGGCCCCCTGACCGCGTGATCCGAGCCGGAACTCACGTGATCGAGCCCGGATCTCGCGTGATTGAGGCCGGAACTCGCGAGTTCCGGCTTCAATCACGCGGGTCACGGCTTCAATCACGCGGGTTACGTGTCAGAGCGTCTTCTCCAGGCGGCTCGCCAGGAGCTTGATGAACCGGGCCGGGTCGCCCAGCTCGCCGCCCTCGGCCAGCAACGCCATGCCGTAGAGCAGCTCCGCCGTCTCGGCCAGCCCGGAGTCCTCCGGGCGGGCGGTGTGCGCCTCCCGGAGGCCGGTCACCAGGCCGTGCTCCGGGTTCAGCTCCAGGATCCGCTTGATGGGCGGCAGCTCCTGCCCCATCGCGCGGTACATCTTCTCCAGCGTCGGCGACAGGTCGTGCGTGTCGCCGACGACGCACGCCGGCGACGTCGTCAGCCGCGACGAGAGCCGGACCTCCTTGACGTCCTCACCCAGCGCCGTGCCCATCCACGACAACAGGCCCTCGAAGTCCTTGCTCTGCTGCTCGCGCGCGACCTCGGTGGCCTTCTTGTCCTCGTCCGACTCCAGGTCGACCTGGCCCTTGGCGATCGACTGGAACTGCTTGCCGTCGAAGCCCGGCACCGCGTCGACCCACATCTCGTCGATCGGGTCGGTCAGCACCAGCACCTCGTAGCCCTTGGCCCGGAACGCCTCCATGTGCGGCGAGTTCTCGATCGCGGACCGAGACTCGCCGGTCATGAAGTAGATGTGTTCCTGACCGTCCTTCATCCGCTCGACGTACTCGCGCAGCGAAGTCGGCTTCTCCACGTCGTTCGTCGAAGGGAACGACGAGATCTCGAGGATGGCGTCGCGGTTCTCGAAGTCGTCGAGCAGGCCCTCCTTGACCGCCCGGCCGAACTCCCGCCAGAACGTCGCGTACTTCTCGGCGTCGGTCGTCATCATCGTCTTGACCGTCGAGAGGACCTTCTTGACCAGGCGGCGGCGGATCAGCTGGATCTGCCGGTCCTGCTGGAGGATCTCCCGCGAGACGTTCAGCGAAAGGTCCTGCGCGTCGACGACGCCCTTGACGAACCGCAGGTACTCGGGAACGAGCGACTCGCAGTCCTCCATGATGAAGACGCGCTTCACGTACAGCTGGACGCCGCGCTTGCGCTCCCGCAGGAACAGGTCCATCGGCGCCTGCGACGGCAGGAACAGCAGCGCCTGGTACTCGAACGTCCCCTCGGCCTGCAGCCGGATCGTCTCCAGGGGGTCCTGCCAGTCGTGGCTGACGTGCTTGTAGAACTCGTGGTACTCGGCTTCGGTCACCTCGCTCGACGAGCGCGCCCACAGCGCCTTCATCGAGTTGACGGTCTCGGCCTTCGGCTCCTCGCCCTCGGCGGCCTCACCGGCCATCCGGATCGGCCAGGTGATGAAGTCGGAGTACTTCTTCACGATCTCCCGGATCTTCGCCGGGGACGTGTAGTCGTAGAGGTGGTCCTCAGCGTCCTCGGGCTTGAGGTGCAGGGTGACCGCGGTGCCCTGGGGCGCGTCTTCGACCGGCTCGATCGTGTACGTGCCTTCGCCGCTCGACTCCCAGCGGACGCCTTCGGACGTGCCGGCCTTGCGCGTCACCAAGGTGACCTTGTCCGCGACCATGAAGCTCGCGTAGAACCCGACGCCGAACTGGCCGATCAGGTCCTGCGACGCCGCGGCGTCCTGGGCCTCCTTGAGCTTGGACAGGAAGTCGGCGGTGCCGGACTTGGCGATCGTGCCGATGAGGGCGACCACCTCGTCGCGCGTCATGCCGATGCCGTTGTCCCGCACCGTCAGGGTCCGCCCGTCCGCGTCCGTTTCGAGCGCGATGTGCAGATCGGTGGTGTCCGCGCCCAGGTCCTTGTCGCGGTACGACTCCAGCCGCAGCTTGTCGAGGGCGTCGGAGGCGTTGGACACGAGCTCCCGCAGGAACGTGTCCTTGTTCGAATAGATCGAATGGATCATCAGCTGAAGCAGCTGACGCGCTTCCGACTGGAACTCGAGCGTCTCGATCGGGGTGGTCACTTCCGGTCCTTTCCGGTGCGGGGTGCCGAGCGGGCCGATCCTACCGAGGCGGTCCGACATTCCCGGTGCTCACCCGGTCGCGCACTTTATGAACGCAATGTAGGCGGGCCCGGCCCCCCGGGGTGATGCTGGCCACGCCCCGCTGCCGATCAAGGAGGATCGAGTGCCCGGACCCCTGCCCCGGTGGGCGGCCGCGTTCGCCGCGGCCTGCGCCCTGACCACCGCCTTCGCCGCTCCCGCCGCCGCCTCGGGCGGTGTCGTCGACCACCCCGTGCGCACCACCGGCTGCGGTCGCGCCGCGCCCGTGCCGTCCGGGGTGACGACCACCCGGCACGTCGTCTCCGGCGGGCTCGAGCGCGAGTACACCGTGCACCTGCCGGCGCACTACAACCCGCGCCGGGCGTACCCGCTGGTCCTGTCGTTCCACGGGCACAAGCGCACGTCGCAGTACCAGGAGGAGCTGTCCGGCTTCTCGGCCCTCGACGCGATCTCGGTCTACCCGCAGGGCCTGATCGGCACCGACGGCGAGTCGGCGTGGACCGGCGCGCCCTACTCGGCGGCCGCCGACGACGTCCTGTTCACCAGCGACCTGCTGAACTCCCTGCAGCGCGAGCTGTGCGTCGACAACGACCGGATCTTCGCGGCCGGGAAGTCCAACGGCGGCGGGTTCGTCGGCTTGCTGGCGTGCCGGCTGCCCGGCCGGATCGCGGCGTTCGCCCCGGTGTCGGGCGCGTTCTACCCGCAGGGTGGCGCCTGCCACCCGAGCCGGCCGGCGCCGATCCTCGACTTCCACGGCACCGCCGACACGACCATCCCCTACACCGGCAACCCGGACAAGGGCCTGCCGTCGATCCCCGACTGGCTGGCCGGATGGTCCACAAGGGACGGTTGTTTCCCGAAGCCCGTTTCGTGGCAGCCGGTCAAGGGTGTCGTCGCGCAGAAGTGGCTCGGCTGCGATCGGCGCAGCGACTTGGCGCACTACCGCGTCGAAGGCGCCGGGCACGTCTGGCCGAGCACGAAGCCGAACAACGACTCGGCCACGCCGACGGTGATCGACGCGACGCCGGTCATCTGGCGGTTCTTCCGCGCGCATCCGCTGGGGTGAAACACGATTGACGCACGTCGTGCCCCTCGGCGACGATGAAGCGCACCAGGCAAAAGCCGCCCGCCGGACCAGCCGACGGGCGGCTTTTGCGTCATCGAAAGGGGTTCACCATGCGCGTCCTGGTGCTCAACGCCGGTTACGAGCCGCTGCAGACCGTGTCCGTCCCGCACGCGATCCGCATGCTGGTCCGGCACGTCGCCGAGATCCACGAGGCCGAAGACGGTCTCGCCTACGGGCTGTTCCCGCGCCCGAAGATCGTGCGGTTGCTGCGGTACGTCGTCATGAAGTGGCGATATACGCAGCCGCCCCGCTGGTCCCGGCGCGGGGTGCTGACCCGCGACGGCCACCGCTGCGCGTACTGCGGCCGCCGCGCCACGACGATCGACCACGTGACGCCGCTCAGCCGCGGCGGTGCGCGGACGTCGTGGCTGAACACGGTCGCCGCCTGCGGAGGCGCGTCCCGCAGCTGCAACGCGCGGAAGGCGGACAAGCTGCCGGCCGAGGCGGGGATGACGCTGCGGTTCACCCCGTTCGTCCCGACGTGGGACCAGCTGCACGCGCTCGCCGCGTGAGGCGTCGCGAATGAGTCATTCGCGACCTCCGGCGCCGCGAATGAGTCATTCGCGGCGCCGGAGGCAGCCGCCCCGCATCGCCCCGCTCGTCGGCGGCCCCGACCGCGGGTCGTTAAGCTCGAACCGATCGTTCCCGGCATCCGTGTGTTCCGGGGAAGGCCGGGAGGTCGTCGTGACCGACGCAGGAGAGCTGATCGCCGGGCGCTACCGGCTGGTCGACCGGATCGGCCAGGGCGCGATGGGCGTCGTCTGGCGTGCCCGCGACGAGCGGCTCGACCGCGTCGTCGCGGTGAAACAGCTGGGCTACGACCCCTCCGGCGGCGGCCAGGGCGGACAGCGGGCACTCCGCGAGGCGCGGCTCACGGCGCGGCTGCGGCACCCGCACGCCATCACCGTGCACGACGCCGTCGAGCACGACGGCAACCCGTACCTGATCATGGAGTACCTGCCGTCGCGGAGCCTGGCCGACGTCCTGCTGGAGCGGGAAAGCCTGCCGGCCGACCAGGTCGCGCGCATCGGCGAACAGGTCGCTTCGGCGCTCGCCGCCGCGCACGCCGAAGGCATCGTCCACCGGGACGTCACGCCCGGCAACGTCCTCACCACGGCCGACGGCGTCGCGAAGATCGCCGACTTCGGTATCTCCCGCGCCACCGGCGAAGGAACCGTGACGGGCGGCGGCTTCATCGCCGGCACGCCCGCCTACCTGGCGCCCGAAGTCGCCGGCGGCGCCGAAGCCGGGTTCCCCGCGGACGTCTTCTCCCTCGGCGCGACGCTCTACCGCGCGCTGGAGGGCGCCCCGCCGTTCGGCACCGACGACAACACGATCGTCCTGCTGAAGCGGATCGCCCGGGACGACGTCACCCCGCCGAAGCACACCGGCCCGCTGGCCGAGGTCCTCGGACGGCTCCTGCAGCGGGACCCGCAGCAGCGGCCGGCGATGGCCGAGGTCCAGGAGCTGTTCGAAGCGGTCACCGGCGGCCGTCCGCTGCCGCCACCCCGCGTCGTCCCCCAGGTGGGGACGCGCCTGCTGCGCGTCCGGAAGCCACGCCGCCGGCTCGTGCTGGCCTGCGCCGCCGGGGCGTTGCTGCTGGCCCTGGGCGTGCTGATCGGCACGGTGCTCGTGCCCGGCAGCACGCCGGTCGTCGCCGCGCCCCCGTCCACCACTCCCCCGGTTTCGTCGACGCCCCCGACGACCAGTTCATCGGCCCTCGCCGACCTGGGCTGCGCGGCCAGCTACCGGGTGACGAACTCGTGGCCGGGCGGCTACCAGGTGGAGGTGACGGTGCGCAACGACCGGACAGCCGGCCTCCTCGGCTGGCGCGTCCGCTGGACCCTGCCGGCCGGCCACCACATCACCGGCCTCTGGAACGGCACGTTCACGGTCGACGGCTCGACGGTCACCGTCGACAACGCGGACTGGAACGCGAAACTCGACGCGAACGGCTCGACGTCGTTCGGCCTGACGGCGCTGACGGGTCAAGGCAACGGAACCGCGCGCCCGGAGCTCACCTGCCGAACGCTCTGAGCATCGCCGACCGGCGGTTGCGCGAGCCGGCACGCCGGTCGTAGGTCAGGACCCGGCTTCCGACTCCGCCGTCCACTCCGCTGCCGACCGTTCCAACCCGTCGAGCACCGCCCGGATGTCCGGCCGCCGCGCCATTCCCCACCGGGTCACCGCGAACACCTTGCGCGTCAACGGTTCCGTGAGCCGATGAAGACTGACGCCCAGCGGTCCCGCGGGCAACGCCATGGCCGGTACCAAGGCCACCCCCGCCCCAGCCGCCGCCAAAGCGATCAACACCGCGAAATCCGGGGACTCCGCCGCCACCTTCGGCACGAATCCAGCCGCCCCGCAGGCGCGTTGGATCATTTCGTGGCACGAGAGGTCGGCCGTCGGCACGAGCCACGGCTCGTCGGCGAAGTCCGCCAGACGCATCGGTGTGCCGGGGGCCGACGCAGCGGACGTCGCCAGGAGGACCGGTTCCGCAAGGAGCATGCGGTCTTCGCAGCGGGGCGGGAGGTCGCGCGGCAGCAGTGAATAACTGTGCACCACCGCGATGTCCGCCTCCTCCCTGCGCAGCGAAGCCAGCGCGGTCTCCGGCTCCTGCACGGCCAGGCGCAGCGAGACCGAGGACCACATCCGCGGCAGCAACTGCCGGGACGCGGAGGCGAACGCGGCCAGGCGGACCGTGCCCGTGGTGCCGTTCTCGGCCACCTCCGCCAGCGCCGACTCCGCCGCCGCCAGGTCGTCGAGGATGACCTCGGCGTGGGACACCAGCAGCCGCCCGGCCGGGGTGAACGTCAGCGTGCGGCCCTGCTTCTCCAGCAGCGGTGTCCCCGCCTCGCGCTCGAGCGCCGCCAGGTGCTGCGAGACGGCCGGGCCGGTCAGGTGCAGGGCCGCCGCCGTGGCAGCCACGGTCCGGTGCTGGGCGAGTCCGTGCAGGATGCGCAGGCGGCGGAGCTCCATCATGAAGTCTGACTTCCTGATTGGCGAACTAACCGTAACTGGTTCTTCAGTATCGCACAGCCCACGATGGAGGCGTGAAACTCGGAGCACTCGCCGTCACCGTCGTCCTGTGGGCCTCGGCGTTCCCCGCGATCAAGGTCGGCCTCGACGGCTACGGCGTCGCCGGCCTGTCCTTCGCGCGCCTCGCGGTCGCGTCGGCCGTCCTGCTGCTCGCCGCGCCCCTCCTGAAAGTGCGCGTGCCCCGCACGGCCGACCTGCCGCTGATCGCGCTGTGCGGGCTGGCCGGGATGAGCGCCTACCAGGTCCTGCTCAACTGGGGTGAGGTCCACGTCCCGGCGGGCACCGCGAGCCTGCTCGTCTCGGTGGCGCCGGTGTTCAGCGTCCTGCTGGCCGCGGCGTTCCTGGGCGAGCGCCTGACCGTCCTGAAGGTGCTGGGCAGCGCGGTGGCGCTCGGCGGCAGCGCGCTCATCGCGGTGGGCGGCGGCCTGGGCTACTCGGGCGCGGCCTGGGTCGTGCTGGCCGCCGCGGCCGTCCAGGCCGTCTACCACTTCTGCAGCAAGCCGTTGCTGAAGCGCTACACCGGCCTCGAAGTCGCCTGTTACGCGATGTGGGCTGGGACGGTCTTCCTCGCACCCCTCGCCCCGCAGGCCGTGCACGGGTTCGCGACGGCGCCCCCGCCGGCGACCCTGTCCGTCGTTTTCCTCGGCGTGCTCCCCTCGGCCGCCGGGTTCGTCGCCTGGGGCTACGCCGTCGCGAGGCACTCGATCGCCGTCGCGACCGGGGCGCTCTACCTCGTGCCGGCCGTCGCCCTCGTGGTCGCGTTCGTCTGGCTGGGCGAGACGCCCGGGTGGGTGGACGTCGCCGGCGGTGCAGTCAGCATCGCCGGCGTCGTCCTCCTCTCCCTCAGCCGTGGATCCGGTCGAACGGCAGCCGCAGCACCTGTCCCGCCGGAACCGGCGCGTTCCGCAGGCGGATCGCGTCGAGCTCCGGCGCCGTGAGCGCACGGCGGTAGTAGCGGACCTCATCGAACGAGCCGTTCCAGCGGTAGGCGTTGTCGAGCCGCTGGCCCAGCTGCAGCTGGAACGACACGGTCTGGCTGACGGAGCCCGCGACCGCGGCACCGGACGCGACCTGGACGCCGTCGACCCACAGCAGCAGCTTCCCGCCGGTGCGCTCCAGCGCGAGGTGGTGCCACGCCTGGTCGTCGTAGGCCTGCGACGTCGTGATCGACGACGTCCCGGCCGCCGTGGTCATCGTCGCGATCAGCCGGTGGTTCGCCGGCTCACCACGCAACCACAGCTGCGGGGCCGTCGTGCCCATCCCGCCCAGCCAGAACAGCACCTGGTTGCCCTTCGTGGCGCCATAACGGAACCAGCCCGTCCAGGTGAGGTCACCGTCGCCCGGCGGCTGCGCCGGGTCGTACGGCACGCGGACGTAGTCGTCCGTGCCGTCCAAGACGAGACCACCGCCGAAGCGGCCGGCAGCAACGGAAGCACCCCCGAGCACCCGGGCGTCCGCGTGCCCCGAAACGTCCGGTGTGGACGGTCCGGCCGAGTTCCTCCAGCCCAGGTAATCCTCGTCGAAGCGTGCGAAACGGATCTCGTCACGGGCGTCGACCGCGCCGCCTTCGTACATGAGCCCGATCTCCGAGCCGCCGATCTGCACGAGGTCCGAGTAGCCCGACCAGTCCGTGGTGATCTGCGTGCCCTGCTCAGCGTTCTCCCACGTCCGGCCGTTGTCGTACGACGACCGGATCATCATCCAGCGGCGCCGGTCGGTGTCGGACGGCGACGAGAACAGGAGCCGGTTGCCGACGCGCAGCACCGCCCCCTGCACCATCGGCGTCACCAGGTCGGGGATGGTGGTGAAGGACCTGGAGAACGTCTCGCCGCCGTCGCGGCTGATGGCGTAGTCGCGGTTGCCGATGTCGGTGCCGCCCTGCTCACGGCCGCCGGCGTAGATCGACCCGTCGGCCAGTTCGACCACGGTGACTTCGGACGGCTTCTGCGGGTACGTCCCGCCGACCGGGTGCGGGTAGGAGTTCACCGCGCCGACGTGCCAGTTGCGCCCACCGTCGTCGCTGTAGACGAGCCCGGCGTGGTTCTCGATCGAGTTCGTGCCGTCGCTGGTCTCCGCGTTGACGCCGAACACCAGCCGCCCCGCGTGCCGCCCGCGAGTCAGCTGGATCCCGTGCACCGGACCGGACGCGTACCAGGAGTCCCAGTTCGGCAGCTTCGCCTGCGCGCTGATGTCCACCGGCGTGGACCAGGTCAGGCCGTCGTCGTCGCTGTACTGCGAGTGCGGGGTGCGCGGGCACGGGACGTCGCACGCCTTGTCGTCGTCACGGCCCTTGTTGTACGTCGTGACCAGTACGATCCGGCCGGTGCGGCTGTCCACGATGGGCACCGGGTTGCCGTGGGTGTCGCCCCCGCCGCGGTTGACCACCTGCAGCGGCGACCACGTCTTCCCGCCGTCGGTGGAGCGCTTGAGCACGAGGTCGATGTCGCCGGTGTCGCCGCAGTTGTCGATGCGGCCTTCGGCGAAGGCGAGCAGCGTTCCGTGGGTGGACTTCACGATCGCCGGGATCCGGAAGCAGCTGTACCCGGGGTCCTGCGCCGCCTTGAACAGCACCTGCTGGTCGAACCGCGGCGCGGCCTGCGCCGGACTCACGGCGAGCAGCGCACTCGCCACCAGGGCCACCAGAGCGGCCCATCTCCCCAGTGTTCTCATTCTCATCCCTTCAGGACGGCGACACCTCGCGGGGCGAGCCGGACCTCGCGCAGCGGCCGTGACGGGTCGCCCAGCAGGTCCGGCGCGGCGTGCGGCAGGTCGACGGTGACCGGCTCGGTGCCGTGGTTGAGCAGGATCAGGTAAGCGCTTTCCGCACTGTGCCGGACGACCGCCTGGACACCGGCCGGCGCCGTCAGCACCGGCGTCACGCCGGCTTCGGCGGTGACGCGATCGAACAGTGCGCCCAGATCGGGCCGGGTGCCGACGTACCAGGCGACGCCGGCACCGAACCGGTGCCGCGTGATCGCGGGCCGCCCGGCCAGGTCCCCGGCGGCGAAGGACGCGATCACCTCGGCGCCTTCGGTTTCGATCCACTCGGACCAGATCGACCCGGAACCCGTTGTCCCGTCGGCGAACTCGAGTGAGATCGAGTCCACGGGCCAGAACTCGTCGACCCGCAGGCCGAGGATGTCCCGCAGCGGTGCGGGATGCCCGCCCAGGTAGGCGCGGTCGCACCCGTCGACGATGCCGGAGAAGTACGACACCACGAGGTGCCCGCCGCCCGTGACGTACGCACGCAGGTTGTCCGCGGAAGCCTGTTCCAGCAGATACAGGTTCGGGACGACGACGAGCTGATAGCGCGTGAGATCCCGCGACGGATGGACGACGTCGCAGGTGATGTTGGCGTCGAACAACGGCGCGTAGTGCGCGAGGTGCGTCTCCAGCTGCTCCAGCGCCGCCGGGTGCGAGTCGAGTTCGAGGCCCCACCAGCTCGGCCAGTCGTGCAGGAGAGCGACGTCGGCCCGCACGCGCGTCCCGGCCAGTTCCGGCACGCGGGCCAGCTCCTGCCCGAGCGCGGCCGTCTCCCGGAACGTCCGGGTGTCGCGGCCGCCGTGCGGAACCATCGCCGAGTGGAACTTCTCGGCGCCGCCGCTGGTCTGACGCCACTGGAAGAACAGCACGGCGTCGGCACCCTGCGCGATGGCCTGCCAGCTGCCGAGCCGCATCGCGCCCGGCGGCTTGGGACTGTTGCGGGGCCGCCAGTTCACCGCGCTCGGCGCCTGTTCGAGCAGCATCCACGGCTGGTCCTTCGTGGACCGCACGAGGTCGTAGGCGAACGCGGCTTCGACGTGGGCGCGCGGGTCGTGGGGATCGGGGTAGGAGTCGAGGCTGACGACGTCCTCGTGCGGCGTCCACGTGTGCCAGTCGAGGGCCTTCTGCACCAGGCCGACGAAGTTGGTCGTGATCGGCGTGTCGGGGGTGATCCGCCGCAGCACGGCTTGCTCGGTCAGGAAGCAGCCGAGCGAGGCGTCGGAGGAGAACCGGTGGAAGTCCAGCTGCTGGGCGGGGTTCGGGAACGTGGGCGCCACGCGCGGCGGCAGGATTTCGTCCCACCCGGAGTAGCGCTGAGCCCAGAAGGTAGTCGTCCAGGCCGCGTTCAGCTCGTCGATCGTGCCGTAACGGTCCCGTAGCCAACGGCGGAAGTCCGCCGCGGACTCGTCGCAGTAGCAGGCGCGGATGTGGCAGCCGTACTCGTTGCCGACGTGCCACATCGCGAGCGCCGGATGCCCCGCGTACCGCGTGGCCAGCTGTTCGACGAGCCGTGCGGCATGGGAGCGGTAGACCGGGCTCGACGGGCAGAACTGCTGCCGGGCGCCCGGGGAAAGCCGGACGCCGTCGGCGCGCACCGGGAGGATCTCCGGGTGCGCGTGCGACAGCCACGGCGGCGGCGAAGCGGTCATCGTCGCCAGGCACACCTCCACGCCGGCGCCGGCCAGACCCGCCATGACGTCGTCGAACCAGCCGAAGTCGTACTCACCCGGCCGCGGTTCGACGCCGGCCCACGAGTAGATCCCCGCGGTCACCATCGTGACGCCGGCTTCGGCCATCAGCTTCAGGTCTTCCCGGCGGACCTCTTCGGGCCAGTGCTCCGGGTTGTAGTCGGCGCCGTAGCGGAGCATCAGAGCAGACCGGCTTCGGCGAGCTTCTCCTTGATCCGCAGCAGTTCTTCGTCGTCCAGGGGCAGCTGCGGCGGAGCCATGACAGCGTTGTCGATGAACCCGCGCATCTTCATCGCGGCCTTGAACGCGCCGAGCCCGGCGGAGCCGCGGCCCATCCGGCTCGGCGGCGCGACGGACGTGATCGAGAACAGCTTCAGCAGGCGCTCCTGCTCGCGGCGCGCCGCGGCGAGGTTGCCGGACTTGAAGTGGTCGTGGATGAGCACGTACCCGACCGGGTCGACGTTGCCGAGGCCCGGCACCGCGCCGTCGGCGCCCATCGCCAGGGCCGCGTCGACGAGCAGCTCGGACCCGGTGAACACGGCGAAGGAGTCGAGGCCGCGTTCGCGCTTGCCGAGCAGCACCGCACGGAACGCGGCTTCGTCGCCGCTGGAGTCCTTGAGCCCGGCGAGGACGCCGTCGGCGGCCAGGTCCAGGACCATCCCGCCGTCGAGCTTCGTGTGCACGGCCACCGGGATGTCGTAGGCGACGATCGGCAGCGCCGTGCGCTCGTGCAGCAGGCGGAAGTGCCGGTCGATCTCGGCGACGTGGGTCCGCGTGTAGTAGGGGGCGGTGACGACGACGGCGTCGGCCCCGGCGGCCTCGGCCGTGCGGATGTGCTCGGCGACCCGCAATGTCGTCATGTCGATACAGCCGGCGAGGACCGGGACGCGACCGGCGACCTGGTCGACAGTCGTCTCGACGACGACCCGGCGCTGGGCGTCGGGCAGGAAGGCGACCTCGCTGGAGGAGCCGAGGACGAACACGCCGTGCACGCCGGCGTCGAGCTGGATCTCGACGTGGCGCCGCAGCGAGTCGGTGTCCACGCTGAAGTCGTCGTTGAACGGCGTGCACAGCGGCGGGACGATTCCGGCGAACTTCGGCATCAGGCGCTCACTCCGGTAGGGATCTCGGGATGGATGCAGCGGTAGGTGTGCCCGGGCGGGCCGTCGGCCGCGGCGAGCGGCGGCAGGTCGGCCGCGCACTCGTCGGTCGCCTCCGGGCAGCGGGTGCGGAACGGACAGCCGCTCGGCGGGTTCGTCGCCGAGGGCACCGGTCCGGTGAGGACGATCGGCTCGACCTGGTGGAGCAGGCTGGGCGTCGCCGAGAAGAGGGCTCGGGTGTACGGGTGCCGGGCCTCGTCCGGCAACGCGGTCGCCGGGGCTTCTTCGACGATCCGGCCGAGGTACATCGTGACGATGCGGTCGCTCATCTTCTTGACGGTCTGGATGTCGTGGGAGACGAAGACCATCGCCAGTTCCAGCTGTTCGCGCAGGTCGAGCAGCAGGTTGAGGATCTGGGCGCGGACCGAGACGTCGAGGGCGGACGTCGGCTCGTCGGCGACCAGCAGCGCCGGCCGCAGGGCCAGGGCCCGCGCGATGGCGACGCGCTGGCGCTGGCCGCCGGAGAGCTGGCCCGGCACCGCGTCGGCGGCGCTGGCGGGCAGGCCGACCAGCGACATCAGCTCGCGGACGCGGTCGTCGCGCTCGGCCGGGGTGCCCACGTGGTGCACGTCGAGCGGGTCGCGGATGATCTTGGCGACGGCGAGGCGGCGGTTGAGCGCGGTCGACGGGTCCTGGAAGACCAGGCCGACCTCGCGCCCGAACCCCTCGTCCAAGGGCTTCCCGCGGAAGCGGACCGTGCCCGCGGTCGGCGGCTGCAGGCCGACGATCACCTTCGCCAGGGTCGACTTGCCGCAGCCGGACTCGCCGACGACGCCGATCGTCTCGCCGGGGTTCACGACGAGGTGGGCGTCGGTGAGGGCGTAGACGTTGTCGTGGCCGAACAGGCCGCGGCCGCGGATCTTGTGCACGACGTGGACGCCGTCGAGCTCCAGGAGGTTCACGCCGTCGCCTCCTTCTCACGAGCGATGTCGACCGCCGGGAAGTGGCAGGCGACGAGGTGGGCGACGGGCTCGCCGAAGCGGACCGGGGTCTCCTCGTGGCACTTGGCGCGGGCGGCCGGGCAGCGGTCGGCGAAGCGGCAGCCCGCCGGGAACTCCGCCGGAGCCGGGACGACGCCCTTGATCTGGGTGAGCCGGGCATCGCTGGCCTCCAGCGACAGCACGGCGCTGAGGAGCCCGCGCGTGTAGTGGTGCCGGGGCGAGCCGACGACCTCGGCGGTGCTGCCCAGCTCGGCGACCTGGCCGCCGTACATGACGACGACGCGGTCGGCGATCTCGGACACCAGCGCGAGGTCGTGCGAGACGAGGATGAGCGCGAAGCCGAGCTCCTCCTGCAGCCGCAGCAGCAGCGCCATGATCTGGGCCTGGACCGTGACGTCGAGCGCCGTGGTCGGCTCGTCGGCGACGATCAGCTTCGGGTCCCGCGAGAGCGCCATCGCGATCAGCACGCGCTGGCGCTGGCCGCCGGACAGCTCGTGGGGATACGCGCGCAGGGTGCGTCCCGGGTCGAGGTTGACCAGCTCGAGCAGCTCGGCCGGGGTGCGGGTGCCGCCGCGGCGGGTGAACTGCTTGAGCTGGGCCTGGATGGTCATCGCCGGGTTGAGGGAGCTCAGCGCGTCCTGGTAGATCATCGCGATGTCGTGGCCGAGGTGCCGGCGGCGGTCGCCGGAGCTCAGCGCGAGCAGGTCGCGCTGGGCGAAACGGATCTGGCCCGAGACCCGGGCACCCGCCGGCTGGAGGCCGAGGATCGACAACGCGGTGAGCGTCTTGCCGCAGCCGGACTCGCCGATCAGGCCGAGGACTTCACCGGCGCGGACGCTGAAGGACACCCCGTCGACGACGTCGACGCCTTCGTGGCGGCCGGGGAACGCGATCGCCAGCCGGTCGACTTCGAGCACCGTCTCGCGCTGGTCCAGGGACCGGGCCGCCCGGGCCAGCCGCTCCCCCGCTTCCCGCAGGCCGGCGATCGGCAGGACGGGCGCGGTGTCGGCGTCTTCCCTCTTGGCGACGGCCTTCGCGACCTCGGCCGCCTTGACCGCGCGGGCCGAAGGCGCGGCCCAGGCGTCGGAGATCCGCTCGGACAGGATGTTGAGCGCCAGCACCGTGATCAGGATGAGCAGGCCGGGGAAGAGCGTCGCCCACCAGCCGCCGGTCAGGACCAGGTCCTTGCCGTCGGCCAGGACCGAGCCCCACGACGGGTCCGGCGGCTGGATGCCGGCGCCGATGAACGACAGCGACGCCTCGAACACGATCGCGTCGGCCACGGTGATCGTGCTGTACACGAGCACCGGGGCGGCACAGTTGATCGCGACGTGCCGGGTCAGCACGAAGAACCGGCGGGCCCCGATGACGCGTTCCGCCGCGACGTAGTCCTCGCCGTACTGGGCCAGCACGTTCGCGCGGATGACCCGGGCCACCGGGGGCATGTTGAGGAACCCGATGGCCAGGATCAGCACGGCGATGCCGTGCCCGAAGACCGCGACCAGCACCGCGGCGAGCGCGATGCCCGGGAACGCCATGATGACGTCGAGCACGCGCATGACGAGCGCGTCCACCCGGCGGTGCGACGTCGCGGCGAACGCCCCGATCACCGCCCCCGACACGAGCGCGAGCGCCACCGCCCCCAGGCCGATGGCGAGCGACCAGCGCGTGCCGGCGACGAGCCGGGAGAAGATGTCGCGGCCGGAGGTGTCGGTGCCGAACCAGTGCGCGGCGCTCGGGCCGCCGGTGTCGGTGCTCAGCGCGTCCGGGTTGTGCGTGGCGACCAGCGTGCCGACGACGGCGACGAGCACCAGGACCCCGAGGACGGCGAGGGCGGGCCACGACCCGCGCAGGCGCTTCACGCGTGGCTCCGCAGGCGCGGGTTGGCGATCAGGTAGAGGACGTCGACGATCAGGTTGACCAGGACGAACCCGATCGCGATCGTGATCACGAAGCCCTGCACCTTGGCGGTGTCGCCGTCCTTGACGGCCTGGATCATGTTCTGCCCCATTCCCGGCAGCGCGAACATCGTCTCGATCACGACCGCGCCGCCGAGCAGGTAGCCGACCCGCAGGCCGAGCACGGTGAGCGGGGTGATGAGCGCGTTGCGCAGCACGTTGCGCCCGACGACGACCACCGGCGGCAGGCCGCCGCCGCGCGCCGTGCGGACGTAGTCGCGGTCCAGCTCCTCGACCATCGACGTCCGGATCACCCGGGTCAGCTGCGCGGCCACCGGCAGCGCCAGGGCGACCGCGGGCAGCGTCAGCGAGTTGAGCCAGCCGCCGACGGAGTCGGCCGGGCTGACGTAGCCGCTCGTCGGGAACAGGCCCCGGTCGACGGCCAGCCACTGCACCAGCAGCAGCGCGACCCAGAACGCGGGTGCCGCGACCCCGGCCAGGGTGACCACGCGGATCACCTTGTCCGGCCAGCGGTCGCGGAACAGCGCCGACGTCACGCCGAGCACCAGCGACGTCACCAGCGCGATGACCAGGCCGAGCAGGGTCAGCTGGACGGTCAGCGGCAGCGCGGTCGCGATCGTCTCGCCGACCGGCTGCTTGGTGATCACGCTCGTCCCGAAGTCCCCTTGGACCAGGTGCCAGACGAAGTGGACGTACTGCAGCGGCAGCGGGTCGAGCAGGCCGTTCTCCAGCCGGAACTGCTGGAGCTGCTCGGCGGTGGCGTTCGCGCCGTCGAACGCGGCGAGCGCCGGGTCGGTGGGCGCGAACCGCATCACGATGAACACGAACAGGATCACGCCGAGCAGCAGCGGGATCAGGGCGAGGATGCGGCTCAGCAGCATCCGCACGACGACGGCCACGGGTCCTCTCCTCGCTCAGACCGGCTTGGCCTGGTTCAGGTAGATGCCGGGGTAGCCCTGGGCGTGCACGCCGGTGATCGCCTTGGGGTCCCACGCGGTGCCGAGCTGGGTGAACACGACCGGGTAGATGACGGCCTGCTCGGAGATCCGGTCCAGCAGCTGCTTGTTCAGCGTGGTCCGCTTGGCCTCGTCGGCCTCCGCCGCGGCCTGGTCCTGCAGGGCGAGCAGCGACTGGGCGTCGGCGCCGGTCCAGCGGGCGTACTTGCTGGTCAGGATCGACTTGGCGTCGTAGTAGTACCGGATGAGCAGGTCGGGGTCGTTGCCGAACTGCATCGGGTTGTTGGTCGTGGCCACGACCTGGAAGTCCGTGCCGGCGTCCAGCTTGGAGAACAGCGCCTTGGTGTCCTGGGAGTCCAAAGTGGTCTGGACGCCGATCGCGTCCCAGCCCTCCTTGATCACCTTGACGCAGTCGGCGACCAGCGAGGTGTTCGTCGTGGACAGCGTGACCTTGAGCCCGCTCACGCCGGCCTGCTGGAGCAGCTGCTTCGCCTTGTCGGGGTTGTAGACGAAGTCCTGCGACGCGGGCTGCGACGACGGGAGCTTCGGGTTGATGAACGACGTGCCGGGCGAACCGGCGCCCTTCAGCCCGATCTCGATCATCTTCTTCTTGTCGATCGCGTAGTGCAGCGCTTGCCGGACCAGGTTGTTGTCGAACGGCGCGTGCTGGGTGTTGAAGAGCAGGAACAGGTTGTTGCCGCCATCGGCGAACTCGACCGTCCGGCCCGCCGCGCGGAGCTGGTCGGCGTTGGCGGCCGGGATGTTCTCCACGATCTGCGCGTCCGGCTTCGCCCCGGAGATCGCGGCGACGCGCGGCGCGGAGTCCACGATGGACTTCCACAGCATCTTGTCGTAGGCGGCCGGGCGCGGGCCGTTGTAGTCGGCGAACTTCTCGAAGCTGGTGTGGGAAAGCGGCGCCTGCTCGACGACCTTGTAGGGGCCGGAGCCGATGACCTTGCCCGCCGCGGCGTCGGCCCACTTGCCGTCGTAGACGTGCTTCGGGACGATCTTGCAGCACTGGATCCGCTGCAGCGCGTACGGGAAGGGGAATTTGAGGACGAACTCGACCGAGCTGTCACCGGTCTTGCGCACTTCCTTCAGCCACGTGGAGAAGAAGCTGTGGATGAGGACGTTTTCCTTGTCGTCGAGCGCCCGCGCGTAGGTGAAGACGACGTCGTCGGCGGTCACGGGCTGGCCGTCGTGCCACTTCGCGCCGTCGCGGAGGTCGAACTTCAGGCTCGTGCCGCTCGCGTCGGCGGGCAGGGCCTTCGCCAGGCCGGGGAACGGCGCGCGGGTGATCGGGTCACCCTCCACGAGGGACTCGTAGCAGTGCAGGATCGCGGCCATCGAGAACGCGGACGCGGTCTGCAGCGGGTCCCACGTCTGGTTGTTGCCGTAGCCGATCACGGCGGTCAGCGAGCCGGCCGTACTGCCGGTCTTGTTGGTGGACGCCGGCCCGCCGCACGCGGCGAGTACGGTCGGGAACGCCAAAGCCGCCCCGGCGAAGGTGGTGTAGCGCAGCAACTGGCGGCGGCTGAGCGACGGGCTCTGGGACATCGCTGTCTCCTGCGGGCCTCGAACGGTAGGACATGGGACGTCCTATGACCGGCGTGAGCCTAGGATGGGTTCGCGTGCTGGTCAACCCTTCTGGACGTATGACGTAGGATGTCCTCTCACGACGCATCCGGGGAGGACAGCAGTGGCCCGTCCGCAGCGCAGCGAAGAGATCACCAAGCGCATCATCGACCTCATCGTCGAGCGGGAGCTCCCGCCGGGCGCACCCATGCCCACCGAGCTGAGCCTGATGGAGGACATCGGCGTCAGCCGCAACTCCATCCGCGAGGCGATCAAGGCCCTGCAGGCCCTCGGCATCGTCGAGATCCGCCACGGCTACGGCACGTTCGTCGGCTCCGCCGGGTCGGAGTCGCTGCAGACCTGGCTGCTGTTCCGCACCCGCGCGCGCGGCGCCACCGACGTCGGGCGGCTGCGCGACCTCCTCGAGGTGCGGGAGATGCTCGAGACCGAGCTGACCCGCCGCGTCGCCACCGACCACCGGCCCGGCCTGGTCGAGGAGCTGCAGGCCTGCGTCGCGCGGATGAAGCGCAAGGGCCCGGACGCCGCGGAAGCCGACCGCGAGTTCCACGACCTCATCTGCGCCGAGGCCGGGTTCGACCTCGCCCGCGAGCTGACGGGGCTGTTCTGGGACGTCTACCGGATCGCCGAAAGCGAGCTCGGCGGCCCGGCGTCGTCCGCGACGACCACCGCCAAACGCCACCAGGTCATCGTCGACGCGCTCCTGCTGCGCGACGCCGACGCCGCGGCCGAAGCCGTGCACCGGCACTTCGACGAGGTCCGCAAGCGCGCGAAAGCCGGTCCGTACGGGGGTTTCGGCGTCGCGCGGCCGGTGCCGGCGGCGCATTCCTGACTCTCGGTGGTTGACCCGTTCGAGGTAACTTCCGGAAGATCGAGAACCGGGCTCAACGGGTCCGGCGTCTGGCTCGTCGGTAGTGGTGATCAACCACCACACGGAGGTGCCAGTGCGAAGAAGACTTTCGGTGTTCGCGGTCCTGCTCGCCGGTTCGGCGGGGCTGGCCGGGCTCGCCCCGCCCACCGCGGTGGCTGCTACGACAGCGGCTGCCGCCACCTTGCCCACCGGGGAACGGGTCACCGTCCGGACCACACCCGACGGCCGTTCCTCCTACGACGTCCAGCCGGCCGCGGAGAAGGGCATGGCGCGAGCGCTGGTGCACCTGCGGCTGGGCGAACGCGACTACGAAGTTCCCGGCACCGCGCTTCCCTACCTGGGGCGAGGGCTGGACCTGGGCCTGTTCGACGTCCAGGCGCTCCTGACCGGTGCTTCGGCCCCGGTCGACCCGGCGGAGTTCGGCGCCGCTTTGGCGAAGCAGTTCAAGGAGGACAACGCGAGGGGCCGCTTCGGGGGTCAGGGGCTCTTCGCCGGGGGTAAGACTTTCGCGCTCTCGGGGGCACCGGCGCGGCGGGCTGCCCAGCCCCGCTCGGTGATGCGCACGGTGTCGGTCGACGCCGCCGACATCGGCGGCAAGCCGGCCGACACCGGCGTCGCGTTCCTGTACAACACCGACGACGGGAACCTGCTCGACCCGACCGAGAACGTGAACTACTTCTCGGGCGGCACGGCGAAGTTCAGCGCGCCGGACGGGAACTACAGCGCGCTCGGCCTGTTCTGGACGGCCGACGCCGACGGCAACCCGACCGAGGTGCGGTTCAGCGCGCAGCCCGAGTTCGCGGTGAAGGCGGACAAGACCGTCCGCGTGGACGCTTCGCGCGCCGCCAGCAAGGTGACCTGGGTGACGCCGCGGCCCGCGTTGCTCGACGACACCGGTTTCCTGTTCCGCCGGGCCGCGAAGACCGGGCCGGCGCTGCTCGTCGACTTCGACGCCGGGCCCGGCGTGCCCATCGCGGTGTCCCCCACGACCGCGCCGGTCCGGACCGGCGCACTGCAGACGTACCCGTACAGCAGGCTCGTGTCCCCGCCGGGGCCGGGCACGCCGTACGAATACGTGCTGCAGAAGGCGAGCGCAGGCACGATTCCGCAGCAGCGGTACGTGATCACGGCGAAGGACGTCGCCGCGGTCAACGCCACCTATTTCAGCGAGTACGCGACGCTGGGCCGGCGGCAGCGCAGCGGGATGTTCTCCTTCGAGGACAGCAGCGGCCGGGTGTCGCACCCGATCGAACTGCCCCGGAAGCAGACCGAGTACGTCTCGGCGGCGCCGGATCTGCGCTGGTTCGGCGGGTTCTCGAAGTACATGCCGCCCGGGCCGTTCCCGGCCTGGGCCGGGGGCCAGTACGAGCCGTTCCACGCCTACCAGGGCGGAACTTCGGTGACCGAGGACTGGAACAAGTTCCCGCTGCACCCGGCGGGCGGCGTGGCGCTGCTGCCGCTGTCCGACGGCAGCGCGCCGGAGATCCCGGCCGCGACGCGCGCCGGTGACCTGCTGCGGTTGTCGATCACGCCGTTCAGCGACAACCAGCCCGGGCACACCGGGTTCGGCTTCTCCGGCGAGCCGACGGACACGATGACCGGGCACTACACGCTGACCCAGGACGGCGCGACGATCGCCGAGGGCGACCCGGTGGGAGCGACCGAACTGGCGCTGGAGCAGGAGGTCGCGGCCGGGCCGTCGACGCTGGGGCTCACGATCGACGCGGGCCGCACCGGTCCGATGTACCACCAGAGCACGGCCACCCACACCGAATGGACGTGGAAGTCCCAGCACGCCGACGGCACGCTCCCGCCGGCCCTGTACTGCGCGCGCGGCGCGGAGGGCCGGGACCGGGCGTGTGCGGTCGAACCGATGCTGACGCTGGGGTACGCGGTCGGCGGGCTGCGGCCGGACGGCTCGACGCCGTCGGGTCCCCAGGGCCTCGACCTCACGGTGGGGCACCTGCAGCAGAGCGCGGGTTCCCCGGTGACCGCCGCGACGGTGCAGTACTCGACCGACGGCACGACCTGGCAGGACGCAGCTGTCACCGCTCGGGGCGACGGCGTCTTCCACGCGGACTTCACCGCGACCACGGACGCCTACCGCGGCGGGGACGTCTCCTTGCGCGTCTCGGCTTCCGACGCGGCCGGGGCAACCGTGACCGAGTCGATCACCGCCGCCTACCACGTCTACCCGTCCTGAGGGGAAGGTCCACTGTGCACAGATCGATCATCGGCGTGCTGAGCGCCGTGGTGCTCGCCGTGGGGGCTCTCGCCCCGGCCGCGTCCGCCGCACCGGTACCGCGGGCGGCGTGCCCGGACCCGGGTCCGGGCCTGCTGCGCTGCCTGACCACGTACACACCGGTACAGGCTTTCGCCGACGGCCCCGCCGGCTGGGGTGCCGACGACCTGGCGTCGGCGTACGGGCTGCCGTCCGACGCGGGGCCGGACACGCTCGTCGGCATCTCGATCGCCTACGACGCACCGAACCTGGAGGCCGACCTCGCCGCCTACCGGGCGCAGTACGGCCTGCCGCCGTGCACGACGGCGAACGGCTGCTTCCGCAAAGTGAACCAGCAGGGTCTTTCCGCGCCTCTGCCGCAAGCCGACTTCGGCTGGGCGCTGGAGTCCACTTTGGACGTCTCGATGGTGTCGGCGGCGTGCCCGTCGTGCCGGATCCTGGTCGTGGAGGGCAACACGCCCGGGTTCGCCGACCTGGCGGAGACGGAGGACACCGCGGTGCGCCTGGGCGCTCCGGTGGTGTCGAACAGCTACGGCGCCCGGGAAAGCGGCGCCCCGCTGGCGTTCGCGAGCCACTACCAGCACCCGGGGGTGACGGTGGTGGCCTCCTCGGGCGACGCGGGCTTCACGGCGGCGAACTACCCGGCGGTCCTGCCGACGACGGTCGCGGTCGGCGGGACGACGCTGGCCCGTGACCCGTCCTCGGCCCGGGGCTGGACGGAGTCGGCGTGGCAGTACGGCGGCAGCGGCTGCTCGGCGTACATCGCGAAGCCGTCGTGGCAGAAGGACACGCACTGCGGCAAGCGAACGGTCGCGGACATCGCGGCGGCGGCCGAGGACATCGCGATCCACTACACGGACGCCGGAGGCTGGCTCCCGGCGAACGGCACCAGCGCGTCGGCCCCGTACATCGCGGGGTTGATCGGCCGTTCGGGACACGCGGGAACAACCCAGCCCTCGACGATTTACGCGAAGGCAGGCTCGTTCACGGACATCACGGCGGGCAACAACGACCCGGCAGGCGCCGGAAAGAAGTGCGGCAACGACTACCTGTGCGTAGCGGGCCCGGGCTACGACGCCCCGACCGGACTGGGAGTCCCCCACGCCCTGGCGGGCTTCTGACCAACGCCCTGAAGGGCACCCTCACGGCTCTATAAGCCCTGAGGGTGCCCTTCACGGCAGGTCACCTCGAGTACCGGGGCCAGGCCGGGTCGGGGGTCGCGCCTGGCACGCGCGGTCGGCGGCGGCTCGACCGTCATGAACGACTCTTTCCTGCCATCCGACGACAGGAAAGAGTCGTTCATGACATCTCGGCTCACGAATGTCCCGGCCGGCACAGCCCCCGCTCGTACGCCAGCAGCCCCGCCTCGGTCCGGTGCGCGCACCCCAGCTTCCGCACGACCTGCGTCACCAGGCTTCGCACCTCCGGCTCCTCCACCCCGAGCCGCGACGCGATCTCCGCGTTCGTCAACGCGGATCCGATGCCGGCCAGCACCTCCCGCTCCCGCACGGACAACCGGTCCACCCCGGCCAGCCGCTCGTCCCGCGGGCCCGACAACCGCGTCGCCGCGGACACCAGGCGGCGGGAAGCGTCGGGTGAGAGGACCACGTGCCCGTCCGCCGCCAGCCGGACCACCTTGATCAGCTCGTTGCGCCGCGCCGAGCGCAGCAGGTACCCCGAAGCCCCGTCCCGCAGCGCCCGCAGGATCCCCGCGTCGGAGTCGAACGTCACCAGGGCCACCACCGCCGGGCGGCGGAACACCGGCCCGAGCGGCGCCAGCCGCAGGTCCAGCAGCACCACGTCCGGCAGCCGGCTCCGGAGGGTCGTCCGGGCCGCCGTCGCGTCGGCCGCCGTGCCGATCACCTCGATGCCGTCGGCCTCGGCCAGCAGGGCGCCCAGGCGGGACCGCACCGCCGGGTCGCGTTCGGCCACCAGGACCCGGACCGGCGGAGGCGGGAGCATCGTCAGTCCTTGGGTCGCAGGCGGATCAGCGGCAGGTCGGTCCGCGACGCGCCCACCAGGTCACGCCCACCCGGGCCGCGCAGCCGCAGCTCGCGGAACCGCACCGAAGACAGCTGGGCCGCTTCGATCGGGTACACGTCACCGTAGCGCTTGATCTTCTCGACCAGTTCCTTGCCCAGGAGCTCCACCAGCCCCGCGTGCCGGGTCGCACCGCCGCCCAGCGGCACGTCCAGCTGCTTGCGCACCTCGGGAAACCGCTGGTCCAGCTCGACGGCCAGCTGGTGGATCGTGACGTAGGCCGGGCCGAACTCGGACGCGTCCGGCCCCGGCGGGATCTCGCCCAGCACCTTGATGAGCTTGTCGTCCATCCCGAGTTTGTCCCACAGGGTCACGTTTTCCTCCTGTCGTGGCCGCCGCAGGTCTACCAGAGGACCGGCACGCGGTCCACTCCCCCGGTGACCCGGTTCGTCCGGACCTCCAGCTCCTCGACCGGCACCGCCAGCCGCAGTCCCGGGAACCGGCGGAACAGCGAGCCGAACACGACGCGCAGCTCCGTGCGGGCGAGACTCGCGCCGATGCAGAACCAGCCGCCGTAAGCGAACGCCACGTGCGAGTTCGGCTTGCGCCCGGGGTCGAATTCCGCGGCGGCGGGGAACACCGACGAGTCCCGGTTCGCCGCCGCCAGCGACAGCACGACGGCGTCGCCCCGGGCGATCGTCACCCCGCCCAGCGAGACGTCGTCGTGCGCGTACCGCAGCACCCCGAGCCCGCCCGGCGCGGACAGCCGCAGGATCTCCTCGACGACGCCGTGCGTCCGGCCCTCGGGGTCGGCGGCCAGCGCGTCGCGTCGCGCGAGGTCGGTGAGCAGGTACAGGACGCCGAGGTCGATCCGGTTGGACGTCGTCTCGTGGCCGGCGAACAGCAGGCCGGCGGCCAGCCGCGCGAGGTCGTCGTCGGTGAAGGCGGGGTCTTCGGCCTGTGCGCGCACCATGTCCGAGACGACGTCCTGGCCCGGTGAGCGGCGCTTGGCCGCCGCCAGCCGAGCCGTGTACGCCGCGAACTCGTCGAGCGCTGCTTCGGCGCCGGAGCCGATGTCCATCCGGCCCATCCGCTCGGACAGCACCCGGAACGTGTCGCGGTCTTCGTACGGGACGCCGAGCAGCTCGCAGATCACCAGCACGGGCAGCGGGAACGACAGGTGCTCGTGCAGGTCGACCGGCTCGTCCGCGCGCCGGGCGCGTTCCATCGCGGCGAAGCAGCCGTCGGCCAGCTCCTGGACGTGGCCGGCGAGCCGCCGGATCCGGTTGGCCGAGAACGCGGGCACGAGCATCTTCCGCATCCGCGCGTGCTCGACGTGCTCGGTTTCGTGGTCGCCCTGCGGCCGGCTGAGGATCGCCGCTTCCGACAAAGCGGACGCGGTTTCCGGCGCCGGGTGCGAACGGCCGAAGCGCGGGTCGGTGAACACCGCGCGGACCTCTTCGAACCCGGTGACCAGCCAGGCGGGATCGCCGGTCGGGGTGGTGACCGGCACGACCGGGCCCTCCCGGCGCAGCACCTCGAAGAGCGGGGCGATCTCCAGGACGTTCGGCCGCTCGAACGGCAGGCGCGGGGTGTCCGTGGTCGCGGGCATCGGGTTCTCCTCCCGGGTGCGCGGCCGGTCGGCGCGGACGCGGGCGGGCCGGTCACCGGCCGCTCCCCCCGGTCCCCCTGCGGTCCACGGTACCCAGAAACCCGCGCGAGGGCGGGGAACGCGCGATTCCCCGCCCTTTCGGGCCAACGCCTCCCTCGAGTCACCCCGGCCGGTGTGGATGACGAAGGGCCGCGCACCCGAAACTGTCGGTGCCCTCGGCTAGCCTGGAAACCGGGGGCCGGAGGCGCGCCTACAGCATTTTCCCAGCCTGGGTAAGGGTGTCCCGCAGGATCTGCTCCATCTCGTCGAATTCCCGCTGGTCACAGATCAGCGGCGGCGACAGCTGCACCACGGGCTCGGCCCGGTCGTCGGCCCGGCAGTACAACCCGGCCTCGAACAAGGCGTCCGACAGGAACCCGCGCAGCACCCGCTCGGATTCCGCGGCGCTGAACGTCTCCTTGGTCGCCTTGTCCTTCACCAGCTCGATGCCGTAGAAGAACCCGGCACCCCGGACGTCCCCGACGATCGGCAGGTCGGTCAGCTTGTCCAAAGTGGACCGGAAGGCGTCCTCCCGCGAGAGCACGTGGTCGTACAACCCTTCCCGCTCGATCAGGTCGAGGTTCGCCAGCGCGACCGCGCACGAAACCGGGTGCCCGCCGTAGGTCGAGCCGTGCATGAACGTCGTCGCACCGTGGGTGAACGGTTCCATCAACCGCTCCGAAGCCAGCACCGCCCCCAGCGGCGCGTACCCGGACGTCAGGCCCTTCGCCGTCGTGATGATGTCCGGCTGGTAGCCGTAGCGCTTGGCGGCGAAGTCGTACCCGACGCGGCCGAACGCGCAGATCACCTCGTCGGACACCAGCAGGACGTCGTGCTTGTCGCAGATTTCGCGCACCCGCGCGAAGTAGCCCGGCGGCGGCACGAAGCACCCGCCGGTGTTCTGCACCGGTTCGAGGAACACGGCGGCGACGGTGTCGGCGCCCTCGAACTCGATGGCCTGCTCGATCTGGTCGGCGGCCCAGCGCCCGTAGGCCTCGTAGTCGTCGGCATGCTCCGGCGCGCGGTAGAAGTTGGTGTTCGGCACGCGCAGGGTGCTCGGCACCAGCGGCTCGAAGTCGGCTTTCGCACCCGGGATGCCGGTGATCGACAGCGCCCCCTGAGACGTCCCGTGGTAGGCCAGCGCGCGGCTGATCACCTTGTGCTTGGTGGGCTTGCCGACGAGCTTGAAGTACTGCTTGGCGAGCTTCCACGCCGTCTCGACCGACTCGCCGCCGCTCACCGTGAAGAACACGCGGTTCAGGTCGCCGGGAGCCGTGTCGGCCAGCCGCGAGGCCAGCTCGATGGCCGTCGGGTGCGCGTGGCCCCACAGCGGGAAGTACGCGAGCTGCTTCGTCTGCCGCGCGGCGGCCTCGGCGAGCTCCTCGCGGCCGTGGCCGACCTGGACCGCGAACAGGCCGGCGAGCCCGTCCAGGTAGCGCTTCCCGCGGGCGTCCCAGATGTACGGGCCCTCGCCGCGCACGATCACCGGGACGTCGGTTTCGTCGTAGGCGGAGTGGCGGGTGAAGTGCATCCAAAGGTTGCTGCGGGCCTTCCGGGCGAGGCCGGCGGCGTCGACGGGGGCGAGGTCGGCGGTAGTGGTCATGCCTCGGTTATCGCACGCGTCGACCTATCGAAGCAAGCGATTCAGTCGTCCAGACGAATCTGGCCGACTAATTCACGTTCATCCACTGAGGACAACCTTCGGATTTAGTCGTCACGGTCAGCGAGACCCCCACTGGTACGTCTGTTTCCGCAGCTTGAGGTAGACCATCGCCTCCGCGTGCCGGACGCCCGGCAACGCGCGGATCCGCGTCGAGATCAGCTGGAGCAGCGCCTCGTCGTCCGCGCAGACGGCTTCGCAGAGCAGGTCGTAGCGCCCGGCGCAGAGGATCACGTACGCGATTTCGTCCATTTCGGCCAGTGCGTCGCCGACCGGCTCGAGGGGCCCCTCGACGGTGATCGCGATCATCGCCTGCCGGAACAGCCCGACCTGCAAGGGATCCGAGACGGCGACGATCTGGATGACGCCGGAGTCGGACAGCCGCTGCACCCGCTGCCGGACGGCGGCCTCCGACAGGCCGACCGCCTTGCCGATCGTCGCGTACGCGCGGCGGCCGTCTTCCTGGAGCTGCGCGATGATCTGCCGCGAGATGTCGTCGAGAACCGGCGGCGCGGGCCGGCTCGGGGTGTCCTGGCTGCTCACAACCCGGATCATCCCCGACTTGGGTGACGCAGGGCAAACGCGGTGAGTTCGTCACGGAAGGTCACTGGATCCGAAGGCGTGCGTGGAGACAGGCAACGGATTTAGTCGAATTCAGGCCGTTGACAACACCGAATCGGTGCTGTTCCATCCGTCGCACCTTGCCCCCGGCCGGAGGGAACGCCC
This sequence comes from Amycolatopsis sp. NPDC048633, assembly GCF_040650695.1. NCBI lineage: Bacteria > Bacillati > Actinomycetota > Actinomycetes > Pseudonocardiales > Pseudonocardiaceae > Amycolatopsis > Amycolatopsis sp. NPDC048633. The sequence continues at coordinate 185,952 of NZ_JBEZHS010000008.1, forward strand.
ATGCCCCGCACTCCCGCCCCGCCCGAAACCGGCACCGCCGCCGCGCCTGCCGCACCACGCACACTGACCCGGTCCATCGGCGTCGGCGGCGGCACGCTGCTCACGCTCAGCTGCGTGACGCCGGCGTCGTCGCTGTTCGTCCTCGTGCCGCCGCTGTTCGCCGACCTCGGCACCGGCACCGCGCTCGCCATCGCCCTCGCGGTGCTGCTCTGCGTCGGCATCGCCTTCTGCTACTCCGAGCTCGGCACGCTGGTGCCGAGCGCCGGCGGCGAATACGCGATGGTGACGACGGTGGCGAACCGGTTCGCCGGCTGGCTGACGTTCATGCTGTCGTTCATCGTCATCCTCGTCGTGCCGCCGATCATCGCGATCGGCGTCGCCGACTACGTCGCCGCCGTCGCCGACGTCGACCCCTCGGTGGCGGGCGCGCTCGTGATGCTCGCGTCGACCGTGATGGGCCTGCTGAACCTGCGCTCCAACGCCTGGATCACCGGGATCTTCCTGGTCATCGAGGTCGTCGCGATCTTCGTCGTGTCCCTGCTGGGTTTCACGCACACCGCGCAGAGCCCGGCCGTGCTGCTGAAGCCCAGCCTCGGCACGAGCGGGATCGGGCTGATCGCCGTCGTCGCCGGGCTCGCGGTCGCGTTGTTCGTCGTGCAGGGCTTCAGCACCGCCGTCTACCTCGCCGAAGAGATGCGCGAGCCGCGCAAGACCGTCGCCCGGACCGTCTTCTGGACGCTCGGGATCAGCGCGCTGGTCATCCTGGTGCCGGTTGTCGCGGTCACCCTCGCGGTGCCGGACGCGGCCGCGCTCGCCGGCGTCGACCTCACCGCGCTCGTCACCGGCTGGAGCAACTCCGCCGTCGGCGCGGCGATCAGCCTCTGCATCGCGGCGGCGATCGTGAACGCGGTGATCGTCATGGTCATCCAGAACTCGCGCGTGCTCTACGCGTCCGCGCGGGACCGGGCGTGGCCGGCGCCGGTGAACCGCGCGATGAGCGTCGTGAGCGAGCGGTTCGGCGCGCCGTGGGTCGCGACGCTGGTGGTCGGGTTGTCCGAAGCCGTCCTCTGCTTCGTGCCGGTGGACACGCTCAGCGGCGTCACCGGGGTCGCCGTCGTCGCGCTCTACCTGAGCGTCGCGACCGCCGCGCTCGGCGCCCGCCGGGCGGCGCACCGGAGGCCGCACGTGTGGCGCATGCCGGCCTGGCCGGTGGTGCCGGTGCTCGCCGTCGCGGCGCTGGCCTACGTCCTGGTCGAGCAGAGCGCGCTCGACCTCGGCATCACCGCGGGGGTGCTGCTGGTGTCGGCGCTGTACTGGTGGGGCTACCTGCGCCGGCGGCCCGAGCGGTGGGTGGTGACGGTGCCGCGCGAGGAGTAGCTCAGTCCTTCCCGCGGCCCCTCAGCTGGCGCAGGCCGACGATGATGACCGCGAGCAGGCCGACGACCGCGACCACGATCCAGATCCAGCCGGGGATGCCGCTGGTGTCCACCGCGGTCGGGGCGGTGGGAGCCTGGGCCTGCTGCTGCGCGGACGTCGTCGGCGCGGGGCTGGTCGCCGCGGGGCTCGAGGCCGCGGCGGCAAGGGTGAAGTGGAGGGTGCCGGTGAGGTTGTCGCCGTCCTTCGCGATCACCTTCCAGGTCAGCGTGTAGGCCTGGGCCGGTCCGGCCGGGGTCACCGGCGCGGTCACTACCGCGCCGGCCGCCACCGGGGTGCCGACCTGCCAGGCGGTGCCGTCGCGGCCGGTGACCTTGACCGCCTCCGGCGGCAGCGTCACGGGCTCGCCGAAGGTCAGCCGGACCTCCGTCGGCGCGGCCGCGAGCGAGGCACCTTCGGCGGGCGAGCTGGACTCCAGCTCGGTGTGGGCCGAGGCCGGCCCGGCGAGCACGACGAGCCCGGTGAGGGCGGCGAGAACGGCTCCGAACGCACGACGCGGGATCATCCGGACATCCTGCCCTATCCGCCTGTGCAGTCTTCGTGTCCACCCGTGCACCCGGGTGGGGTTCTCTTCTCATCGCGCCGCGCATTGGCCAGGATGGACGCCTGGGTGGCAAGGGAAGGACCTCCATGGCGACTGTGCGCGACGAGGCCGACGCGCGGCGGCAGCTGCGTGCGGAGCACCAGCACGAGAAGGACCGACCGAGAGAGGGCGCCTCGGGGGTCGAGAAGCCGCAGGGCACCGGCGCGGCCGCGCTGGTCGCCGACGACACCGACGTCCTCGAGCTGGACTACGCCGAGATCGACGCCGCCAAGAACGCCCTCGACGCACGTCACCAGGAGCTGTCCGGCTACCTCGAAAGCGCCCGCGAGCTGGGCACCCCGCTGGCCGACGGCAAGGGGCCCGTCTCCCACTGGATGCGCCGCTCGTTCGGGCTGCGCGGCGGCGCCGAGGCCGGGGGCGTGCAGGCCGCGCTGGAGTCGTACCTCGCCGAGCTCGCTTCGCTGCGACAGGCGCTCGACGTCGTCGCGTCGTCGCACCGGAGCAACGACGAAGAGGCCGCTGCGGCGCTGCGGGTGGGTGAGCGCGATGCCTGAGTTCCACTCCACGCACCACGAGCCCACAGCGCGCGAGAAGGCGAAGGCGCGGCGGGTGCGTCGCGAGAAAGCCGTGAACAACCGCGAAGGCACGTTCGGCAAGATCAACTGGGACAGCTACGACCACCGCGAGCTGTGGGACATGGTGCAGTCGGCCGACCCGCCGAGGCTCGGCGAGCAGGCGCACCGGTGGGCCGAGCTCGCCCGGGGCGTCGACACCGCGACCGATGACGTGCACACGCTGGTGCAGAAGCTGCTGCTGTCGTGGCGCGGGCCGTCGGCGGCGCAGGCGGCGGACTCGGTGCAGCGCCTGACCGGCTGGGCGAGCACGGCGGGCGAGAACGCCCGGCACATCGGCGACGGCCTCGACACGTACACCTCGGCGATCGGCGAAGCCCGGCGGAAGATGCCGGAACCGGTGCACTACTGGGCCGAGCGGTGGTTCAAGGAGGGGTACGCGGTCAAGCGGCTCGACGGGCCCCAGGGCGCGTACATGCTGGACGAGCTGCTCGACGACAAGCTGCCGACGAAGAAGCAGGCGGACGACGCCAAGGCCGAGGCGGTCCGCGTGATGGAGCAGTACGAGGGCGCGAGCCACGACGTCCGGCACCGCCTGCCCCCGGCGTTCGACACCGCGCCGCAGGTGAGCGCGGCGAGCTCCGACGTCGTGGCTCCGCGCGTGCCGCCTTCTGTCGTCCAGGACCCGCCGGTTCCCGAGAGCCCATCTCAGGTGCCGGACGACTCGACATCGACCGCCTCCGCCTTGCCGCCCACATTCACCGGCGCCGGTGTGCCGGGTGGCGTCGACGGGGTGATCGGTGTGCCTGGGTCGCCGGGGACTTCGTCCGGGCCGGGCTTCGCCGGCTTCGTCGGCTCAGGTCCGGCCGGTGCGGGTGCCTCGGGTCCGGGCTCGCTCGGCGAAGGCGGACGGGCCGGCGTGGGGCGCTTCGGAGCCGCGGCCTCGGGCTTCGGCCCCGGCGCGGCGGGCGGTCGCGGCGCGGGCACCGGGTACGGCATGTACCCGCCGGGCCAGGGCGCGCGACGCGAGGACGACACCGAGCACCGCGACAAGTACGCGGACGGCTACGACCTGCTCGACGACCTGCCCCCGGCCTACCCCCCGGTGTTCGGCGAATGAGCGGCTTCCACGCGGACCCGGCGGCGCTCGACGCGCTGGCGCTCCGGCTCGAGGACACGGCGGAGGAGTACGCCGCGGCGGCGGCCCAGGTCGAGACGGCGGCTTCCGGGGAACTGGGTCCGTTGGCGGTGTCGGCCGCGCTCGCCGCGCTGACCGGCGAGTGGTCGGGCAGGATACGGGCGGTGGAAACGGACTTCGCCGCGGCGGCCGCCGGAGTCCGGACGGCCGCGAAGGCCTACCGGACGACCGACGCGGCGGCGGCCGACGAGCTGGGCCGGGCCGATGGCTGAGTTCCGCGGCCTCGGCTTCGACCCGGTCCCCGGCCGGCCCGACGCCGTCTCCGAAGCGGCGCGCCACTACACCGCCGCGGCCGCACAGCTCGGCGAAGCCCCTTCCCCCGGCGAAATCCCCGAGTGGGCCGGCCGATCCGCCCGAGCACTCGCGGACCGCGCCGCACGAGCCGCGGCCGGCCTCGCCGCCGTCCCCGAAGCCCTGCGCGCGGCCGCCGCGATCCTCGACGACTGGGCCGGCACCCTCCTCGCCCACCACCGCCGCGCCGAAGACCTCGACCGCCAGGCGACCGCCGCCCGCCAAGCCGTCACCACCGCTCAGGACGACGTCGAGCAAGCCGAAACCGAAGCGCAGTTCTCCCCCGCCACGCAGCCGAACCTCACCGCCGCCCGCACCCGCCTCACCGCCCGGCAGGACGACCTCGACCGCGTCCTCGCCGAAGCCCGCGAGCTGGAACGCGTCCACACGACCGAAGCAGCCCGCGTCGCTGACCGGCTGCGGGCCCTCGGTGACGGCGCGCCCCTGCCGAGCGCACCCGACTTCCGTGGCGTGACAACACATCTGGAGACTTTCTCGACCGTCGGACGCGAGCTGGGCGTCACCGTCGCGAAGACCCCCGTCGTGCCGGTGACCCCGCCACCGGGCGCGGTCGGCGCGTTCGCCGCGGCCCTGGGTGGCCGGTGAAACTGCCCGCCGTTCCGGGGATCACCCCGGTGAGCCTGGACTCGGTCGAGCGCACCAGCGCCGAGCTGCACGCGCTGATGGCCCGCCTGCGCGGCCCCGACGCCGCCCGGGACCTCGGCCTGGAGGCGGCCGCCGTCCAGAGCGCGGAGATCGCCCACCGGCAGCGGGCCGGGCTGCTCGCCCTGGTCGAACACCGCGACGCGGACCCCGCGCTGCTCATCGCCGGCGTCGTCCCGGTGGACGGCACCATCGAGGAAGCCGCGGACCTCGGCCACTTCGTCGCCGACACCACCCCGGGCATCCGCGAGGTCAGCCACGCGCGGACCGGCCGCGGCTACGCGGTGGTGATCGTCGAGCGGATCGGCCTGTCCGGCGCGCAGCTGCAGGCCGTCGTCCTCGACCCGGACCGGCCGCGCGCGGCGGTGTTCACGCTCCACTCCCCCGGCGGCCGCGGGTGGCTGGAGGTCGCCGGGCTGGCCGGGACGCTCGTCGCCGGCGTCGACCTCACCCCCGCAGCGCCTGCTCCCGGAACTCGCGCGGGGTCCGGCCCGTCGCGCGGCGGAACGTCCGCGAGAAGTGCGGGGCGCTGGTGAACCCGCAGTCCCGCGCGATCTCCGCGATCCCCCGCGCCGCCTTCGCCGGGTCCGCCAGCAACGCCTTCGCGCGCTCGACCCGCAGGCCCTTCAGCCGTTCCGAGACGCCCTGGCCGTCGTCGAAGAGCTGGTACAGCCGCCGGCGCGAGATGTACAGCGCTTCGGCGATCTTGTCCGCGCCGAGCGACTGCTCGCCGAGGTGCGCGCGCATGTACTCGAGCGCTTCGCGCCTCCGCGCCGCCAAAGCGTCCACCCGATCGAGTTCGACGCGCAACGCGCTGCGCAGCACCAGTTCGGCCAGGCCCAGCAGGTGGTGGGCCAGCCCGTGCGGGTCGAGCCGCGGGCCGGCCGCCAGGACGTGCGCCACCGCCCCGGCGAACAGCGACCGCAACGGCGCGTCGACCTCGACCGGCCGGAACATCAGCGGCCGCAGCTCCGCGAACGAGATCGACAGCTTCGCCGCCGCGACGGTCAGCAGCACGACGCCGGACGGCATGAGGTGCAGCGTCGCGTCGGCGTACGTCAGCTTCGCGCCAGACTCGGCGACCGCCCGCGGGACCGGGCAGCGCAGCAGCAGCTGGATGCCCTCGGGGTCCGCGCTGCCGCCGACGATCGCGGCACGCGCGGCCGCCGCGCCGGAAGCGCGGACGACGAGGTACCCGCTCGCGGGGACGTCCTGCGGCTCGGCCATCGGCACCATCGTGCCTGATGGCGGCCGCGCACCACGGGAAGGGGGAGCATGGCGCGGCGCACCGCGACGGCGGCGGGAGTGATCCTGTCGCATCTGGAGTTCGATCTCCTCTGGGAGGACCTGGGGCCGGGCGGGCCACCGCCGTACCCGTTCGACGTGCCGGCGCACGGCGCGACGCACGCCGAGCGCGACGACCTGGGCGTGCGCGTCTTCGCCGGCCTCACCGACGCGGGTCTCACGGACGGCGACGACGTCGACCCGGCGCTGGCGGACCTGGTCGTGCTGCTGGGTGCGCCGACGCTGAGCGTCGACGCGCTGGTGCTGGGCGAAGCACCGTGGCGGCTGCTCGCCGCGGTGCGGGACGCGGCCGGGGTGCTCGCCGTGCTGGACGAGCGTGACCTGGTGCTGGAACCGCTGCGCCCGGCCGACCTGGTCCCGGCGGTGGCCCGGATGCTGGGCGACCTCGAGGCGGGCCCGGGCGACCAGGTCCGGCTCCCCCGCGCGACGTACTCGGCGGCGATGGACGCGTACGCGCGCAGCGGGTACGACGCGTTCGAGCGGGCGTTGGGCGCGGCCGGGATCACCGGCCGCGCGGTGCGTCCGCTGGCGACGCTGGTGACGGCGGAGCAGTACGCGGCGGGCCAGCTGGCGGCGACCGGTCCGACGGGCCGCACCCCGGTCCTGGCCTGGTTCGACACGGCGGCCGGGCGGTACGCGGTGACACCGGAGGACGTGGCCCGCGAGCCGTGGGTGATGATCACGCCCGCCGATGGTGCGTGGCTGGCCGACCGCCTGGCACGGCTGGTCGAGGAAGCCCGCTGACCCGAGCCTGCCGCGGCTTGTCAGGTCGCCCAGGTCGCGGGCAGGAACTCGTCGGATTCGGGATCCGGCCGCGGCCGGATCTTCGGTCCGCCCGCCACGCCGTGCGGCTCGCTCGCGGGACGCGGCCGGATCTTCGGGCCTTCCTGGATCTCCTCCGGCAGCAAGGTCCCCAGCAGCTCGCGTCCCTGCCGCAGGGCATCCGCGCCCGCTTCCGAAGCCAGCCGCCGGATCAACCCCGCCAGCTCCCGCGGCGACCGGTTCAGCGCCCACCGGTCGAACCGCAGGTCCACGAGCGCCCCGTGCAGATCGACGACCACGGAAACCCCGTCGGCCTCGGCGGGGGCGCGAATCGCCGCCAGCCGCGCGCCGTACCCCGGCTCCGGGGCCGCGAAGGCGTCGTCGGCCAGCTCCAGCGCCGTCATGTCGCGATTCACTGTGCCCGCCAGCTGTCCGGGGTGGTCTCTTCCGCGGCCTCATCGGCCGAGGGCAGGCCGAGCGCGTCCACCCCGTCCAGGGTGTGCCACAGCGAAGCCGTGGCCCGCGCCGAGGCGGCCGCGGCCAGCACCAGGATCCGGCTCGCCAGCTCGGCCGGCTCCAGCCTCAGCGCCGACGCCTCCAGCGTCAGCTCCCGCAGCGCCCCACCGGGCGCGACCTCCACGGCGACCGTGCGGTCGGCGGCTTTTCCGGTGATCACGGGTGGACCCCTCCGTAGAACGTGGCCGCCGAGAGCGTGTGCGTGTTCCGGCGGACGGCGTCGCCGGAGTTGCCCTCGATCATCGTGACCTGGTTTCCCTCGACCTTCTCGACGATGCCGATGTGCGTGCTCGTCGACGTGTTCTGCGGGCCGGTGCCGAAGATCAGCACGTCACCCGGCTTCGCCTCGTGGAGCGAGTGCTTGCCGTAGGCGTGGCCGTTGCGTTCGCCCCAGTGGAAGACGTCGCCGCTGAAGGGCAGCACCGGGATCTTCACGCCGGCCTTGCGCCACATCGCCGTCGCGAACGACGAGCACCACGCCGCGGTCGGCCCGTACGGGTTCCGGTTGCTGCCCGGCGGACTCTCGCGGACGCCCAGCTGCGTGCGCGCGGCGTGGACGATGTCCTTGCCCCGCCCCGAAGCCTTGCTCGGATGCGTCGTCTTCGGGTGCGTCGCCTTCGGGTGCGCGGTCTTGTCCATGACGCCGTCGTGGGTCAGGTCCTTCTGCAGGTCGTGCAGTTTCTTCGCTGCCGCCTTGAGTTCCGCGTCGACGTGCCGAAGCGTCGATGCAGACTGCCGCGTGTACTGCGGCGCCAGGTCGGCGGCGTGCCCGACCGCGCGCATCAGTGCGGCCTGCGTCCCGGCGGCGACGCCCGCGTCGAGGGCCTGTTTCGCCTTGGCCGTGTACTCGTCGACCAGCCGCCGCACGGCGGTGTGCCCGGAGTCCACTGTGGACGCCACGTGCGCGACGACCTTCTCCGCCGCCGCCCCGGCCGCGCCCGTGATCCGAAGCTCCTTCGTCAGCTTCGCGCTGGTGTGGCGGAAGCCGTCGGCACCGTGGCCGTGCCAGTGTTCGAGCACGGTGGTGCTTTCCTTGTGGTAGGCGTCGTGCTGGGCGTCCAGCGCGCCGGCCACCTGGTGCAGGGCGTACTCGGCGCGGACGGCGTCTTCGGCCTTCCCCGCGAGCTTGTTGCGGTGCGCGACGAGGTCCTTCGCGAAGGAGTGCGCGAGCGCGGCGGTGTCCATGTCAGTCCATTCCGTTCAACGCGGCAGCGGTCGCCGTCTCGTGGTCGCGGTAGGTCTTGGCGGCCTTCTGCGCGGCGGTGGCCAGCCCGTCGGCGTGGGTGCCGACGCCCTTGACCTGCCGCTGCAGGGCCAGCCCGAAGCCGGCGAGCGCGTCGGCGAAGCCCGACTCCTTGCCGATCTTGCCGAAGCTCTCGTGGCCGATCTCCCGGACGTCGCGCAGCTGCCCGGTCGCGCTGCCCAGCGCGTCGGCGACGTGCCGGGTCCGGCCCACGTAGGAGTGCAGCACCGCGTCGTCCACCCGGAGCGGGCTGCCGCTCGCGCTGCTGGTCCCGGAGGGCTTCCCGTGGTGCTTGGTGACGTCCTGGGCGGCCTTCCGGGCGGCCGTCAGGTGGTCCTTGTAGGCGCCGTTCGTGTACGTCGACCAGGGGGTGAAGTCGTGCCCGTCGCTCGAAATGCTGTTCGCGACCCGGGCGTTCGTCTCCGGGTCGAACAGCTGGTCGTTCGACTTCAGGTGGTACTGGTGACGCCGCTCGGGACCGAGCGCGCCCAGCATGTTGATCTGCCACAGACCGTAGGAATCGTCCGGCGGGGTGGCGTTGTGCGCGGTCGTCCGCCCGCCGGACTCGGCCAGCGCGACGGCGACCGCGGTGGTCAGGCCCTGGCCGCGGAACCCGGCCTCGTAGGCGTGCCGGGCGATCTGCTCGGCGCTCAGCTTCGTCATGGTTCGACCTTGACCGCCCGGGTACTCCCGGCGGTAGCCGCGGTGCACGCAGGGACAACCCGGGTGCACATCCGGCTCAACCTCCGGGGCCGTTCACTCGTACTGATGACGGGAGGACCTTCGGCGAGGGGAAGACGGATGCGCACAACCGGGGTGGTGACCCTGCTGGGGTTGACGCTGGTCACGGCGTCGTGCGCGGCACCGCGCACGACGACGCCGAGCCCGATCGCCGAACCGGCGCCCCTCGTCCGGACGTCCACGCCGGCTCCGCCGACCACCACGACGACCCCGCCGCCGGCTCCGCCGTGCGCCGTCACGACCGGCGCGTGCGTGAGCCTGGCGCAACGCCTGGCCTGGCTGCTGCGGGACGGCAAGGTCGTGCGCGGCCCGGTCCCGGCCGGCTTCGGACCGCCGGACCAGGCAACGCCGGCCGGGTCGTTCCGCGTCGCCTGGAAGGACCGCGAGCACACCAGCAGCGTGTACGGCACGGACATGCCCAACTCGGTGTTCTTCGCCGCCGGCGGCATCGCCTTCCACGCCGGGCCGCTCGACGCGCCGTCGCACGGCTGCGTCCACCTCACCGACGCCGATTCGGCGGCCTTCTTCGACGGCCTGAACGTCGGGGACGCGGTGGAGGTCCGGTAGCCTCGCTCCCTCGTGGACACTTCGACTGTCGTCTCGCGCCTGCGCGCCGCGGGCTGCGTGTTCGCCGAGGACGAGGCGGACCTGCTGATCGCCGCCGCGGCGACGTCCGAGGAACTCGGCTCGCTGGTGGAACGCCGTGTCGCCGGGCTGCCGTTGGAGCACCTGCTCGGCTGGGCGGAGTTCCACGGCCTGCGGATCACCGTGCGGCCCGGGGTGTTCGTGCCGCGCCACCGCACCGAGTTCCTGGTCGACGTCGCCGTCTCGCTCGCGCCGCCCGGCCCCGTGGTGCTCGACCTGTGCTGCGGCTCGGGCGCGCTGGGCGCCGCGTTCACCGCCGCGCTGCGCCCGCGTGAGCTGCACGCGGCCGACGTCGAGCCCGCGGCCGTCTCCTGTGCCCGGCTGAACCTCCCCGAAGCTGCGGTTTACGAGGGCGACCTCTACGAGGTACTGCCCGCGTCGCTTCGCGGCCGCGTCGACGTCCTGATGGCGAACGTGCCGTACGTCCCTTCGGACGCCGTCGCGACCATGCCGCCGGAAGCCCGGCTGCACGAGCCCCGGGTCGCCCTCGACGGCGGTACGGACGGCCTCGACCTCGCCCGCCGCGTCGCCGCGGGCGCGTCGCGGTGGCTCGCGCCGGGCGGGACGCTGCTGGTCGAATCGAGCGAGCGGCAGGCGCCGGTCGTTTCGGAGGTCTTCGCCGCAGCCGGGTTGCGTGCGCGGGTGCACAGTTCCGAGGAGCTCGGCGCCACCGTCGTCACCGGGACCGCGATCCCGTGACAAACTCGATCTCACGTTCCGGCGTCGGCGGACGTCTACCGGGTGTGATCGTGAAACCGTTCGAGCAGATCGTGGCCGAGCACGGGCCGATGGTCCTCCGGGTCTGCCGGGCCGTGCTCGGCCCGACAGACGCCGAAGACGCCTGGTCGGAGACCTTCCTGGCGGCGCTGAAGGCGTATCCCGAGCTGCCCGCCGAGGCGAACGTCCAGGCGTGGCTCGTCACGATCGCGCACCGCAAGGCCATCGACGTCACCCGCGCGCAGGCGCGCCGCCCGCTGCCGGTCGGCGAGATCCCGGACCGGCCCGGCCGCACCGACGAGCCGGACGGCGACCTGTGGGAGGCGCTCGCGAAGCTGCCGGACAAGCAGCGCGCCGCCGTCGCCTACCACTACCTGGCCGGGCTGCCCTACCGCGAAATCGCGGAGATCACGGGGGGCAGCGCGGACGCCGCCCGCCGGGCGGCCGCGGACGGCGTCAAGACCCTGCGGGCCACCTACCCCTTGGAAGGAGCGCACTCATGATCGACATCATCCCGTCGCTTCCGGTGGCCTACGAAGTCCTGCCGGACCGCCTGCACGAGCGGCTGACGGCCGCCGCTGAGCGCGAGGGCCTGCTGGACGTCGCCTACCGCACCCTGGACACCCCGGTCGGCTCCCTGCTGCTGGCGGCGACCCGGCAGGGCCTGGTCAAGGTGGCGTTCGACCGCCAGGACCACGACGCGGTACTGGCCGGCCTCGCCTCGACCATCAGCCCCCGGATCCTCCGGGCCCCGGCTCGCCTGGACGCGGTGACCCGCCAGCTGGACGAGTACTTCACGGGCGGCCGCCGGTCGTTCGACGTCCCCCTGGACTTCCGCCTGGCCCGCGGGTTCCGCCTGTCGGTACTGGAGCACCTGCCGGAGATCGAGTACGGCCACACGGAGAGCTACTCGCAGGTCGCGACGGCCGCGGGCAGCCCGAAGGCGGTCCGAGCGGTAGGCACGGCGTGTGCGCTGAACCCGCTGCCGGTGGTGGTCCCGTGCCACCGGGTGGTCCGCTCGGACGGCTCGTACGGCCAGTACGCGGGCGGCGAGGACGCCAAGCGGGTGTTGCTGACGATGGAAGCGGCCTGAGCTTCCGGTCCACCGGTCGAGGTGAGCAGGTCGACGCCCTGCTCACCTCGGGCCTGAAATTTCCCGCCCGGCCGATCTCACGTTTCGCCCCGCCGGAGCGTCTACCCGATATGAGCACTTACGAGAACCGCGTCGCCGCGGCCGACTGGGGCGCGGTGGCCGCCGAGGTCGATGACTACGGCTGCGCACTCCTGCCGCAGCTGCTCACCCCGGCCGAATGCGCGAAGCTCGTCGCGCTGTGGGACGAACCGGAACACTTCCGCGCGACGGTCAACCTGCGCCGCCACCGCTTCGGCGACAACGGCGACTACCACTACTTCGCCGCACCGTTCCCCGAGCCGGTGGAGCGGCTGAGGCAGGCGCTCTACCCGCGGCTGCTGCCGATCGCCCAGGATTGGTACGCCCGGCTCGGCCGCGAGCCGGAATGGCCGTCCACTTTGGACGAGTGGCTGAAGATCTGCCACGAAGCCGGCCAGAAGCGGCCGACACCGATCCTCCTGCGCTACGAGACGGGCGGTTGGAACGCCCTGCACCGCGACCTCTACGGCGACAAGGTGTTTCCGCTGCAGGTCGTGATCAACCTCAACGACCCGGGCACCGACCACACCGGCGGCGAGTTCCTGCTGGTCGAGCAGCGCCCGCGAGCCCAGTCGCGCGGCACGGCGACGCTCATCCCCCAGGGCCACGGCCTGGTATTCACGACCCGCGACCGCCCGGTCCGCTCGGCCCGCGGCTGGTCGGCATCGCCGGTGCGCCACGGCGTCTCGGCGGTCCGGTCAGGCCGGAGGCACACCCTGGGCCTGGTCTTCCACGACGCGGCATGACCGACGCCGAACTCGAGGCGCTCGTGAAGCTGATCGGCGGCGCCCGGCACATCGTGATCGGCACCGCAGCCGACCCGGCTTCGCGAGCCGACGGCGAGCGGATCGCCGACGCCTGGGGCGACCTGGTCCTGGCGACGGTGACCTGGCCGGAAACGGCGGCGTCCTGGCTGCGCCAGGCCCAGCGGTTCGCGGCGCCGGACCCGGACATCTGGGTGGTCAGCGCCACCCCGGCCGGCTGGGCCGGCATGACGCGAAGGCTGCAGATGTCAACGTCGTGGAGTCCCCATCGGACGGTCGTCACGGCGGCGCTGGCGGAAGTCCGACAACCCGGCGTACGAGGCGCACGGGCAGACGGCACTACTTGGGAGGACTGATGAAGCACACGCTGGTGGATTCCCCGATCGGCGAGCTCACCCTGGTCGGCGACGGCGACGTCGTGACCGGCCTGTATTTCCCGCACCACTGGACCCGCCCGGACCGCACCACGTTCGGCCCCCGCGACGACGCGGCGTTCCCCGAGGCCGTTCGCCAGTTGAAGGAGTACTTCGCCGGCCAGCGCAGGGAGTTCGACGTGCCGATGCGGGCCGACGGTCCCGCCTCCGACCGCGCGGTGTGGACGGAGCTGGCAACGATCCCGTACGGCGCGACGGCAACATACGGCGACCTGGCGAATGCGGTAGGCGGGCTGCCACAGGAGGTCGGAGCGGCCGTCGGGCGAAACCCGCTGAGCATCCTGGTGGCGTGCCACCGCGTCGTCGGCAAGAACGGCAAGCTGACGGGCTACGCGGGCGGGCTGAAGCGCAAGCAGTTCCTGCTGGAACTGGAGCGCCCACCTGCATCGGAGCGCGGCCAGCTCTGGTGAGTCACACGCGGCTGAGAAGCATCGCGGCGCCAAGCCCGGTCATGGTCACGGCGATGACGACATCCAGAACACGCCACGCGACCGGCCTCGCAAACACGCCCGCGAGCTTCTTCGCACCAAAGCCAAGCGCACTGAACCACACGGCACTGGCGATCCCGGCACCAAGCCCGAAGAGCCACCGCCCATCCCCGTGAGCGACGGCGACCGAGCCGAGCAGCAGGACGGTGTCGAGGTAGACGTGCGGGTTGAGCCAGGTGAAGGCAACACAGGCCAGCACGGCCTTCCGCAGCGGCGTCCGTTCGTCGCCGACGGTCATGACGGAGGGCCGAAACACCCGCCGAGCGGCCAACGCGCCGTACCCAAGCAGCAAGACCCCACCCCCGACAGCGATCACCCCGATCGCGGTCGGCCATTGCTCGAGCACGGCCCCGATCCCACTGACGCCGAGCCCGATGAGGACGAGATCGGACACGGCACAGATGACGACCAACGGGGTCACGACACCGCCACGCAGCCCTTGCTGCAGGAGGAAGGCGTTCTGTGAGCCGATGGCGACGATGAGGGAGAGGCCGGTCCCGAAGCCGGCGAGGAGCAGCGGAAGCACGCTGCCACGGTACGGCCGTCCCAGTGGATTACTCCAGCTAAAGATTCTTACGTAACATTAGCGTCCGTGATGTCAGATCTCCCGCTCGACCAGGTCAGAACCCTCCTGGCCGTAGTGGACGAGCAAAGCTTCGACGCAGCGGCGGCGGTCCTGCACGTGACGCCCTCAGCGGTGAGCCAGCGCATCAAGGCCCTGGAGCAGCGCACGGGCCGAGTCTTGCTCCTCCGCACCAAACCGATCACCCTGACCCCATCCGGCCAGGTCCTGGCCCGTTTCGCGCGTTCCCTGGCCCAACTGGAACAGGACGCCCTGTCCGAACTGGGCTTGGACTCCTCAACGCGCACACTCACGATCGCGGTGAACGCGGACTCCCTGGCAACCTGGTTCCTCCCCTCCCTATCCCGCCTCCCCTCATCCCTCCCCATCGCCTTCGACCTCCACCGCGAAGACCAAGACCACACGGCAACGCTCCTCCGCGAAGGCCTGGTAATGGCAGCGGTAACGGCATCACCCCAACCCAGTCCAGGGCTGCACATCAGTCCGCCTGGGCCGCATGCGCTACCGAGCAATGGCCTCCCCCGAGTTCATCACCCGCTGGCTGGCCCCACCCCTCGCGTCATCACTCCCCACAGCCCCAGTAATCATGTTCGACCGCAAGGACGACCTCCAGGACCGCTTCTTACGGTCCCTAACCCGCCGACGAACTTTCTCAATGGTCCGCCACCACATCCCGTCATCAGAGTCATTCGTGGACGCGGTAGCCGCCGGCCTAGGCTGGGGCATGGTCCCAGAGATCCAAGCAGCCTCCCGAGGCGACACCCTGGTGGATCTCGCCGCAGATCGGCCACTGGACGTACCGCTGCATTGGCAGCAGTGGAAACTGGATTCCCCAGCCCTGGCGGCCGTAGCAACGGCAGTAGCCGAGGGCGCAAGGACCGCACTCCGCTAAGCCACAAACCCTTCAGACGGCAAGGGTGCCCTATCGGGAACGACCGCTTGCTCGGCACCCTCAACGGGCGTGGGGGTTCAAGTCCCCCTCGGACAAATAGTCAGGTCTCTGACCAGCAGCTTTGTGCGGCAGTCGAGTTTGCTTTCAGCAGAATCCCTGGTCAGGCGCGTGGGGGTCGACGTCCCCTTCGGTCGTGCACACTAACCACGCGAGGCTGTTTGGCGGCTCTGAGCTTGACGACGCCGGGCAGTACAGCGCGAGCCTTCCTTGGTCGCCGTGCCAGCCGGCCCAGCAGTGTCGCGCTTACGTGGACAAACGTGCGACGTTACGCGGAGATGGCTATGCGTTCTATTAGGCTCCGCATCAGGGTGAGGAACTCTGGCTTGTAGTCCTCTGCGACATGGTTGACGTTCCACAGTCCGGATCCGCGGACTTTCAAGCTCGCTGCGTGGTGTCCAAGCCAGGTTGCACTGGGGGATCCTGGGAACCGGGCTGGTTTGAGAGCAAGCCGATGCTGTTTCGCTCGATGTATCCGCGCTGACTGGTGCCGTCAGTACTGTTGGGCACAGCCAGCCATAAGAAGGGCATCCGGCCGATGTGGTTGCTGACCCTCTGTTCGATGTCCGCCTCGGCTGCCGACCACTCGGACCGGGGGTTGGACTGACCCATGCCGCTAGGGAGCTGGCGGGCATGCGGTCGCGGTTGATCAAAGCGCTCCCGACGTGCCGACGGAAGATTGACCCGCGATGGTTCCCCCCGCCGACGCGTGAGCCGCGAGTTTGGCGAGACGTTTCCACAACGTGGTCCGGCTGGTGCTGCGGAGGCCGTGAGTACCGACTCGTACCACGCGCGGTTTGCCGTCAATGCGTAGTTCGCCGGGTTCGAAGAAGAAGTAGACGCCGTGGCTTGGCCAAATGTCCCGCCCGGTGCAGGTGCTCAGATGACGGGTGCCGCCGAGCCGATTGGCGAGCATGTCGAGCAAGGCGTAGAACTCGGAATGGTGGAGGTGCCGGCCGCTACTCATCTCAGTGGCTCCGCGATCATCCCCGCGGGGTAGTCCGCTGGCGTGCGATTCCACCACGCGCTGAATGCCTGCGCCAGCCGTCGCGGCACCTCGATCTGTGCTCCGCCCGTGTGCCAGTCGATCGTGACCAACGTGGCATTGATGCCTGCCGTGCCCCAGGAGGTCTTGCGCAGCAGCTTCGCGTAGTCTCCGCTGGCAGACACAAATCCAATCACCTTCGTCGCGCCGACTCGGAGCGTTTCGTCGACAAGCGTCCGTTCGAGCAGGCCCGGCGGCCAGTCGCGGAGCTTGAGTTTCCGGTCGTAGTATGCAATCGGCTCGTCACCCCGGACAACTCCATAGCCACCGCTGAGAATCAGCGTCCGCCCGTTGCTGATGGCCTCGCCCAACGCATCACCGACGTTGCGGTAGAAGTGTCCGCTGTAGCGACGCCAAGCAGGAAGTTGATATCGGCCTTCGACTTTGGACCTAGCCAGCACGTCAGCCCGCGCGCGAAGCATCGGCCCTGGCCAGATTGTCTTGGCTTCAGGCGTCAGGGCCTGCCCGCCCGTCGTCTTGGCCTTGGAACAACCGATGATCAGCAATGCATCACGACGATTGATCGCATCCAAGACGGTCGCAACATGTGATCCGTTCATCGCTGCATCCACGCCCCCAATCAGGTACTCAAGCCCTTCGCCGGTAACGCTCCAGATCAGCGGCAACGGTCACGTCGTGCTCCGCGCTCGGTCGGCCGCACAACGTCGATCTGGCCCGGCTACAACCGCATCGGAACGATCCTACCTGGGTAAACGCGACTCACGCTGCCGCGCACGCGACATCTTCGGATCCTGGAGCTCACACGTCGAGAGCAGCCCGTAAAAGGCAAGCCGCAACCCACTGGCCGCGCTACCGGAACCACGCAGCGAACCCACGGCGGCACACTGCCACAGCCTCGGCGAGCCTTGAACCGGTCGCCCCACTCATTCTGGGCTCCTTCCCCATGTCAAACCCGGGATCAAGCCAGGTGCTGACCTGTGATGTCATACGCCCCGACGTTCACCCGGACAGACCAGTCCGACCAGGGCAGCAGCCATTTCCGACCGCGACCGACCTGCGGACAACACCACGCAAGTGATCGAGGTCAGGACGACTCGGCGAGGCGCTGAAACCGGCAGATCGCCCATTCGGCGGCAGCGACGAAACGTGCCCGCCCGTAGCCTCCTCGCCGGTAGTGATGGCAAGGTCCTGGAAAGGGTGGTCTGTGGGACGGCGAATCGGCGGTTCAGGTGGTGGGTCAGATCCTGGTCCTGGCAAAGGCGCAGGACGACTCGTCGCCGCTGGCGCCGTCGCCCTTGCGCTGGCCGGCGGAACCACCGGCGCACTTGGCGCCGGCGGGACAGCGGCGGAATCCGGCATCACCGAAGGCTCAGTGAACGGAAGAAATCTCGACCAGCGCAAGAACGAGAGCAAAAAGTCCGCGCGCAACGGCAAAGCCGACGAAGCGTGGAATCGCATGGGCATGCGTACTCTGAAGAAAGTCGTGAAGCGAGATCTGAAATGCGTCGCGGCGTCCACTGGCCGAGTACGCGACTTCTTCCTCCACACGCCGTGCAAGTCGCTGGACCGGATACTACTCGCAGTTAGCGACACTGCAGGAAATTCAGCAGTCATCTCCGTGGCCTGGATCGGCTTCACGAGCCGTAGTCACGCGGACGCCTTCGAACGAGTCGAGACAGTCCACGGAAGCGGCGACATCACTCCGCTCGCCGGAGCGTTGCTCGACCTCACCGATGTCCACTTCACCGGCCACAACTACGAAGCTCGCCGCGACGGCGCCACCATGGTCATCGCCGAAACAGAGAGCGCGGCAGGACACGTCGGCAGCGATGTGCTTGACGCGCTCGCCGAGATCGCAGTGTGGCTACCCAAACCGTAGCGTAACGCCCTACAAGAATTTCACGACTACGTATCTGACGAGACAGCCCGGGAGCTTCATTCGGGGAGGAATACATGCTGCGCACTTCGCTGCTGATCTCCTCGGCCTTCCTGCTGGCCATGTTGACAGCCTGCGCCTCTCCTGCCGCAAACCAACCTGCTCCGTTAGTGGTTTCGACCACAAGAGTCGCAACGACGGTTTCAAAGCCATCGACAACCCCTGCTCCCAGCTCGGTCCAGACCACGCCTGCGCCAACAGCCACGGCGGAGACCACAACATCCAAGCCAAAGACCACCCGGAAAAAGCACAGCAGAGCAGCCTGCCTGAAAGACGAGAACCAGTGCTACGAGCCAGGCACGAACATCAAGTGCCAGACTGGCGGCTGTGTCAACGCTGCGCGTGGTTTGACGCAGAGCAGCGTTGAATCAGCTCGACAGAAATGGTTGCGAGAACACCCAGGCTGGTGTCCTGTAGGTACCCAAGGTGCTATAGCGCCGTGCTGACACGAGGAAGAGTCTGAGTTCCGACTGAGCGCCACCACTACCCGGACACCGGTTCGACTGGCATCAGACAGTACCGGAGTCCTGACCTGACACAGGCACAAGCCCGATGGCTCACATCAGCAACCGAAGCCGTGTAGATAGTGAGCGAGATCGTCCTCGGACACACCCGGTGGGCACGATCTCGAAGTCACTGTGCCCGGACTCGGCGAGCAAACTCATGTCCAGAGCGATGCCGGACTTGTCCACTTACCACGACAAGCCCGAACGCGACCGACGCGGGTAACCGCCCCAGCACCCATGGTGACGAAAACTACCTGACCAGCAAAGGGAATCACGAACCTCGCCCTGCCTGCTCCGAGCGCCTCCTGGTAGGGAAAACTCCACCCCGCACGGTGGGGTCGCCTCCAGGACCGGTTGAGGTGCCACCCACATCGTGTTCGGCGCTACAGCCGGACAGACTTGGCCCAGATGACCGACTTTCAACCTCGCCCCAGGGACAGTGGCATGCCAGTGCCTCCGTTGCGGCGCGTATCGGAGGGTTCCGGATGAACTTCATCGGGATCGCGTTTGCCATGGCAGGCGCCGTGTTCGCCGCGCTGGCCGCGCACATGCAGCACCGGGCCGTGCACACCACGATGCGGGATGCCGACGATGGGCCGACGCTCCGCTTTCGTTCGTTCGGCCGGTTACTGTGCCAGTCAGGCTGGCTGCTCGGACTGCTCGTGATGATCGTCGGCGGGACGCTGCACGCAGTGGCGCTCGGGCTCGCGCCGGTCATCGTGGTGCAGCCGGTCGGGGTGCTCGCGGTCGGGGCGACCGCGCTGTTCGCGGCCAGGGCCGGCGGGCCGAAGCTCACCGGACGCAGCTGGCTGGCGATCGGCGCGATCGCGGCAGGTGTGGCCGGTTTCGTGGCGATCGCGGCGAACAACACCACGCCGACCGAAGTGATCGGTTCTGCCGGCCTCCAAGCCGCCAAACTCGTCGCTGCCGGCGTGGTCGGCATGTCGCTGCTCGCCATGATGACCAGGGGACGGGCACGCGGCCTTGCGTTCGCCACCGCCGCGGCCACGGCCTACGGGCTGGTGTCGGTACTGACCAGGGCTGTACTGCAGCAGGCTCAGCACGGCGGTCCGCTCTCCACGCTGATCGTTTCCGTGATCGCCATCGTGCTCGCACTGCTCCTCGGCGCCTGGCTGGTGCAGCAGGCATACGCCAGCGCACCACCACACACGGTGATGGCGTGTATCACCGTGGTGGACCCGATCGTCGCCGTGGCGATCGGGGTCGGGCTGCTCGGCGAAGCGAGCTCGATCAGCGGATGGGTCGCCGTGTCCGGGCTGCTCTGCGCGCTGCTCGCCATCGGTGGCGTACTGGCACTGGCCCGGTTCACCGAGCATCACGGCGAGAACGTACAGCCGCGCCCGGTCCCGGATTCGAACGAGCGACCAGCGCCGGAGCTCGTTCGCGCAGGGTGACCCCGGGTCGCCGACAGCCGGTCGATTCAGCTCGGTTTGCCCGGGAATTCCCCCACCCCGTGCTCGGCCAGGTCGAAAGCCTGGTCGATCACCCCGACCTGCTCCCGCCGAACCACCTCGACATCATCCCCGGCCAAGATCCGCCCCATGGCGTACGAAAAGACCGTCGTGATCGCCGTGGTCAGCAACCCCGCCACCATCCGGGACCGGAACGCCTCCCCCGTCTCCGCGACGAACACCTCGGCGAACGCCTCCGCGATCTCCCGCTCCTGCTCGTACCACCGAGCCATCAGCGCCGGACTCGAAGTCAGCACCCACCAGAACCCCGGCCCACCCGCGATCGCCCCGGACAGCGGATGGCCGGCCGCCAGCAGCGAGTGCTGATGCGCACGCAGAGCAGCGCAAGCCGACACCCCAGCCGGACGGGACCGCAGCACCGAGACCAGCTCGGCCAGCCGGTCCGCGTGACGGTCCAGGAAGAGGTCCTCCTTGCGCGGGAAGTAGTTGAACACCGTCATCTTCGAGACGCCCGCCGCTTCGGCTATCTCCGCCACCGTCACCTCCTCGAAGCCTCGCTGGATGAACAGGCCTGAGGCGACGTTGGAAATCAGCTGGCGCGTGGCTCGCTTCTTCCGCTCGCGCAGTCCGGGGTCCGCCATGGGACGAGAGTATAGACCGAGCCCAAAGTTTGACTCGGTACAAGTTTCGCGGCATCATCGGAGTCATGAACTGGGATGTGGTGATCTCCGGGGGCGGACCGGTCGGATTGATGCTGGCCTGCGAACTCCGGCTCGAGAACGTGGACGTGCTCGTCGTCGAACGACTGGCTGAACCGGATGTGACGATCAAGGCCGGCTCGGTCAACCTGACGACCGCCGAGGCCTTCTACCGCCGTGGCCTGCTGCCCGCGGTGGACGCCGTCGTGCGGCAGAACTTCGAGAAGATTCAGGAGTTTCTGAAATCAAGGGGCGGGGGTGGGCCCAAGCCGGCGATCCCCGTCGGGCACTTCGCCGGGATCATGGTCGCCTCCCACGGTGTCGACTTCGGCGATCCTGCCTTCCGGGACGTCGGGCCCGCGGCGAACGTCGTCCTGATCGCGCAACAGGCCGTCGAGGCCGTGCTCGCCGAACGCGCCGCCGAACTGGGCGTCGAGATCCGGCGGGGCGTCGAGGTGACCGGGTTCGACGCCGATGACGACGGTGTGATCGTGCGGCTCGACGACCAGACCGAACTGAGCGCCGGCTGGCTCGTCGGGGCCGACGGCGGCCGCAGCTTCGTGCGGAAGCACGCCGGGTTCGACTTTCCCGGGACCGATCCCGCCGTCACCGGACGGCAGGCGCTCACCGAGCTCACCGGCACCGACACGCTGCCCGGCGGCTGGCAGCACGGCAACGGCGGCCTCTACGTCCACGGGCCGATGCCCGGCCGGATCCTCACCGTCGAGTTCGACGGCCCGCCCGAGGACCGGGACGCCCCGGTCACCGCGCAGGAGCTCGAAGACAGCTTCCGGCGCGTGTCCGGTGCGGACGTCCGGGTGACCAAGGTCCACAGCGCGACGCGCTTCACCGACAACGCGCGGCAGGCGACCACCTACCGCAAGGGCCGCGTGCTCCTCGCGGGCGACGCCGCGCACGTCCACTCCCCCTTCGGGGGGCAGGGCCTCAACCTCGGCATCGGCGACGCCGTCAACCTCGGCTGGAAGCTCGCCGCGACGATCCACGGCTGGGCGCCCGACGGCCTGCTCGACACCTACACGACCGAACGGCACCCGATCGGCGCGTGGGTCCTCGAGTGGACCCGGGCGCAGGTCGCGCTGATGCGCAGCGATGTGCGGACCAAGGCGCTGCGCCAGGTCGTCACCGACCTGCTGCTCACCGACGACGGCGCGACGTACCTGGCCAAGAAGCTCTCCGGCGTCCTGCACCGGTACCCGATCGAGGGCGAGCACGAACTCACCGGCCGCGGCGCGCCCGACTTCGCGTTCGCCGACGGCACCCGGCTCGGCGAGCACCTCCAGGACGGCAAAGCGCTCCTGCTCGACCTCGCCGAGAACGCCGAACTGCGCGAAACCGCGCGTGGCTGGGCGGGCCGCGTGACCACGCTGACCGCCAAGTGCGACAGCGAACCGGCGCTGACCGGCGTGCTGATCCGGCCGGACGGGCACATCGCCTGGGCCCGTGAGGACGGCGCGACGACCGGCCTGGAAGCCGCGCTGCGCCGGTGGTTCGGCGAACCCGCCTGACGCAGGAAGGGGCGCGCCGGGCAGCCGGCGCGCCCCACGAACCTCAGTAGGCGACCGCGAAGGCGTGACTCATCGCGTCGTTGTGCGTCGAGGCCGAGCCCACCGCGTCAGGCAGGCTGCTCGCCGCCATCTGTACCGCGCCCGTCGATCCGCTCAGCCAGTCCGTCTTCACGTAGAAGGTGAACTTCGGCACGCAGCCGTTGCCCGTCGCCGCCGCGAACCGCGTGTTCAGCGGGACCACCAGGTGGTGCACGTCGCGCCGGACGACCGCCGTCACGCTCGCGGACGAGTCCGTCTTGCACACCGTGCCGTCGGCCTTCCACTGGTTGACGAACAGCGTCACCCGGGCGGTCATGCTGTTCACCGGGCAGCCGTCCTTCGGCTCGGGGTAGCACGCCATCAGCTCCATGTCGCCGAACACGCTGAGCCCGGTCACCGGCGCCATCTCGATGACGGCCGAGGCCGGCTCGCGGACCGTCGGGGCCGCCGAGCTGAGGCCGATGACGCGGCCGGGAGGCGTGTCACCGTCGTCGGCCTGCGGCGGCGTGCCGGCGGTCGTGTTCGCGACGCTGGTGTCCGCGAACTTCAGCTCGCCGCCGACCAGGCTCACGGTCGAGTTGCCCAGCCCGAGGTTCGCGCTCCGCAGGTACGTCGTGCACGTGACGGTGCCCGCCGCGCCCGGGTGGACCAGGAACCGCGTCGTCACGCTGATGTCCCGCAGCGAGGCCGGGGCGCTGGTGGCGCTCGCGATCAGGACGTTCTGCCCGAGCACCTCGTTCTTCGTCCAGCCGCTCGTGCTCGAACAGCGGACCTCGTTGTCGATCAGCGTCGTGTTCGACGCCTTGTTCGCCCGCAGCGTCGAGTAGACGTACGCGGTCTGGCCCGCCGTCATGGCCAGCTGCACCGAGCCCAGCGCCGCGACGTACTGGTGGTCGTGCGGCGAGGTCACCGTGCGTGGGGTGAACGTCACCGACGTCGCCGCCTGCGCCGCTCCGGCGGTGCCGAGCAGCCCCGCGAACGTGGCCGCGCAGGCCACGGCCGCGGCGAAGATCCTGCGTTTCATCGAAATCCCCTCGGAAGAAGTGGGTCCGGTCCGGCATGATCACCGGCCGGAACCGAGTCTGGCGGGCTTCCGGCGCGGCCGGACCGGTCTGTTGCGGACATTGACCGAAGGTGGACACGCGCGATGCCCGAGATGTACCCGATGACCGAGCCCTACGACCAAGGCCTGCTCGACGTCGGCGACGGGCACCGGATCTATTGGGAGATCTCGGGCAACCCCGACGGAAAACCCGCGGTCGTCCTGCACGGCGGGCCCGGCCAGGGCAGCGCGCCGGGCATGCGGCGGGCGTTCGACCCCGCCCGCTACCGGGTCGTGCTCCTCGACCAGCGCGGCTGCGGGCGCAGCGTGCCGCACGCCATGACGTCGTTGCGGGACAACACGACCGAGCACCTCGTCGCCGATCTCGAACGGTTGCGCGAGCACCTCGGCATCGACCGCTGGCTGGTGACCGGCGGCTCGTGGGGGACGACCCTGGCCCTGGTGTACGCCGAACGTTTCCCCGAACGGGTGACGGAACTCGTCGTCAGCGCGATCAGCACCACGCGCCGGTCGGAGATCGACTGGCTCTACCGCGGCGTCGGGCGGTTCTTCCCCGAGGAATGGGCGCGGTTCAGCTTGGGCGCCGACGACGACGTCGCCGCGTACGCGCGGCTGCTGGCCGACCCCGACCCGGTGGTCCGCGACCGGGCGGCGGCCGCGTGGCGCCGGTGGGAGGACGTCGTGCTGTCCCTCGAGCCCGGCGCTCCCCCGGTCCGCGACGAACCGGTGGACGAAGCCACGCTCGCGTTCGTCCGCCTCACGACGCACTACTACGCGAACGCCGGCTGGCTGGAAGAAGGCGCCGTGATCCGGGATGCCGGACGGCTCGCCGGCATCCCGGGCGTGCTGATCCACGGCCGGCTCGACCTCAGCTGCCCGGTGACGACCGCGTGGGAGCTGGCCGAGGCCTGGCCCGGTGCGGAGCTGCTGATCGACGATCACGCCGGGCACCGGGCCAGTGCCGTCAAACGGGCTTGGAAACAGGAAGCGCTCGACCGGTTCGCGGACTAACCCTCCGCGGCCAGCGTCACCGCGACGTCGATGATCATGTCCTCCTGGCCGCCGACCAGCGCGAGCTCGCCGCAGCGGCGCAGGATCGCCTGCGCCGGCACGCCGTAGCGCTCCGCCGCGCGCTCCGCGTGCAGCAGGAAGCTCGAGTACACCCCGGCCCAGCCCTGCACGATCGCGTTGCGGTCCATCTTCGGCCAGCGGTTCAGGTACGGGCGGACGACCTCCTCCGCGCCGTCGAGCAGGGCGCCGACGTCGAGACCGGTGTCGATGTCCATACGGTCGAACACCGCCGCGAGGACTTCCGTCGGCGAGTTGCCGGCGCCCGCGCCGAGCGCGCAGAGCGACCCGTCGATGTAGCGGACCCCGGCTTCGTACGCCAAGACGGAGTTCGCGACGCCGAGCGAAAGGTTCTGGTGGCCGTGGTAGCCGACCCACGCGGTGTCCCCGACTTCGGCGACCAGCGCTTCGAACCGTTGGCGCGCTTCGTGCATCAGCAGCGCGCCGGCCGAGTCCGTCACGTACGCCGCCTGGCAGCCGGCGTCGACCATGATCCGCGCCTGCTTCGCCAGGTCCTCCGGCGGCGTGCGGTGCGCCATCATCAGGAACCCGGCCGTCTCCATGCCCAGTTCGCGCGCCAAGCCGAAGTGCTGCGGCGAGACGTCGGCCTCGGTGCAGTGCGTCGCCACCCGCACCATCTCCGCGCCCGCGTCGAAGGCGCGCTGGAGGTCCTCCGCGGTGCCGATGCCCGGCACGAGCAGCACAGCGATCTTCGCCTGCTTCGCCTCTTCGCGGGCGGCGGCAATGAGCTTGAGCTCGTCGACGGCGGAAAAGCCGTAGGTGAACGACGAACCGCCGAGGCCGTCGCCGTGGGTCACCTCGATCACCTCGACGCCGGCGCGGTCGAGCGCGCGCACCGTGTCGCGCACCTGCTGTTCGGTGAAGCGGTGGGCCATCGCGTGGCTGCCGTCGCGCAGCGTCGTGTCGACGATCCGGACGTCGTGCTTGAGCTCCGGGCGACCGGTGTCCCTTGATTCGTTCGCAAGCTCACTCATGCGGGCACCTCCTGCTTCGCGCGCGCCATCAGCTCGCCGACGCGGGCGGCCGCGGCGGTCATGATGTCGAGGTTGCCGGCGTACTCCGGCAGGTAGTCGCCGTTGCCGCGGACTTCCAGGAAGATCCCGACCCGCGCGTTGCCGTCCCACTCCTCGCGCGCGTCGTCGAACTGCGGGTCCGCGCGCAGCGAATAGCCGGGAACGTACTTGCGGACCTCGTCGACCATCTCGTGGATCGACGCGGTGATCGCGTCGCGGTCGGCGTCGAGCCCGATCGCGCAGAACACGGTGTCGCGCATGATCATCGGCGGCTCGACCGGGTTGAGGATGATGATCGCCTTGCCGCGCCCGGCGCCGCCGATCTCGGCGACCGCCTGCGACGTCGTCCGCGTGAACTCGTCGATGTTGGCCCGCGTCCCCGGGCCCGCGCCGCGCGAGGCCACCGAGGCGACGATCTCCGCGTACGGCACCGGCGTCACGCGGGAAACCGCGTGCACCATGGGGATCGTGGCCTGTCCGCCGCAGGTGATCATCGAGACGTTCGGCGCGTCGAGGTGCGCGCCGAGGTTCACCGGCGGGCACACCATCGGGCCGAGGTGCGCCGGGGTCAGGTCGA
The DNA here is from genome assembly GCF_040650695.1 of Amycolatopsis sp. NPDC048633. Lineage (NCBI taxonomy): Bacteria > Bacillati > Actinomycetota > Actinomycetes > Pseudonocardiales > Pseudonocardiaceae > Amycolatopsis > Amycolatopsis sp. NPDC048633. The sequence continues at coordinate 211,858 of NZ_JBEZHS010000008.1, forward strand.
TCGCCTGGATGCCGGCCTCCTCGTAGCGCGGGGCGTTGGCCGCGTGCGCCTTGGCCGACGTCGCCTCGAACACGATGTCCGGCAAGGGATCCTGGCGCAGCAGCCAGTCGACGCCCTCGGCGGACGCCGCGATCCCCTGCGCGCGGGCGCGCTCGAGACCGTCGGACTCGACCACGCCGACCACGTAACCGACTTCGAGAACTTCACTGCGTCGCAGCTTCGCCAGCAGATCGGTGCCGATGTTGCCGGGGCCGACGATCGCCGCCTTCACGGGAGCCATGGCTCAGACGGTCGCACCACGCCGGCCGGGCGGGACAGTATCGTGTTCCGACCAGTGGAACGTCGGTTATTCACGCCCCACCGGTTTGATCGACACCCGATCGGGGCAGATCCGGGGAGAGATCTTGACGGAGGAGGTCCGATGGCCGAGCGGCGTTGGCATTTCGTTCCGAGCACGGCTCCGCTGTGCTGGCTGAACCTGGGAGTGGGGGCGGTGCTGCTGTTGTCGAGCATCCTCACGTTGACGAGGACGGACCTGGTTGCCCCGGCGGCGTCGGTGGTCGCGGGAGTGGCGGCGGTGGCGTTGATGATCCTCGCCGCGGTCGGCTTGGCTCGGCCGGGACTTCGCGGCCGCTGAGATACCACTACGCGGTATTCCGACGGCGGATCGGGAATGCGCGAGATCAGCCGGGAGCAAATGATCGGATGAGTCGAGCGCGGCCCCTGCCGAAGCAGGGGCCGCGCTCTTCAGTCCAGCACCTCGCGGACCGTGCCCGCGGCCACCGTCAGCCGGCCTTCGCGCATCGCGAACCCGAGACCGGGGCTCATCGCGACCGCCTGGCCGAGCTCCACCGTCAGCGAAGCCGCCTCACCCGGCCGGACCACCGTGACGCCGTCGGCCGGGGTGACCACCCCGACGACGTCGCTCGTGCGGAAGTGGAACTGCGGCCGGTAGTTCGCCGCGAACGGCGTCCGCCTGCCGCCCTCGGCCGCCGACAGCACGTGGACCTCCGCGCGGAACCGCGTGTGCGGCCGGACGCTGCCCGGCAGGCAGACGACCTGCCCGCGCCGGACCTCGCCGCGCTTGACCCCGCGCAGCAGCACCGCGGTGTTGTCGCCCGCCTCGGCGCGCTCCATCGGCTTGCCGAACGTCTCGAGCCCGGTGGCCACGCTCGTGACGGCCGGGCCGAGCCCGACCACCTCGACCGCGTCGCCGACCGCGAGGGTGCCCTGCTCGACCGCGCCGGTCACGACGGTGCCGCGGCCGGTGATGGTCAGGACGTTCTCGATCGGCAGGAGGAACGGCAGGTCGAGCCGCCGCGGCGGGATCGGCACGTGCTCGTCGACGGCCTCGAGGAGGTCGAGGATCCGCTGCGTCCACAGCGGGTCGCCGTCGAGCGCGCGCAGCCCCGACACGCGGACGACCGGCACGGCGTCACCGTCGAACCCGTAGCGGGTCAGCAGCTCGCGGACCTCGAGCTCGACCAGGTCGAGCAGGTCCTCGTCGTCGGCGAGGTCCGCCTTGTTGAGGGCCACCACGAGGTGCTCGACGCCGATCCGGCGCGCCAGCACGACGTGCTCGCGCGTCTGCGGCATCGCGCCGTCCAGCGCCGAAACCACGAGCACCGCACCGTCCAGCTGGGCCGCGCCGGTGATCATGTTCTTGACGTAGTCGGCGTGGCCCGGCATGTCGACGTGCGCGTAGTGCCGGGTCGGCGTCTCGTACTCGACGTGCGCGATGGTGATCGTGATGCCGCGCTCGATCTCCTCCGGCGCGCGGTCGATGCGGTCGAAGGCGACGTAGCGGTTGCTGCCGTCGCGCTCGGCCAGCACCTTGGTGATGGCCGCGGTGAGGGTGGTCTTGCCGTGGTCGACGTGGCCCATCGTACCGATGTTGAGGTGCGGCTTGGTGCGCACGTACTGCTGCTTGCTCATGGGAATTCCTTGTACTGGAAGCGAAAACGCGAAACCGGGCGAGCGCGTCGACCCTCCCCCGGCGGTTCCGCTACCGGACGGGGGAATCGGGGAAGGGTCAGCTTCGAGCGCCGCTGCGAACAACCAGCAGCCGTGCCGAAACGGCGCTCGGCAGGGACAAGCCTGCGAGCGTCGCGCTATCGGACACGGGGAACATGGCGCGAAGAGTGTCACGACGACGGTCGCCGTGTCACCCGGTTTTTCCTACGTCCGCGCGGAACGCGGGCGCATCACCAACGCGGCGACGTGGTACGCGCACGGCTCGTCGCCGCGGTTCGCGTAGGAATGCGTTACGTCGGCGGGAAAGTAGACCGAATCCCCCGCCGCCAGGACGTGCTCGGCCGAACCGACACCCAGCCACAGCGTGCCCGACTCGACCGCGACGAACTCGTGGGAACCCGGTGCGTAGGCCGGAAACGTTCCCGCGTCGCAGCCGGCGGGCAGGGTCGTGCGGATCCACTCGAAGTTGACGCCCGGCACGACCGGCGTCAGCACCGTGCGGTGCCAGCCACCCGGCTCGGCGACGTGGTCCTGCTCGGCCACGCGGCGGACGATCACCCGGTCCGCCTCCAGGTCGGCCAGCAGGCGCGACAGCGACCACCCGAGGCCGTCGGCGATGCGGGACAGCACGACGACCGTCGGGGTCTTCTCCCCGCGCTCGATGGCCGACAGCATGCTCACGCTCACCCCGGCTTCCCGGGCCAGCGCACTCAACGCCAGGCCACGGCCGGTCCGCACCGCGTGCAGGCGGCGGCCCAGGCTCACCGGATCGATCATTCCTCTATAATAGCGACTGTGTCCACTATAGCGGAAATCCGGTCGGCGACCGAGGCCGACGCCGACGGCATCGCGGCCGTCTTCGCGCCGTACGTCACCGATTCGGTCGTCACCTTCGAGACCACCCCGCCGCCCCCGGACCAGTGGCGCGCGAAGATCCGCGGGAGCGACCTGCCGTTCCTCGTCCTGGCCGGCACCGAAGTCGGCGGCTACGCACTCGCCACGCCGTGGCGGCCGAAACCCGCCTACCGGCACACCGTCGAGACGACCATCTACCTCGCGCCCGGCGCCACCGGCCGCGGCCACGGCCGGCGCCTGCTGGACGAACTGCTCGATCAGTGCGCGAAGGCGGGCGCCCGGCAGGCGATCGCCGTCGTCGTCGACTCCGGCAGCCCCGCGTCGCGGAACCTGCACCGCGCGGCCGGGTTCACCGAGGCCGGCGTGCTGCGGCGCGTCGGGTTCAAGCACGGCCGGTGGCTCGACACCCTCCTGATGCAGCGCGAACTCGGCTGACCCGGCTATCCCGTCCAGCTCCGCAGTTTCTCGGGGTTGCGGACGACCCAGATGTGCTGGATCCGGTCGCCCGCGACGTCGAACGCGAACACCGTCACGACGACGCCGTCCTGCCGGGCGACCAAGCCGGGCCGCCCGTTGACCGTGCGCTCCACGAACGCCATCGTGGCGGGCTTCCGGCCGGCCAGGTCGATCCACGCGTGCGCGATCCGCTCGCCGCCTTCGATGGGGTGCGGGAAGGCGATGGCCAGGCCGCCGCCGTCGGCGGTCGCGGTGGCGCCGGGATCGAGCAGGCCGATCAGGGCGTCGATGTCCTTCGCCTCCCACGCCTGCTTGAAGTCCCGGACGATCCCCGCCTGCCGGGCCGTCGGGGTCGCGAGGCCTTGCGACGCGCGAACCCGGCGCCGGGCCGAGGAAGCCAGCTGGCGGCACGCCGCCGGCGTGCGTCCGACGATCTCGGCGACTTCGGCGAAGGAGTGGCAGAAGACGTCGTGCAGGATGAACGCGACGCGCTCGGCCGGGGTCATCGACTCGAGCACGACCAGGAAGGCCATGCTGACCGACTCGTCCAGCGTGACCCGGTCGGCCGGGTCGCCGGCCGGGCTCTCGGGCACCGGCTCGGGGATCCATTCGCCCACGTAGGTCTCGCGGCGGGCCCGCGCCGACCCGAGCAGGGTGAGGCAGATGCGGCCGGTGACCGTCGTCAGCCAGGCGCCCGGGGACTCGATGGCCTCCTGCCGCGGCCGGGACAGCGCGAACCAGCGGGCGTAGGCCTCCTGGACGGCGTCCTCGGCCTCGGCCAGGGAGCCCAGGAGCCGGTACGCGAGGTTGATCAGCCGCCGCCGCTCGCTCATGAGCGCGTCCATGGTGCTCCCTTCGTCGTCACCCCTTACGACAAAGACAGCGTCCCGGAATGTGAGGCCTCACATTCCGGGTGGCTGCGTTGTCGTACCCGGAGAACCGACCCAGCCACGCTAGGAGCCACCATGACCACCCAGTTGCCGGTCACCCCCTTCACCGACCCGGCGCCCGCCGAGCGCCTGGAACGGGCGGCCGCGGCGCTGACCGCCCACGGGTTCGCCGTGGAGATCCTCGACGACGTCGCGGCCGCGCGAATCCGCATCGAGCAGCTGATCCCCGAAGGAGCCACCGTGTTGACCGGGGCCAGCGAGACCCTGCGACTGTCGGGCATCGACGAGGACATCAACGCCGGCGAGCGGTACCAGGCGGTCAAGCCGCTGGTGCTGGCGATCGACCGCGCGACGGGCGCCGACGAGATCCGGCGGCTGCTCGCGAGCCCCGACGTCGTCGTCGGCAGCGTCGCGGCGGTGACCGAAACCGGGTCTCTCGTGGCGGCGTCGGGCAGCGGGAGCCAGCTGCCTGCCTATTCGGGCGGCGCGGGCCGCGCGATCTGGGTGGTCGGGGCGCAGAAGGTGGTGCCCGACCTGGAGACCGCGCTGCGCCGCATCGACGAGCACTGCCTGCCGCTGGAGAGCGTGCGGACGCTGGAGGTCCACGGGTGGCCCAGCGCGGTCAACCGCGTCCTGGTGCTGAACGGAGAACCCCGCCCCGGGCGGGCGACCGTGCTGTTGCTGCGGGAAGCGATCGGCTTCTAGCGGACGTGGCGTGGACGTTCGGGCCGGGCGCTACCGGGACTTCGCCCGCAGGTGGAGCCGCTCCCCCTGTTTCCCGAACAGGCTGAGGATCTCCGCCGGCCGGCCGTCGACCGCGCCGAACCAGTGGGGCAGTCTCGTGTCGAACTCCGCCGCCTCGCCCGGGCCCAGCGTCATGTCGCGGTCGGCCAGGATGAGCCGCAGCCGGCCCGACAGGACGTACAACCACTCGTACCCCTCGTGGACCTGGGGATCGGGCTCGCCCGTCTCCGGCTCCAGGATCATCTTGAACGCCTGGGGCGCGCCGGGCTGGCGGGTCAGCGGCAGGACCGTCATCGTCGCGCCGTTGTGGCGGGGGATGCGGCGTGCCGTCAGGCGGACGCGCGGGTCGCCGACCTCCGGCGCGCCCACCAGCTCGTCGAGGGGTACCTGGTGGGCCTGGGCGATCGGCAGCAGCAGCTCGAGGCTCGGCTTGCGCTGGCCGGACTCCAGGCGGGACAGCGTGCTCTTCGAGATGCCCGTCGCGGTCGAGAGGTCGGCCAGCGTGACCCGCCGCTGGGTGCGGACCCGCTTGAGCCGGGGGCCGACCTCGGCCAGGGCGTGGGTGATGGCGTCCGTCATGCTCCCAGGAAACGCTCTTGTCCCGAAAACGGCAACATTTGTTGTCGAATCCGCGAAGCCGGGGTCATGGTGGCGGCATGACCGAAAACAGCTATGACGTCCTGGTGGTGGGAGGCGGCGCCGCGGGCCTGAGCGCCGCCCTGATGCTGGGCCGCGCGCGGCGGCGCGTCGTGGTCGTCGACGGCGGCTCGCCTCGCAACGCCCCCGCCGAGCACATGCACGGCTTCCTCTCCCGCGACGGCCTGCCGCCGTCGGAACTGCTCAAGATCGGCCGTGAGGAGCTCGCCGGCTACGGCGTCGAGATCCTCGAAGACCAGGTGAGCGGGCTCGAACCCGGCTTCACCGCCCGGCTCGCGAGCGGCCGGGAGCTGACCGCCCGGCGCGTCCTGGTCGCGACCGGCGTCCACGACGACCTGCCGGACATCCCCGGCCTGCGCGAAAGCTGGGGCACCGACGCGGTGACCTGTCCGTACTGCCACGGCTACGAGGTGCGCGACCAGCCGCTCGGCGTGCTCGGCACCGAGCCCGCGAGCGTCGAGCACGCGCTGCTGGTGCGCCAGTGGTCGCCGGACGTCGTGTACTTCGCCCACACCACGCCACTGTCCGAAGAGGACCGTGAACGGCTCGGCGCGCGGGGCATCGAGATCGTCGACGGGACCGTCACGGCCCTGCGGCGCGAAGACGGCCGCCTGACCGGGCTCGAGGTCGGCGCGCGGTTCGTGCCGCGGGTGGCGCTGTTCATCCGCACGGTGACCGTGCCGCACGACGAGCTCATCCGCGGGCTCGGCTACGAAGAGACGGACACGATGGGCAAGACGAACGTGCCGGGCGTGTGGGCGGCCGGGAACGTCGCCGACGCGCGGGCGACCGTCATCGTCGCCGCGGCCCAGGGCGCGGCGGCCGGCGGCGCGCTGAACCACGACCTCGTGACCGAGGACGTCCGGCGGGCGGTCGACGCGTTCGGCGGCTTCACCCCCGAAGCCGAACGCGCGGCCGCGGCGGCGCGCTGACGTCCTGGCGTTCGGCGGCCGGGCGTGCCAGGCTCGGCGGGTGCGTCAAACGCTGTACGAATTCGCCGGCGGCGACCCCGCGTTCCTCGCGCTGGCCGCCGCCCACCACGAGCGCTGCCTGGCCGACCCCGAGCTGAACCACCCGTTCTCGCACCCGGGGCAGCACCCGCAGCACGTCGACCGGCTGGCCCGCTACTGGGCCGAGGTCATGGGCGGGCCGCCGCGGTTCTCCGCGGAGTGCAGCGACCACTCGGCGATGCTGCGGATGCACGCCGGCAACGGCGACATGAGCGACCTCGGCCGCCGGTTCGTCGAGTGCTTCGTGCGGGCCGCGGACGACGCCGGCCTGCCCGCCGATCCGGAGTTCCGCGCCGCGCTGCGGTCCTACATGGAGTGGGCGGTCGCCGAGGTCCTCACCTACCCCGGCCCGCCCGGCGAGGTGCCCGCCGCGCTCCCGATGCCGCGCTGGTCGTGGACCGGGTTGCAGCCGGTGTAACGCCCGGGGCGCCCGCCGCGTCTTGTGAACAACGACCGGCTGTGGAGGTCCGTCGCAAGAGCCGGTCCGGGCGCGTTTCCCCCCAACCCGCCCGGGCCGGCTCGCCCACGGCGTCCGAAACCCGCCTGCACCGCGTTCGCGGCCGGGCCACAGTGGACGCCATGTTCCTCGACCGTTTCCTGCTCGCGAGCAAAGGTTTCGAGCGCCACCTCCGCGCGGTGCCACCCGGCAGCTGGGCCGCACCGACCCCGTGCACCGAGTGGGACGTGCGGGCGCTGGTGAACCACATGACTCGCGGCAACCTCAACTACATCGCGCTCCTCCACGGCGCCACTCGTGAGGAGTTCCTGGCCGCCCGCGAGGAAGACGCGCTCGGGGACGACCCGGTCACGGCGTTCACCGAGTCGGTCCGGGACTGTGCGGCGGCGTTCAGCGAGGAAGGCGCGCTGGACCGGCTCGTCGACTACCCGCTCGGCAAGCTCACGGGACGGCGGGCCCTGGCCGTGCGCACGACGGACAGCACCGTGCACACCTGGGACCTCGCCCGCGCTCTCGGCGCCGACGACACCCTCGATCCCGCGCTCGTCGCGTGGATCGACGAAGACTACGACGACATCTTCGCGGGACTGGCGCTGAACTCGCGGGTCTTCGCCGAGCCGCCGCCGGCCGCCCCGAGCGCGTCCCGGCAGGACCGGCTGCTCACGCGCTTCGGCCGCGATCCTCGCTGAGGTCACAGCCCAGGCGGCCGGCCAGCTCGGTCAGCGCGCGCCCCAGGGGCAGGTCGACGCGCACCGAGGCGTAGCGATCGCCACGGGTCTCGCCGTGGTTGACGATCACCACCGGCTTGCCCGCGGCCGCCGCGTGGCGGACGAAGCGGAGCCCGGACATCACGGTCAGGGAGGACCCCAGCACCAGCAGCGCGCCGGCCTCGTCGACCAGCCGGTAGCACTGCTCGACGCGGGGCCGCGGCACGTTCTCGCCGAAGAACACCACGTCCGGCTTGAGCACGCCATCGCACTCCGCGCACGGCACCAGGGTGAACCGGCGCACGACGTCCTCGGGCAGGTCGACGTCGCCGTCCGGGTTGATCCGGGTGGCCGTGCCCTCGAAGTCCGGGTTCGCCGCCCGCAGCCGCCGGTCCAGCTCGGCGCGCGGGCTGGTGCGGCGGCAGTCCAGGCAGAGCACGCGGTCCAGGCTGCCGTGCAGCTCGACGGCGTCCGCGGTGCCGGCCGCCTGGTGCAGGCCGTCGACGTTCTGCGTGATGACGCCGCCGAAGTAGCCGCCGTCGCGCAGGGCGGCGACCGCGCGGTGGCCGTCGTTGGGGTCGGCGCGGGCGATGGTGCGCCAGCCGAGGTGGCTGCGCGCCCAGTAGCGCTGCCGGCCGCCGGCGCTGGTGACGAACTCGTCGTAGGTCATCGGCGTGTGCCGGCGCAGGCTGCCGGTCTCGCCGCGGTAGTCGGGGATCCCGGACTCGGTGGACAGCCCGGCCCCGCTGAGCACGGCGACCCGCCCGCGCGCGACGACGCCGGCCAGCTCGTCGAGGCTCGAGGTCCGGGGCAGCGGCGCGTCCGGGGACGTCCAGGTCAGGGTGGGGCGGGTCCGCACCAGATCAGGGTACGCACATGAGCCTGCACGTGCCGCGACAGCGCGTTCCCGGCCATTCCCGGAAATCCCCTCTTCCGGTGCCGGACGCGCAATTCCCGGTGAATCGACCACTCCGCCCGCACCCTCCGTACCAGCGGTTTCCTCCGCCCGGGTCCGTTTCATCACCCGGCCGACCGCGCTATTCCCCCAGTGTCGGAGAAAACCCTCGAGGAGGTCGTGATGTTGCTCGAAATCGCCGCCGTGCTGACGCTGCTCGCGCCGGCCCCCGCCCCCGCCGCGGGGTCCTATCCCACGCAGGTCCTGCAGCTCACCAACGTGCAGCGCGTCAAGAACGGCTGCGGGCCGCTCGCCGGAAACCCGCGGCTCGCCGACGCGGCCGACGCGCACACCGGCGAGATGGCGCGCTACCGGTACTTCAGCCACACCGGGCGGGGCGGCGAGGACCCCGCGGCCCGGATCTCCGCCGCCGGGTACCGGTGGCAGCGCTGGGCGGAGAACATCGCCGCCGGGCAGCGCACGCCCGAGGCGGTCGTCGACTCGTGGATGCACAGCCCGGTGCACAAGGCGAACATCCTCGACTGCCGGCTGACCGAGCTCGGCGTCGGCTACACCGTCGACTCGGCGCGCAAGGCGTACTGGACGCAGGACTTCGGCACGCCACGGGGGTAGCGCCCTGTAACGTCCCTGCGCGCGGGCGAGACTTCCCGAGGTCCGGGACGCCTGGTGGAGGGATGCGCGTGAGCTGGCAGTTCGGGCCGTACCGTGTCGAGTCGCTGATCGCCCGCGGCGGCATGGGCGAGGTCATGCGCGCCTACGACACCCGCCACGACCGCGTCGTGGCGCTCAAGCTGCTCGCGCCGGACTTCGCGGCCGACCGCGACTTCCAGGAGCGGTTCCGGCGGGAGGCCCACGCGGTGGCGCGGCTGCGGGAACCGCACGTGATCCCGATCCACGCCTACGGCGAGATCGACGGGCGCCTCTACCTCGACATGCGCCTGGTCGACGGCGACGACCTCGGCACCCGGCTGGCCGCGGGCGGGGCGCTGGCCCCGGCCGAGGCGGTCGACGTCGTCGGGCAGGTCGCCCAGGCGCTGGCCGCCGCGCACGCCGAAGGCCTGGTGCACCGGGACGTCAAGCCGTCGAACGTGCTGGTCGGCGCGACCGGGTTCGCCTACCTCGTGGACTTCGGCATCGCCCGCGCGGCCGGGCCGAGCACCGGGCTCACGGCCACCGGCGGCGCCGTCGGGACGCTCGACTACATGGCGCCCGAGCGCTTCGCCGACGCGCCGGCCGACCACCGCGTCGACGTCTATTCGCTCGCGTGCGTGCTGCACCAGTGCCTGACGGGGAGCAAGCCGTTCGCGGCGACGACGGCCGCGTCGCTGATCGGCGCGCACCTGCACCATCCGCCCCCGCGCCCGAGCACGCTGCGGCCCGGGCTGCCCGCGGCGTTCGACGCCGTGATCGCGCGAGGCATGGCGAAGGACCCCGCGGAGCGCTTCGGCAGCGTCACCGAGCTGGCGGACGCCGCCCGGGCCGCCCTCGGCGGCACGAGCCCGGTGCCCGCCACCGCTCCCCCGACCCGGCAGGCCACCCGGATGACGCCGGCCGCGACGGAGGTGCGGCGGCGGGCTTCGAAGGCGCCGTGGCTGGTCGCCGGCGTGGCGCTGCTCGCGCTCGTGGCCGTCATCGGGTGGTTCACGGTCTTGAAGCCCTCGTCGCAGGCCCAGCCGACCCCGACCGCGAAGTCCTCTTCCGCGCCGGCGCCGCCGGTGACCGCGCCGCCGGTCACGACCACGCAGGTCAGCGTGCGGACGTCCGTCGCCACCAGCGTGGCCAGCAGCGCCGACCTCGGCCTGGCGACCGCCATGACCACGCCGGCGTGCGACGGCTCGTACGTCGTCGTGCTCGGCTCCGCCATCACCCCGGCCCGCTACCGCACGGAGGTTCAGCAGTTCCTCAACGCGAACCCCGGCGCCCGGTACCTGCACACGCCGACCACCGGCTGCGGCTCGCTGCGGCAGCAGGTGAACGGCGCCGACGTGTACGCCGTCTTCCACGGGCCGTTCGCCACCAGCGCGTCCGCGTGCGCGCGGCGAAGCGGGAGCGCGTACGTCAAGCGGCTCGACAACACGACGTCGCCGGCGCAGGTCGTCAGCTGCTGAGCGCGTTCCAGACGGACTCGGCGTCCACAAAGGACTCCAGCAGGGTGGTCAGCCGGGTGTCGCCGCGCCCGTTCAGCGCGTCGGAGGCGATCCGGCGGGCGACGCCGGCGAGGAAGTCGGCGACCTGCACGCGGGCGTCCGACCGCGAGTCGACGAACCGGACGCCGGCCAGCCGGTGCCCGAGCGTGACCTTGAGCTGGAGCACGCGCTCGCCGGTGAGGGCGAGCTGTTCGTCGTGGACCAGGGCGACCGGGGTGCCGTCCGCGCTGAAGTGCCGGACGGTGTGGATCACCGCGGGCACCAGCGGGTCCAGTACCGGCACCAGGCCGGGGTCACTCGCCAGCCGGGCGCGGTAGCCGGCCACGCGTCCGGCTCCGCCTTCGAGACGGCCCAGGATCTCACCGGCCTCACCGGGGACCGCGGCGAGCTCGTGGGCCAGGGCGAAGAACTCCTCCGGCGACGTCGTCACGCCGCGCCGGGGCTTCAGGCGCAGGACGCTGGTGAACGCGGCGAGGAAGTACGCCCAGCGATCGGGACCGAAGGCGGTGGGGCCGGCGCGGTGGAGGGTGCGTGCCATGGCGTCGGTGCCGTGCTCGGCCAGCAGCGTGACCGCGGCTCGCACGGCGAAGAACGTCTTGTCGGTCAGGTGCACGTGCCCGCGGCCGGCGAGGGGGCCGGCGGGGTCGAGCAGCCACTCGAGCACCGGGCGGTGCTTGCCGCGCAGCAGGTGGTTGGCCTTGTACTCCTCGGCGGGCGAGCCGATGCGGGCGCGGATCTCGGTCACGCAGGCTCGCGCGGCCTCGGGGGTCAGCCCGACGCCGGCGTGGGCGAAGACGTCCGTCTCGCCGCCGACGAGGTTTTCGCCCTCCGAGCCCGACTCGTCGCAGGCGATCTCGACCGGGCTCACCGGTCCGATGGTGCCAGACCGGCCGGCCGGCGGCGACCGATTACCGGCCGCGGCGCGGACCGGCCGCCGAAACTTGCGCCGGCCCGGCCGCCGCGCCAGGGTAAGCCCCGGTCACGGTCGCGCCACGGCGGTGACGACCATGGCGGGTCCGGTGATTCGCGAAGGGCAAGCGTTCTGGGAGGCGCCGATGGCCACCGACGACCGGGCGGCCCGGCTCGCGCTGGCCGCGGCCGTGGTCCTGCTGCTCCTGGGCGCCGCGGGATTCCTGGTGCAGCAGCAGTTCACGACCGGTCCGGGTGGGACGGACACCGTCTCCGGCATCGAAGTCGACGCGCCCGGCGGTTCCCTGCGGCCGGCGCCGGAACCCGGGTTCGCCTCGCCCCTGACGCGGCGGATCGGCGGTGGCGCCGAGCTGGAGCTGGACGACGGCCGGCGAGCCCGGGTGCGGATCCCGGTTCCGGCGCCGCCGCCCGCGGGGTTCGCGCCCGTCGTCATCACCGGCACCAAACTCGTCCCGGCGGCCTACGACGCTTCGGCCCGGAGCATCGTCGCGGAGCTGACCCGGGGCGGCGCGTTCTGGGGTGGGCTCCTCGACTTCGCCGCGCTCGGCCGCGAGGTCGGGCCGGAACCGGCGCCGCGGCCGGCCTGCGCCGGGCGCTCGGCCGTTGCCGGCGGCGTCACCATCGGGCTCGCCGCGACCAGCCCCGCCACGCCCATCTCGACCTGCCTGACCCTCGGCAACGGCCGGGCGAGCGTCACCCTCACCTCGCACACCCGCGTGCCCTACCGGCTCGCGCTGCCGGCCGGCTGGCCCGAACCCACCGCCCGGACCACGGCGGCGAGCACGTCCCCCGTCCAGCTGTTCGGCCAGCCGTCTCAGCGTGCGCTGCTGTGGCCCGGCTCCGGCGTCACCTACGACGTCCCGCTGACCCGCCTGCCGGCGACCCTCACGGGCCAGGCCGAACCCGGACCGGTCATCGGTACGACGCTCGCCGAGGCGGCGCACCACCTCGCCGCGCTGTTCGGGCTGACCGGCGCGCCCGAGCCGTCCCTCGGCACGCTGACCTGCGCCGCGCAGGACGCCGCGGACCGGCCGGCCGCCGCGTGGGCGGCGCTCGGACCCTGCAACCTGGACGGCGGCGACGTCGTGCGCCGGTTCCTCGACGCCGGGATCGGGCCGGTGACGAGCGGTCTCACGGCGGCGAATCCCGCCTTCGAAGCCGCCCTCACCACCGGCCGCGCGCCGCGGTCCACGCAGACCACCGGGTACCGGCCGCGCACCGGCGCCACGACGTCCCGGGCGGACGGGGCCTGCGGCTCGGTGTCCGCGGTGTCCGGCCGCCACGACGCCTACCGCTGCACGTCGGGCGCCACGACCTACGACCCGTGTTTCGCCGTGCCGGAAACGCGGGTCGTCTGCCCGGCACCGGCGGCGAAGGCCGTCCTGCTGACCTACACCGGCGCCCTGCCCGCCCCGCCGCAACCCGGCGGCACCGCCGACGCGTTCCTGCTCACGCTGGACAACGGCCTGCAGTGCGCGGCCGTCGCGGACGAATCGGCTCCGGGCGCCCGGTTCGCCTGTACCGACGGCACCGTCCTGCGCGGCGCACCGGACCGGTCGAGTCCACTGTGGACAATCGATGGGTGGACCGTCACGAGGGCCACCACCTAGGCGAGGGTGATCTTGCCGTTCGCGACGGTGACCGTCTTCTTCTCCAGCGCCTGCGACGCCGGGCCGTTCGCGACCGAGCCGTCGGCGATCTTGAACTTGCTGCCGTGGCACGGGCAGTTGATGGTGCCGTCCGCGACGGCGTCGACCGCGCAGCCCTGGTGGGTGCAGATCGCCGAGAAGGCCGCGAACGTTCCCGCCGCCGGCTGGGTCACCACCACCTGCTTGTCCGTGAACACCTTGCCGCCGCCGACCGGGACGTCCCCGGTCGCGCCCAGCTCCGTCCCGGCGGCCGGTGGGGGCGCCGCCGCGGACGACGTCCCCGCGTTGCCGCCGTAGGTGCTGCAGCCCGCCACCAGCCCGGCGCCCGCCGCCGCGAGCGCGATCCGGCGGGTGACGGCCGGATCCGTGTCGTCGTCGCGCATGATCGTCCCCCGCCTAGAAGGTCAAGCCCGATTGGGTGAAGAACCAGAGCGACGCGCTCAGCCAGAGCCCGACCAGCCCGGTGAACACGAGGCCGCCGAAGACCGGGAGCGACCAGCCGGGCGCGCCGTCCTTGCGCAGCAGCAACATCTTCGCGACGAACGCGCCGTAGAAGAAGCAGCCCAGCAGCGAATGCAGGAGCACCCGCGTGTCGAACGACTGGAACCCGAGCGCGTACAGGCAGTGCAGCGCCACCGGGATCGACACGAGGAACGCCAGCCGCCCCGACCAGCGGTGCACCGGTGAGACCCACTCCGGTGCGGTCCGGCCGAGCTTGCCGTACATCGCCAGCGCGGAAAGCAGCTGCACAATGGCCAGCAGGACGACGACCGTCGCGAGCCACGCCTTCACCGACTGCGGGCTGGAGAAGCCCGCGATGTTCACCGCGACGCCGGTCGGCGTGTGCAGGCTGCCGTAGACGCCGAGCGCCACCGAGACGACGGCGCCGACGACGAGCGGCACGAGGAGCGCGGCCCCGGCGCGATTGCCCGCCGTGGTCATCAGAAGTCACCGTTCCCGGCCAGGCCGCTGATCGGCTCGGCGGTCACGGGCGCGCCGTCGACGGTCGCGGTGCCGGCTGCCGGGTCGAGCGCCGGCGCGGCGGCCGCGTCCTCGTCCGTGGTGAGGATGCCGACCTGGCTGCCGTCGGGCTGCACGATCCAGCCGACCTTGGCCGCCTTGCCCTTGACCTTCGGCGCCGCGCGGTACAGCCCCGCGGGCTTCTTCGCCGGGGGCGCGGTGAACTGCCAGGTCTTGCCGGCCGCCGTCACCGTCCCGGCGACCGAAGCGGCGTCGAAACTTCCCGTGAGACTGGCGTTCTTGGCGCCCTTGAGGTCCAGCTTCCCGCCGACCGTCACGCCTTGAAGCCAGGCTTCGACCTTCTTGCCGTCGCAGAGGTAGGCGATCGCGTGGCCGTCGCGCACCGACACCGCGACGGACGCGCCGCCGCCGGTGACCCGCCCCGCGTAGTCCGCCCGTGCGGGCGCATCCGCCTTCGGCGCCTCGGGTTTCGGCGCGGCCGACGTCGTGGGCGGCGGTGCCGAAGTACTCGCGACGCTCGCCGCGCCGGCGGCCCCGGCGACCGGCGCGACGCCCGTCCCGGTCGCCAGGGTGACGATCCCGATCCCGCCGGCGAGCACGACACCGGCCAGCAATGTGAACAACGGCCCCGGATGTTTCATGGTCTTCCCCGCATTCCCCTAACCCACCACCGTGCCCATAACACGAAGGTCGGGGCGAAACGGCTCAACGCTACCCGCGGAAAAGAGGTATCGCTTAGGCCGTGCAACCGGTTGAGTCGTGGTTGACTGGCGGCATGCTGCCCTGGGAAGGCGACCTCGCCGGCCGGCTCGACCGGCACACCGTCGAATCCACGCTGCTGCGGGACAACCCGCTCGGCGACCCGCACGAACGGCCGCTGTGGGTGTACGTCCCCCCGGGCTACGACGACAGCGACGAGCGGTACCCGGTCGTGTACGTCATCCAGGGGTACACCGGGCACCTGTCGATGTGGGCCAACCGGACGCCGTTCCGGCAGCCATTCGTGGAGACGGCCGACGCCGTGTTCGCCGGCGGCGCGCCGGGCTGCGTCGTGGTGTACGTCGACGCGTGGACCGCGTACGGCGGCTCGCAGTTCGTCGACTCGCCGGGGACGGGCCGCTACCACTCCTACCTCTGCGACGAGATCGTGCCGTGGGTCGACGCGCGCTACCGGACGATCCCGGACCGCGAGTCCCGCGCGATCGCGGGCAAGTCGTCCGGCGGATTCGGCGCGATGATCACGCCGATGCTGCGCCCCGACCTGTTCGGTGCTCTCGCCACGCACGCGGGCGACTCGCTCTACGAGCTGTGCTACGTCCCGGACTTCGGCAAGGCGGTCCGCGCCCTGCGCGGCTACGACCAGGACATCCAGGCGTGGTGGGCGGACTTCCGCGCGCGCCCGGCGTTCAGCAGGCCGGAGGACGCGACGCTGCTGCAGCTGATCGGGGTCTCGGCGTGCTTCTCGGCGGGTCCGGACGGAACCCCGGAGCTGCCGTTCGAGCCGGGGACGGGCGTGCTGCGGCCGGAGGTGTGGCAGCGCTGGCTGGACTGGGACCCGGTCCGGATGGTCCCGGACCGCGCGGCGGCGGTCAGCTCGTGGCGGGCGGTGTGGATCGACGCGGGCACGAGCGACGAGTACTTCCTCGACGTCGGCGCGGAGGCGTTCCGGGCGGAGGCGCTCAAGGCGGGGCTGCCGGCGGACCGGATCCACTTCGAGCTGTTCGACGCGGGCCACGCCGCGATCGACTACCGGTACCCGTTGTCCTTGGCCTGGCTGGCGGAACGCCTGGCCCGGTGAACCTCAGCCGCCCTCGCCGAGCGCCTCGATCACCTGACCGCGCTGCGCCAGGTTCCGCGGGTGCAGGGCCGCCTCGTCGGGAGCCGGCTTTCCCTGCTGCCGCAGGTACCGGGCGAGGCGGTTGAAGTTGGCGGGGCTGTAGTCCGCCGAGCGGGGGTTGGCGTTGAAGACCGTGCGGAAGCCCGGCTTCTGCCCGTGTTCGTCGGTCAGGCGGGGGTCGCTGCAGGTCAGGTGGATCGACTGCGTTCCCTCGTCGTACCAGACGTTGACCGGGTTGCGGTCGTCGCCCAAAGTCGCGTAGTTCCCTGTCATGGCGGCTCCCGTCGCGCTGGTGTCGTGGTCCTCCGACGATCGGAACCGGCTTTTCGTTACAGCGGCTAGGCTCGGGCAATGGTCACGGAGACGGATCTGGCCCTCCCCGGCGGGCGCACGCTGCACGTCCACGACACCGGCGGCCCGGCGCGGCTCACCGTCTTCTGGCACCACGGCACGCCCAACCTCGGTGCGCCGCCCGGGCCGCTGCTGCCGCTCGCCGAAAGCCTCGGTGTCCGGTGGGTTTCCTACGACCGGCCCGGCTACGGCAGCTCCACGCACCTGCCGGACCGGACCGTCGGGAACGCCGCCGAGTGCGTGGCCGCCGTCGCCGACGCGCTCGGGATCGAGGACTTCGCCGTCATGGGGCACTCCGGCGGCAGCTCCCACGCCCTCGCCACGGCGGCGCTGCTGCCCGGCCGCGTCCGGGCGGTCGCCAGTCTCGCCGCCGTCGCGCCCTTCGATGCCGAGGGCTGGTTCGACGGGATGGCCGCCACCAGTGCGGCTTCCCTGCGCGCCGCCGCCGAAGGCCGGGCCGCCAAGGAGAAATACGAAGCCGCCGCCGAGTTCGACCCGGAGGTCTTCACCGCCGCCGACGTCGCCGCCCTCACCGGGTCGTGGTCCTGGCTCAACGACGTCGTCCAGCCGGCCCTCGGCGCCGCCGGGCTGATCGACGACGACCTCGCCTACGTCGCGCCGTGGGGCTGCGACCCCGCGGCCATCACCGCGCCGACGCTGCTCCTGCACGGTGCGGACGACCGGATGATCCCCGCCGCGCACAGCGAGTGGCTCGCCGCGCGGATCCCGGGCGCCGAACTCCGGCTCACCCCCGGCGACGGTCACATCTCCGTGCTGGACCACGCGGCGGGCGCGCTCACCTGGCTCGCCGGTCAGGACAGCAGCGCCAGCGACGCGACCACAGGCGCCAGGTAGATCACCGGGAACACCAGGTGCCCGTACGACCGCGCGCGGGCCACCGTGACGACCGCGCCGAGGAAGTACAGCACCAGCCCGATCGCCGCGGCGATGCCGATCGGCGGCCAGAACAACCCGACGACCAGGCCGGCCGCTCCGGCGGCTTTCGCCGCGCCCAGCCACGGCCACCACGCCTCCGGCACGCCGTAGGAGGTGATCGGCTCGACGACCCACTTCGCGCGGGTGAACACCGAGACGGCCGAGAAGGCGACGAAGGCGGCGGCGAAGAGGGTGACGATCACGTAGGCGGTGGACATCGGGACTCCTCCAGGGGATCGCGGACGCCGGGGTTCCGGGTCCGTCACCCCCACGACTCCGCCCACCGGACCGATGTGACCGGCCGTGACGGCGATCACAGACCGAGCCGCAGCACGACCTCGCCGTGGTCGATCTCCCCGGTCGGGGTGAACCCGAACTTCCGGTAGAAGGCGCCCGGGCCGTCGTCACCCGGCTGGTGGCTCGTGAGCAGCTCGGTCCCGCCGTCGGCCCGCACCAGCGAGACGACCTCCGTCAGCACCGCGCGGCCGATCCCCCGGCCCTGGTGCCGCCCGTCGACCAGCAGCCGCCACAGGAAGTACGGCCCGAGGACGCCGGGGCGGCCGGGCGGGACGTCCCAGCTGAGCATCACGAAGCCGACCGGCTCGTCGCCGGCGTAGACGGCCCGGTACCAGGGCTCGCCCTCGGGCGTCGTCGCGGCGTCCTCCAGCGATTTCGCCACGGACGCGACGAACCGTTCCTGACCCGGGTGCACGCGCAGAGCGCGCACCGCGTCGCGGTTCTCATCGGTGATCTCCACCAGGTGCACGGATGTGGTCACAGCTCCCCCGTCGGTTTCGGCACTCGCACCTCGTCGGGCGTCCGGTCCGGACGCAGGCCGCGCCACGAAGTGTGGCGCAGCCGCAGATCCGGTGTCACGCGGCGGTAGACGACCTCGCCGACCAGGTCCGGCTCGACCCAGTGCGCGCCGCGGGCGCGGTCGCGCGGCACTTCGGTGGCGAACGGGCACGCCGGGCGCGCGAGCGGCGTGAGGATGTCGCGGAGGCGGTCGAGCGCGTCGTCGGTGAACCCGGTGCCGACGTCGCCGAGGTACACCAGCGCGCCGGCGTCGTCGTACCCGCCGAGCAGCAGCGCGCCGAGCGTGCCCGCGCGGCGGCCGGCGCCGGTCCGCCAGCCGCCGACGACCACCTCGCGGGTCTGGGTCAGCGCCCGCTTCGTCCACAACGGAGAACGGGCGCCGGGCAGGTACGGCGCGTCCAGCCGCTTCGCGACGACGCCCTCGATGCCGTGCTGGGCCGCCGTCGCCAGCAGCTGGTCCGGCGCGATGTCGGCGCGGGTGTACCAGGGCGGCACGACGAGCCGGCCGTCGGCGGGCCGGACCAGCTCGGCGAGCAGCGCACGACGCTGCTCGTACGGCCGGTCCAGCAGCGACTCCGTCCCGATCCGCAGCAGGTCGAAGGCGAAGTAGACGACCGGGACCTCGGCCCGCAGCTTCGCCGTCGGCTCGTGCATGGCGCGGCGCTGCATCAGCTCGAACTCCGGGCGGCCGGCCGCGTTCAGCGCGACGACCTCGCCGTCGAGCACCGCCGCGTGACCGCCGAGCGCGGGCGCGAAGACGTCCTGCAGCTCGGGGTAGCGGTGGGTGTGGTCGCTGCCGCTGCGGCTGGTGATCCGGGCCTCGCCGGTGCCGGCGACCCGCGCGCAGCCCCGGAAGCCGTCCCACTTCCACTCGTAGCCGTGCTGGTCGTCGTCCGGGAGGGACCCGTCGACGGCCAGCATCGGCGCCACCGCGTCCGGCATCGTCCCCATCGCTCCAGTGTGGAGGAACGACCGCGGGCGCGTCACCCGGCCGGCAGCAACGGCAGCAGCTCCTGGTGGCTCCCGGCGCGGCGCAGCACGGGCGAACCCGGACCGTCCGGCGCCAGGTCCCCGGCCCGCAGCGCGGCCAGGAACCGCACGACCACCCGCGACGGCGGCAGGATGTCGGCTCCGCCCAGGTAGGCCAGCACGAGCATCTCCTCCCCGCACGCCGCTTCGACCGCGACGGCCCAGCCGTGCACCTCGTCCCAGAGCAGCGCCACGTCGCGGTCGGGGTACCGGCGCAGCCGCCAGTCCACCGCGACGTAGGCCGACACCGGGACGTCCACGTCCACGGTGCAGGACTCGAGGCCGAAGCCGAGCGCCCCGGCCACCTCGCCGAGGTAGGCGCGCAGGCCGCGCTGGAACCAGAACTCGAGATCGGTGTCGATCAGGACGGACACCTGTTTCCCTTCTTCCCGGACCCGGCCGCGCGCCCTGCCCGGCCGGTCGAAGCGGATCAGCCGAGCGCCGCCAGCGCGTCGGCCCGATCCCGGTAGCAGGAGAAGCCGGCGACGCCGGTCCCCCGCAGCAACCGCCACATCGCCGGCGTGCCCACCACCCACGCGATCGGGACGGCCGTCTCGTCGGCGCGCCGCTGCAACCGCCGCAGGGCCCGGAGTCCGACGCCGGAGCAGAACGTCACCCCGCCGAGGTCGACGACGAGCGGGCCACCGTCCCGCAAGGCGGTTTCCACACATTCGACAAGAATGGCGACGGTCGCCAGATCAATGTCGCCCACCACCGCGACGAGCGTGCCCCTACCGGGAAACGTCGTCCGGACCGAGAACGGTTCGCACAACGCACCCGGCGAAGAACGGCCGAAGGCTCGCGAAAGCCGCGGCGGTTTCTGGATCCTCATGACCGGCTCCGGCGGCTCAAGATGGTGGTTTACGCGTAGACCGTACCCAGTTCGTCCAGCTTGGTGCACAACGGAATCCGCCCGCCCGGCGGGCCGTGCACCGACACGGCCGTCTGCACGTGCAACAGTCCACAGGAGACGATCGAAATCGCCAGGTCGGGCCGGTATTCCGCCATTTCACCCGGCGCGACGGCCGCGACCTCCGGAACCGGTGCGATTTCCGCGCCGAATTGCGAATTCCGAAATTCAGCCGAACGCAGGAATCGGGACGCGCGTGCGGCCCAGTTCGGCGAAGAGGTCACCGACGTCGTCGACGCGCTCGAGGACCTCTTCGGCGGTGAACCGCAGGTGCGAGACGTGCCGGCAGGCGCGCACCTCGTCCCACGTGACCGGGGTCGAGACCGTCGGCTCGTCGCGCCCGCGCAGGGAGTACGGCGCCACCGTCGTCTTGAACGGGTTGTTCTGGCTCCAGTCGATGAAGACCTTGCCCGGCCGCAGCGTCTTGGTCATCCGCGCGACGACGAGGTCGGGCGTCTCGGCGGCGAGCCGCTCGGCGAGCGCCTTCGCGTACTGCGACGTCTCACCGCCGTCCGTCGTCACGACGCCGGCGTAGAGCTGCATGCCCTTGGAGCCACTGGTCTTCGCGACCGGGGTGAGCCCGTCGGCGGTGAGCACGTCGTGCAGGCGCTCGGCGACGCGGCAGCAGTCGACGACCGTCGCACCGGGACCGGGGTCGAGGTCGAACACGAGCCGGTCCGGCGTGCTCCGCTCGTCGCCGTCCTCGACGGTCCACTGGTGGACGTGCAGCTCGAGCGCGGCGAGGTTGGCCGCCCAGACGAGCTCGGGCAGGTCGTTGATCAGCGGGTACGCGATGATCTCGGGATCCTTGCCCCGGCCGCCGACGGCGAGGCGGGCGGTGCGGACCCAGTCGGGCGCGTGGCGGGAGACGTCCTTCTCGAAGAACGAGCCGCCGGCGACGCCGTCGGGGAACCGCACGAAGGTCATGGCGCGGTCGCGGATGTGCGGCAGCAGCAGCGGCGCGATCCGCGTGTAGTAGTCGAGCACCTCGCCCTTGGTGAAGCCGTGCCGCGGGTAGAGCACCTTTTCGAGGTTCGAGAGCGTGAGCTGCCGCTCCCCGACCCGCACCGTGATCCGGCTCCCCGCCACGCCGTCACGGTATCACCCATGGTTATGATACATTCGTACCAACAACTGAGGGGGACCCGTGAAGTTCGACGCGCTGCAGATCCTGGGAGCGGTCCTGACGGTGCTGGGCGCCCAGGGCGCGATCCGGCTGCTGATCGACCACGCGAACGTCGGCCTGCTGGGGTGGCTGGGAGCGGGGTTCACCGGGACGCTGATCGCCTATCTGGTCGTGACGGCGCTCGGGATCGTGCTCACCGGCTGGGCCCACGACCGCGCCAAGGCCCTCGGGCGCCGGAAGTAGCTGCACGCGGGGAGGGCCAACGCCCGGCTCGAGGGCGCCGCCTTCCTCAGCCTCGCCGCGTTCGGCGGACCCCGGCGCAGCGCGCAGGCAAAGAACCGCACGAGGGCAAGCCGGTCACGCGCGACGGTTGATGAGGGCCTCGATGCCGTCGAGGACCCGCTCGAGCCCGAAGCGGAAGTCGTGTTCGAGGCCGTCGAACTCCTCGTCGTCGAACGTGCCCGCGTCGATCACCGCGTGCAGTGCGGGGTACTCCGCTCGGGTGGTCAGCTTCCTGATCAACTCGCCGTACCGCGGCATGACGCGCGCCGTCGTCGGGTCGTCCGACTCGAACGCCGCCGTGATGTCGCCGCTGAGCATGGCGAAGCTGCGAGTGAAGCTCGTGACGAGCAGGACGGCCGACAGCTTGTCCTGCTCCGCGAGCCCGGTGCCGCCGAGCGTCCGCAGTCCCCGCTCCAGGAACCGCAGCTGGTGGGGCATGATCGGCGCGCCGGTGACCGGGATGCGCAGCACCCACGGGAACCGGCGGTAGGCGGAGAGCTCGAACTCGGCCCAGCGCTCGAGCCGCACCCGCCAGCTGCCCTCGCCGTCCTCGGCGACGTCGAGCTGGCCGAACGCGCCGTCGATCATGAGCGCGAGCAGCTCCTCCTTCGAGGCGAGGTAGCGGTAGAGCGACATCGCCGAGGCGCCGAGCTCCCGCGCGACCCGGCCCATGGACACCCCGCCGATGCCCTCGGCGTTGGCGACGTCGATGGCCGCCTCGATGATCTGCTCGAGCGACAGCCCGCGCTTGGGCCCCTTGGTCGGCCGGTCGCGCACGCCCCAGGCCAGCTCGAAACTGGCCGGAAGCCCGGTCTCCGTGTCGTCGCCGCTCATCACCCTGACCTCGTCTCAGGGAAATCCCTGATTCACTGTTTAAGTCCTACGCAGTAGCGTTTATCACGTACGCAGTAAGTCCGCGAACTCCCAGGGGGAACCATGCCCGGCGAACCAGCGATCGAGGCTACCGGCCTCACGAAGTCCTACGGCTCGGTGCCGGTCCTCAACGGCATCAGCCTGCACGTGCCACCGGGCAGCGTGTTCTCGCTGCTCGGCCCAAACGGCGCCGGCAAGACCACCACCGTGCGCATCCTGACCACCCTGACCAGCCCCGACGCCGGCTCGGCCCGGGTCGCGGGCCACGACGTCGAGCGCGATCGCGGGCTGGTGCGCCGCAGCATCAGCCTCACCGGCCAGGACACCGCGCTCGACGAGGTGCAGACCGGCGCGGAGAACCTGCTGATGATGGGCAGGCTGTGCCGCCTTTCCCGGCGCGCGGCCACCCGCCGCGCGGCCGAACTGCTGGAGCAGTTCGACCTCCGCGAGGCGGGCGCGCGCCGCATCAGCACCTACTCCGGCGGGATGCGCAGGCGCCTCGACCTGGCCGCGAGCCTGATCGTGCGCCCGGCGGTGATCTTCCTCGACGAGCCGACCACCGGCCTCGACCCGCGCAGCCGCGCGGCGATGTGGACCGTGATCACCGACCTCGCCCGCTCCGGCGTGACGATCTTCCTCACGACGCAGTACCTGGAGGAGGCCGACAAGCTCGCCGACCGGATCGCGCTCGTCGACGGCGGCCGGATCGTCGCGGAGGGCACCGCGACGCAGCTCAAGCAGCAGGTGTCGGGCCACCGGCTCGACCTGACGCTCACCGACCGGGCCGCGTTCGACGCGCTCGCCGCCGGCCTCCGCGACCGGGCGCTGCTGCCCGACCGTGAACGGCTTTCGCTGTCGGTCGCCACGGACGGCACCGCGGGGCACGTCCGTGCCCTGCTCGACACGCTCGACCCGGCCCGGACCGCGGTGACGCGGTTCGCCGTGCACTCCGCGACCCTCGACGACGTGTTCCTGGCGCTGACCGGGCACGCGACCGCCACCCCCGACAAGGAGCGAGCCGGTGTCTGACACCCTCACCGCGCCCCGTCCCGCCGCGCCGCTCGGCGACCTCGGCGTGATGGTCCGCCGCGCGACCACGTTGACGATCCGCAACGGCGACGCGCTGATCACCTCCCTCGCCCTGCCGATCATGCTGATGCTGCTGTTCGTCTACCTGTTCGGCGGCGCGATCCAGACCGGCACCGCGTACGTGACCTACGTGGTGCCCGGCGTGATCATGCTGTGCGCGTCGTTCGGCGCCTCGCTCACCGCGGTGGTCGTCACCCATGACATGACCAACGGGATCATGGACCGGTTCCGGTCGATGGACGTGCGGGGCGCGGCCGTGCTCGGCGGGCACGTCGTGGCGAGCACGGCCCGCAACCTGGTGTCGACGCTGTTGGTGCTCGGGGTGGCGTTCCTGATCGGCTTCCGGCCGTCGGCGTCCTTCGTGGACTGGCTGGCGGCCGCCGGCCTGCTGCTGGTGGCGATCGTGGCGCTGTCGTGGGCGTCCGCGGCGGTCGGGCTGCTGGCGAAGACCCCGGAGGCGGCGGGCGGGTTCACGTTCTTCGTGATGTTCCTGCCGTACCCGAGCAGCGCGTTCGTGCCGGTGGACACGATGCCGGCGTGGATCCACGGGTTCGCGGACAACCAGCCGTTCACCCCGCTGATCGAGGCGCTGCGCGGATTCCTGCTCGGCACCCCGGTCGGCGACAGCGCGTGGGTCGCGCTCGCTTGGTGTACGGGCATCCTCGCGATCTCGGTCGCGGCGACGGGCCGCTTGTTCAAGCGCCGGACGGCGTGACCCGGAGCCGGCCGCTCAGTCCGGCAGAAGGCTCACGTCGTAGTGGCGGGCGACCGCCTGGTTGTAGCGGGCGAACGACTCCCCGATCACCCGCAGGTCGTCCTCCGGCACGCCGCCGAACATAGCGGCCAGGTTGTCCCGGCGGCGGTCGTGGACGCGGCGGGCGCGCTTGCGGCCCTCGTCCGTCGCCACGACGATGCTCCGGCGCTTGTCCTCCGGTGCCGGGGCCCGCTCGACCAAGCCGGCCGCCGTCATCGCCGACACCTGCCGGCCCGCCGTGGACGGGTCCAGGCCGAGCGTCGCCGCCAGCGTGGTGATGTCGGCCGGGCCCGTCGCCTCCAGCGTGCGCAGCAGCAGGTAGCCCGCGCGGTCGAGCTCGTCGTAGATGTCGGTGCGGCGGCTGAGCAGCTCGAAGTTGCGCACCATGACCGCGGTGTGGGCCTCGATGAGGTCGAGCGCGTCCATCTCCTGAACCTACCGTCCGGCCGATTGCCCGGCCGCGAGGCATATCGGTATCATACCGGTAATTATCGGCATGATACCGATATCGGCAACCGGGGGTAGGAGAAGTCACTCGGATGGGACGCGCGTCGGCGGCGGTGCACCGGATCAGGGACAAGGCGATCAGCTCGGACCCGGGGCTGTCCCGGCTATGGAGCGCGGTCTCGGCCGCCGTCGCCATGACGACCGGACTGGCCGTCGAGTACGTCTTCGCGACGCTGACCGGGGCCGCGCCGCAGGCCACCCTGGTCGCCGTCCTGCTCGCCGCCATCACCGCGATGATGGGGTCGATGGCCCTGAGCGGCACCGGGGTGTGGCCGAAGGTGCGCACCGCCGCGCTGTTCCCGGTGGCGATGGGGCTCGGGATGACCGTGGGCATCGCGGTCGCGCCGCACACCGACCTCATGCTCGCCGTGTTCGTCGTCGTGATGTTCGCCGCCGTGTTCGTCCGGCGCTTCGGCGTCCCGTTCTTCTTCTACGGCTTCATGGTCTGGATGGGCTACTTCTTCGCCGCGTTCCTGCACGCGACGCTCGACGGGCTGCCCGCCATGCTCCTGGCCGTCGTCATCGCGAGCGCGTGGGTGCTGCTGCTGTCGCTGACGGTGCTGCGCGGCAACCCCGCCCGCACGCTCGCGCGCACGCGCCGCGCGTTCGGCGCCCGGGCCCGCGCGGTCGTCCGGCTCTGCGCCGACCTCCTGGAAGACGGCCCCGGCGAGCAGCTCACCCGGCGGATCCACGCGGCGCAGGCCCGGCTCGCCGAGTCCGCCCTGATGATCGAGGCGTGGTCGGCCGAGGTCCCGGTGCTCCCGGGCGCCGTCTCGGCCGCGTCGATCCGGCGCACGACGATGGACGCGCAGCTCGCGATCGACCTGCTCGTCACCGCCTGCGCGCAGCCGGACCTCGAGCCGGACCTCGCGATCCGTGCGGCGCGGGTGCTCGACCTGTTCGCGCGCAACAACTACGCTGCCGCCGGGCAAGCGGCCGAGACGCTCCTGGCGCGGGCGGGCACCGCCCCGATCAGGCTGGTGGCCGCAGCCGTCACCGACTACCTCGACGTCGTGCGCCGCGCGGACCGTGACGGCCTCGCCGACACCGGCGAGTTCGAGCCCGCGGTGACGATCGCGATGGGCGCGCTGCCCGGCTCCGCCGCCGCGGCCGGCGACGTCGAGCCGCGGGGCCGCGCTTGGAACCCGTTGCGGCGCCTCGACTTCACCACCCGCCAAGCCGTGCAGGTGGCCGTGGCGGGCGGGCTCGCGATCGTGCTCGGCCGGCTGCTGTCCGAGCAGCGCTACTACTGGGCGGTGATCGCCGCGTTCGTCGCGTTCACCGGCACGGCGACCCGGTCGGAGGTGTTCCTCAAGTCGGTCAACCGCGTGCTGGGCACGCTGGCCGGGCTCGGCGCCGGGATCGGGCTCGCCCACCTGACGGCCGGACACCCGGCGGCGGTGCTCGCGGTGATCGTCGGGAGCATGTTCTGCGGTTTCTACCTGCAGCGGCTTTCGTACGCCTACATGATCTTCTTCGTCACGATCATGGTGAGCCAGCTCTACAGCGCACTCAACGAGTTCTCCCCCGGCCTGCTCGTCCTGCGGCTGGAGGAGACGGCGATCGGCGCGGCGATCGGCGTCGGGGTCGGCCTGGTGCTGACGCCGCTGAGCACCCGGGACACCGTCCGCACCACCGAACGCGCCCTCGCGCGCACCCTGGGCGAACTGCTGGACGCCCTGGCGGACCGGCTCGAAGGCCACGCCGGCGTCGCGGATCCGGACGCCCGGGTCCGGGTGCTGGACAACGACCTCCGCCAGCTCCGGCTCGTGGCCGCGCCGCTCGTGGCCGCCGTGCCCTGGGGCGGCGGGTCCCGCACCACCCGCCACCGCCTGACGCTGGCCGCGTCGCTGGCGCAGCACACCCACCGGCTGATCGCCGTCCTGCGCCGCGACCGCACGAACGATCGTTCCCTGGCCGGGCCCGCCCGGGCGCTGGCCGCCGTCGCGACGGCGGTCGCCGAAGGCGGCTCGGACCTGACCGCGTTGCTGGGTCTCGCGGAAGCCGCCCTCACGCAGCACTGCTCCCCCACCGACGAGCCCGTCCTGGTCGAACTGATCCACCTGCGCAGGCTGCTGCACGAGTTCGCCACCGGCGACGAACCGGACCCGCTCGCCGAACCCGCGGCGCCGTGGGTCACGGAGATCAGCGGCCGCGTCCACGGCCCGGCCGGGGCACCCGTCCCCGGAGCGACCCTGACCCTGGTCGACGCGCTCGGCCGGCAAACCGCCCGGGCGACGTCGGCGACCGACGGCGGCTTCACCTTGGCGGCCCCGCGAGCGGGCTCGTACGTCCTGATCACGGCAGCGGCCCGGCACGCCCCGGCCGCCTCGACGGTGCCGATCTGCCGCGGACAACCGGTGGTGCAGGACATCTGGCTGACGACGGTCCGCACCCAGACCCCGCCGGCCCGGCGCCACTGCCACCGCCGGGACGTCCGGCTCCGCTGAAGCTGTTTCGAGGCCGCTCGAAGTCCACAATGGACATTGGGCTTCCCGGCACTGCTCACCCGGGTTCGACCGGCCCGGCGAGCGTCCGCCGGCGGAACTCCGCGGGTGTCAGGCCGGTTTCCCGTTTGAAGACCTGCCCGAAATGGGAGGCACCGGAAAATCCCCAGCGCGCGCCGATGGCGGACGCCGGGACCTGCGTGAGCGCGGGGTCGGCCAGGTCGAGCCGGCAGCGTTCGACGCGCCGCTCGCGGATGCGGCGGGACACCGTGCTGCCGGTCCGCTCGAAGAGGATGTGCAGGGCCCGCGGCGAGAGGAAGTGCGCGGCCGCGATCGGGCCGGGACCGAGATCGGCGTCGGCCAGGTTGGCGTCGATGTGGTCGAGGATCCGCTCGAGGAGATCGTCGTTGCGGGACGGCGCGGGGACGTGCTGCCCGAGCTCGCCGCGCAGCATCGTGCCGACCAGGGTCAGCAGGGACCGCACGGCGGTGGGCCCGTGCACGCCGAGCGACTCGAGATTGCGGTTGACGCTCAGAACCGTGCTCCACACGGTGTCGGTGAGGCCCGGCCCGCAGGCGAACGGCCTCGCCGTGATCTCGGCCAGCGGATCGTCCGGCCGGGGTGTGATCGCGGTCTTGGGGAACCGGATGCAGGTGGAGCGGTAGCCGTCGCCGACGGTCAGCGTGGCCGGCTTGCCCGAGTCGTAGAGCGCGAACAGACCGGGCGTGAGCGCGGCGACGCGGCCGTCCTGCGCGATCCGCATCTCGCCGGCGAGTTGCAGCGTGAGCACGTAGAACCCGGCGTCGGCGGCGCGGATCGTGCGGTGGTCGCGGTGGGCGGCGTGCCGTCCGGAGGCCATGTCGACGAAGCTGACCCCGTGCAGGTGCCGGTCCCGGACCCGGCCGGTGAACCGGTCCGGCCGGTCGCAGTCGAACTCGAAGCTCAGCACACTGCGCCGGACGGCGTCCGCCCAGGACGTGAACGAGATCGGACGCGGCGCCACCCCGGTGTACTGCTCCGTCAGCGCTGTGAATGACGTCATCGTCATCTCCACGGTCGTTCAGGCCACGGTACCCAGCCGGCGCGCCGCGGGCCACGGGTGCGCTGGTTCGACATCGTCGTGCGCTCTCGCGCCACACACCGGCCGGCGGCGTTCCTACAGTTCGCCTCGGCGGACATCGCAGGTCGGCTGGAACCGATCGACAGCTGAGGACGGACCACATGCCAGCACCGCACGTCGCCGGCGGGTACGAGATCACCGTCCGGCGCGGCCAGTTCTGGGTGCCCGGCGAACGGGTGCGCACGGAGTACGGGACCGCGCAACGGGCACCGTTGTTCGTGCAGTGGGAAGCGCCGCCGGGAGAAGCTCGTCCCGTGCCGCTCGTCCTCGTGCACGGCGGTGGCGGGCAGGGCACCGACTGGACCGGCACCCCCGACGGCAGGCCGGGGTGGGCGACCCGATTCGTCGAAGCGGGCTTCGCGGTCTACGTCGTCGACCGCTGCGGGCACGGACGCTCGCCGTACCACCCGGACGTCGTCGGGCCGATGGGTGCGCCGTTCCCGTACGAGGCCGCGCAGGCGCTCTTCCTGCCCGACGAGGTGCGCGACGCGCAGACCCAGTGGACCTACGGGCCGGAGCACCTGGATCAGCTCCTCTGCCCGATGGGTCCACTCCCGGCCGACCTGGCCGAGTCGCAACGCCTCGACGCGGACCGGCTGGGCAGGCTGCTCGACATCGTGGGCGAGGCCGTCCTGGTGACCCACTCGGCGGGCGGCCCGGTCGGCTGGCTGACCGCGGACGCGCGGCCGGAGAAGGTCGTCGCCATCGCCGCGATCGAGCCGATGGGTCCCGCCTTCGCGCGGTTCCCCGGACTCGGTGCGTTGACGTGGGGTCTCACCAGCGCGGAGATCACCTACGACCCGCCGGCCGGCGACCCGTCCGAGGTCCCCGGGCGGCGCATCCCGGCCCTGGCGGGCAAGCCGGTCGCGGTGGTGACGGGCGGGGCGTCGGCGTTCGCCGCGTTCGCCCCGCAGGTCGTGGAGTTCCTGGCAGGTGCCGGGGCCCGCGTCCGGCAGCTGCACCTGCCGGACTTCGGCATCACCGGCAACGGGCACGGACTGATCTTCGAGGCGAACTCGGACGAGACCGTGCAGCCAGTCATCGACTGGATCCTGGCCACCACTCGCTGAACACCGCGGAGGACGGACACCATGAACCACCTGCACGTCAGCGACGAATTCGACGCGCTCATGGCGCGGCTCGACGCGATCACGCCGGTGCTCGCGGCGAGCGCCGAAGAGGGCGAGGTACTCGGCCGCGTGCCCGACGAGGCCGCCAAGGCACTGCACGGGACCGGCGTGTTCAAGGTCGGCATCCCCCGGGAACTGGGGGGCTACGAGTTCTCGCCACGCCAGGTGGTCGACACGATCGCCAAACTGTCCTATGCGGACGCTTCGGTGGGCTGGGCCTTCATGGCCGTGCAGATGGTCACCGGCACGACGGCCGCCTACCTCGGCCCGGAGGCCGCCGCCGACCTGTACCCGGACGTCGGCAACGGCGAGTACGCGCTCATCGCCGGTCAGGGCACCAAGCTCGGCACCGCCGTGCGCGTGGACGGCGGCTACCGCATCAGCGGGCACTGGCACTTCGCGTCCGGGATCTCGATGGCGACCCACATCCACACGGCCGCGCTCTGCGCGGAGACCGGCGAGGCGCTGGTCTTCACGCTGCCCAAGGACCAGGCGACCGTGATCGACAACTGGGACGTCATGGGCCTGCGGGCGACCAGCAGCCACGACTACGTGTGCGAAGACCTGTTCGTGCCGGAAAGCCACGTGTACGGCATCGCGACCACCGAAACCCGGCACGGCGGCGCGATCTACCGCATGGGGCTGGTGAACATGGCCGGCATCTGCCACACCGGGTGGGCGCTCGGGGTCGGCCGCCGGATGCTCGACGAGCTGAAGGCGTTGGCGGCCAAGAAGACCGGCAGTCCGAACGCGACGGTGGACACGCAGCAGTTCTCCGCCGAGTACGCCCAGGCCGAAGCGAAGCTGCGCGCAGCGCGAGCGTGGGCGGCGGAGGTCTGGGCGGACAACGAAGCCACCCTGGACCGCGGTCTCCTACTGGACACCGAGCAGGAAACGCTGACCCGCCTGATGCTCAACAACACCACGTGGTCGGTGCACGAGGTGGGCCAGACGGTCTACAAGTGGGCGGGGACGGCGGCGCTGCGCCACGGCGCCCTGCAGCGCTTCTTCCGCGACCTGCACGCCGGCACACAGCACGTCACCTCCGGCCCGGTGGTGCTGCAGAACTGCGGCAAGCTGCTCAGCGGCTTGGCACCCGGTGCACGCTGGGTGTTCCTCGACCTCCAGGAGGCCCGGTGACGCCCGATCTGGCTCACGCGCTCTGGCATCTCCCCTTGATTTCCAGAGTTACGGAGCGATCTGGTGCTTGATGGCGAGCAGGACCAGATGGACCCGGTTGGGGGATCCGGTTCGTTCCATGAGCCGGGCATGTGACGTGACACCGCGACGGCCGGCGATCCGGGGCGCGGAGTCATTCCGCCGGCATGGACACCAGGCTGATCATCCGGCGGGTGCGGTCCCGGCCGGGTTCCTGGCCCAGCCGAGCGGTGACGGCCGTGCGCACCGCGGCCAGGAGCTCGGCCATCTCGGCATCGGTCAGCCATAGCGCGGCTTGCTGGTAGGTCACGCCGTCAGCGGTGGGATCGGCTGGCTCGCGGGCCAGGTACTGGTCGAAGTCGGCCAGCAGGCCGCCGACGAACGCGGTGAACGTTTTGCGGTGGTCGTCGGTGGTCATGGCGGCGCGGTCGGCCGGATCGATCCCCGCGTGGTGCCACGACAGCCGGTAGGTGCGTTCGACGGTGCCCCGGACGCGTTTCTCGTCGAGCACCTCGAGCACGCCTGCGGCCGCGAGTGCCGCGACGTGCCGGTACATGGTCGCGTGCGCGATGTCCGGCAGCCGTTCGCGCAACTGCGCCGTCGTAGCCGGGTGACCGTCCAGCAACGTTCGCAGGATGCGCAGCCGAACGGGGTGCAGCAGCAAGTCGAGAGACGCCATGGACACATTATCCCATCTCTGATACTAATATCAAAACTGATATCAATGGAGGTGGGCGTGATGGATCCCCGAACCAGCACGGGAACAGACGATGTGCGAGAACTCCGGTTGACGGTCCCGGCCGCCGACGGCGTCGCGCTCGCGGGCACGCTCACCCTGCCCGCCGACCCCGGCCCGCACCCGGCCGTGCTCTGCCTGCCCGGCTCCGGAAAGGTCGACCGCGACTCCAACGCCGGCCGGGTGCGCATGGACCTCGGCCGCCCGCTCGCCGCCACCCTGGCCGGGCGCGGCATCGCCTCGTTTCGCTACGACCGCCGCGGCGTGGGTGCCACCCCCGGCGACTGGCACGCCGTGGGGTTCCTGGACAACCGGGCCGACGCCGAGGCCGCTCTGCACGCTCTGCGCGGCCATCCGGAGATCCGCCCGTCCGCCGTCGGCGTCCTCGGGCACAGTGAAGGCGCGGTACACGCGATGTGGCTGGCCGCCCACGCCCGACCCGCCGCCGCGGTCTTCCTCGCCGGCTACGCCCGCTCCGGTGAACAGGCCCTGCGCTGGCAAGGCACCCGGTTGGCCGACACCCTGCCCCGGCCCATCCGCCCCCTGCTACCCATCTTGCGACCCTTCGCCGCCCGGCAGGTGACCCGGCTGGCCGCCACGACCACTGACACCGCGCGCATCGGCGGCATGCGGATCAACGCCCGGTGGTGGCGCGAGCAACTGACCTACGACCCCCGCCCGGACCTGGCCCGCATCCCGGTTCCGGTCCTGGCCATCACCGGCGCCGAAGACGTCCAGGTCGACCCGGGCGACCTCGACGTGATCGCGCAGCTGGTGCCGGGCGGGGCCGAAACGCACCAGACTCCCGGCCTGACCCACATCCTCCGCCGCACCGACGGCCCGGCGTCCGTGTTTTCCTACCGCCGGCTGCTCCGCGACCCGGTGGACGACGAACTGCTCGACACCATCGCCCGCTGGCTGGCCACCCGGATTCGCTGACCCCGCGGCGCACCCCCTGGGCTCGCGGACCGAGCAAATAACGCCGATATCGCAGCATTGCTCGTCGCGATCGGCGGATTCAGGGGGAGGTCGATCCACGCGCTCGCGTGCACTCGCGGATCCGTCGAGGTGGTGAATGACAGCTTTCTCGTACCCCCACCGAGGTGCGAGCAGCTACCACTCAGCCCGCCGGCCTGAGCTGCAGCTTTCCGTGACATTGACGCTCGTCCAGCTCGGCCGTCGCCGCGGCCTACGCCTCGACACGCTCGGATGGACCGTCGACGATGCCCTCTCCCTCACCACAGTCGAGGCAGGTGTCGGGACGTATCGTCGCGCAGCGACCGGCTGGTACCGCCTCACCAGGGATCGGCTGCGGCGGTCCGGGATCGTGCTGGCGTCGTCGCAGGGCCGGTCCGCAGGGGAGATCGCGGCGATGTTCGCCGCGACGGAGGAGTATGTGCGGGAGGCGCGACGGCATACAGGAGAACGTTTCGGTCTCGACCCGGCGGCCAGTCAGACTACCGCACCGGACCATCTGTGAGCCGATTGCGCAAGGAATTTGGCCGGGTGCAGCGCCGGGTCACTATTCGGCGAATGAAGGGTCATGACGAGGTCGACGATCGATCCGGGGTCGCGGCGGCGCGCAGTCGGGGTGCTGGCGCTTGGCGTGGCTATAGGGCTGGCCGGGATGACGGTCTTGTTCGGATGGGTGGACTGGCCGGGGCTGGGGCGGTGGGCGCGGCCGCACGCGGTGCCGCTGGTGTTGTTCGGTGCTGCGGCAGTGTGCGTGGCGGTCGGGATGTGGCTGTTGCGGAACGAGCAGGCGCCGCGGCCACCGGCAGCGCGGATGAGCTGGTGGGTCGTTACTGGCGCGGCCGTGGTGGTGATCGTCGTGGCCTGGGCTGCGACCAGCTGGCTCTACGGCGAGGCCGCCGCGGCGAAGGACCCCGGCGCGGCCAAGGCCGACGCGATCAAAACCGGGCTCGGCATCGGCGCCGGCACCACCGGCATCTTCGCGCTACTGCTGGCCGTGCGGCGGCAGTGGCACAACGAGCTGGACGCTGCCGAAAAGAACGTCACCGAGCTCTACATCAAAGCCGCCGACCAGCTCGGCTCCGACCAAGCCCCCGTCCGGCTGGCCGGACTGTATGCGCTGGAACGGCTCGCGCACAACAACCTGGGGCAGCGCCAGAGCATCGTCAACGTCTTGTGCGCCTACCTGCGCATGCCCTACACCCCACCCGACGAGACACTCCCGCTGGACACCGATCCGGGCACACAGCGCACCGACCACCAGAGCCGCGTACAGGAAAGGGAAGTTCGCCTCGCTGCTCAGCGCATCCTCACCGACCACCTTCGACCGGCCGACCGTGGCGAGTTCTGGGACGGCATCGACCTCGACCTCAGCAACGCCCAATTGATCAACTTCGACCTCCGGGCAGGCCGGGTGAGCAACGGGCGATTTGTCGGCGCCACTTTTACCGGTGACGCCTTGTTCGGCGAGGCGACCTTCAGCGGCGCCTGGTTCGTCGGTGCGACCTTCAGCGGCGACGCGCGGTTCCAGCGCGCGACCTTCACCACCGCCTTGTTCGACGGCGCGACCTTCACTGCCGGTGCCTTGTTCCGCGAGGCGGCCATCACCGGCGACGCCATATTCCGCGGCGCGACCTTCATCGGCAACGCCCGATTCCAGGGCGCGATCTTCACCTGCGGCGCCTGGTTCAGCTCCTCGACCTTCACTGGCGACGCCCGGTTCCACGGCGCGACCTTCACCGGTGACGCCTATTTCGGCGGCGCGGTTTTCACCGGCGACGCCTGGTTCGACGGTGCTACCTTCAGCGCCGCCGCCCAGTTCGAGGCGACCTTCGCACGCCGTCCCTCCTTCGAGCACGCGACTATGAACGCAGGACTCACGGGTCTACAACTGGGAGACGACAAGCCCGGCGTTGACGGCTGACATGACTGGCGACCGGCCCCTCTGCACTCCCCGTCAGAACGCCAGCTTCGCAGCGTGGTTTCGCGGCTTGCGGTGGTACGAGGTGTTCAGTTCTGATCGGGTGAGCACTCGCCGAGTGTCGGCGCGTCGTAGTGCGTCGCAGCGGGAAGGGACTACCCAGGTGTCGACATTTACGACACCAAGGCGACGCCCCCAATTACCTACCCAACGTTGCTTGACGAAGCACTAGTACCGCAACGGCAATTGTGTGAGTGGATAGCCGCGTCGTTTGCAGTGATTGAGGCGGGCTTGCGTAGATGGGCGAGCGGAGCGGCGACGGGCATCCATGCTCGCGTTCTTCTGCTGGCGCTTGCGATGACCGAAGGCCTGCCCCTGCTTCGGAACGGGCCACGCGGCCGATTGACGCCAAGCAGGCCATTCACGATCCTCGACATATCGCCGCAATTTCACCACTGACGGGTAGGCACAGGCCTACACCGGGATCGGTGAGCTCACCGGCCGCGTCCAGCTGAGGCGTTCCGCAGCCAAGGCTCTCACCAACGCCGACGCGTTCAGCAGCTTCGGCGGCGAGCGGCGACAAGGCATCGAGGCCACCCGCCGCAGCGTCCACCTACCCTGGCCTGGACGCCTCAGCCTTGCCCGACATGACCCGATTCGAAGTCACCGCCGCCGACCTGTGGGCCACCAGCATCTCCCCCGACACCACCCCGTGCAGTACCTGCGGCAACTGCTCGACCAGCGCGGCGCGATCACCATCGCAGCCCTCGCCAAAGTCGAAGACGGCACCCGGGTCTGGGTCTGTCGGTGGCACAGTCACCCACCGGCAACGGCCTGCGACCGCCAAGCGGGATCACGTTCCTCAACCTCAAGGACGAGACCGCTATGGCCAACGTCCACGTCTCGCCCGGGCTCTGGCTCTGACCGCGGGCGGCTAGACAGCAACGTGTGATCAGCAAGCTGGGACGAAAGCTCACCCTCTGAACAGCGGGCACACCGGTCTCTGGGACCGCGAGAACGCCGTCACAGGTCATCGATTGGGCGCTGGACGAGATAGATTGCTTCGGACAACATTGAACAATGGCCGGAGATGGGGACCAGAACGGCGATCGGCACGCGCAGGAACTCGGGGATCGGCTGGAACAGCTCAAGACGGTCAGTGGCCTCAGCTATGACCGGATCGGGCGCAAGGTTCACTTGAGCAAGTCCGCGGTGCACCGCTACTGCAGAGGAACGAGCGTGCCGCGGGAGTTCGGCACTGTGGAGCGCATCGCGCTGGCGTGTGGTGCGAGCCGTCACGACATGGCCGTCCTGCACGGCCTGTGGGTGCGGGCGACGACGCCCCAGGCAGATGCCGAGGAGAGCGGTCCTTCTCCTGCGCCAGCTGCGGTGCGGCCACTGCCCGTGAGGCACATCCGGGCCAGGCGGAGACCGGCCTGGGCGTTGGTGGCCGCGGTGATCGTCGTGTTTCCGGCCGCCGTTCTGGTCGAGAGCACAACCGGAGACTCACGGTTCGCCGACGGCAGCCCTGCGAACCAGTCGATCGAAGGGCCGGCGTGGAACTTGCCGCCCGTCCGTGTGAAGAGCGAACTGTTCGGGGTCACGATCAACAGTGCCACCGGGTCCATGCCCGCGTTCCGCGTTGGCGCCGTCCGTTTCTGGGACGGCGGGACGCGATGGTCGGAAACGCAGCGGCAGCGCGGGGAGTTCGACTGGACGACGCTGGACCGCCTGGTCGGCGGCGCGGAGAAAGCGGGACTGCCGCCGCTGTTCGTCTTCGGCAGCACGCCGAGGTGGGCCAGTCCGAGTGGCCAGGCAGGCCCCTATCCCGACGGCACTTCGGCGCCTCCGTCCGACCTCGCGGACTGGGACCTGTTCGTCCGGGCGGTGGTCGAGCGCTATCGGGGACGGATCGAGGCGTACGAGCTGTGGGTGCTGGCCAACGACCGCCGGTTCTACACGGGCAGCATCGAGACCCTGGTCGAGATGACGCGCAGGGCGAGCCAGATCATCCGCGCCACCGACCCGTCGGCCACAGTGGTGTGCCCCGGCATGGGCCGGTTGCAGACAGAGGAGGGGCTGTCGTTCCTCCGCCGTTTCATCGAGCTCCACGGATACGACTTCTGCGATGTGGCAGGCATCAAACTGTTCCGCCCGAACGCGTCCGACCCTCCTGAGGTCATGCTCAACCTCACTTCGGCGATCGACAGGTTGATGCACGACGCCGGAGTCCACCCGAGGTTGTGGAGCACCGGCACCGACTATTCGATCGCGACCCAGGCACAGCTCGACGAGGTGACCGCCGGCAACTACGCGGTACGCTTCTTCCTCGTCGGGATGTTCGCGCGGAAGGTCAACCTCGAGCGTCTTTACTTCTACAACTGGGGCGGCACGAAGATCCCCATTGTGCTGCAACCGGTCGGCGGTGTGCCGACGAGGGCCGCGCTCGCCGTGGAGCAACTGCAGCGGTGGCTGCACAGCGCCAGCATCCGTTCGTGCGGCAAGGGTATCGGCGTGAACCTGCCGGGCAATGTCTTCGAGTGCGTCTATTCGGTGACCGACGCGGGTCGAACGTACGATGCGACGATCCGATGGACTGACAGGGGAACGGCAGCGGTCTCGGCACACCCCCACATGTACGAGGTGTGGTACCTCGACGGGACGGTGAAGACCGTCCAAGCCGGTGACACCCTCACGATCACCGAGGAACCCGTTCTCATCGCCTCGAATCCGAGATCGCCTCGCTGACGTCGGAAGTCTGGAGCACCCGACGAACGAGGCTGATCCACCGGACGAGCGTCAGCGCGACGACGGTCATATTTCTCAGGAACAGCAGTATGACTCAGAGTGCGTCACCATGCGGCGCAGCATCCCCGCCAAGAACCCAATGGTCAACGACCTGGCCACCTTCGGCACCGGCTGCACGAACGTCTGCCCGGCGTCCGTGCCCGTCAAGGTCCACTCGTTCACCGACGGGCTACGCACTGCGCGCCGACAGTCGGAAGGGGTGACGACCCCGGGGAGCCTTCCAGGGGTCGTCACCGTCGTTCGTGTCCGGGTTGTCGTTGGAGTCGTGGCCGGAGGAGCTACGGGCAACCTCCGGTGGCCTGGGCGAGGACGGTGGCCGTGCCCCAGTCCTCGACCTTGACGTAGGTGTGACCCAGGCCGATCCGGTTGTAGGTCACCGTCCATGTGTTGAAGGGGACGGTCAACCTGACCCGGTAGCACCAGCCCGCGTCGATGCGTAGCACGTCCCAGTCCTCATAGACCGGGGTGTTGCTGCCCTCCGACAACCAGCGCGAGGTACCAGCGGGGTTCGCGCATCCGGTAGCGGCGGTGCCCGTGGTGCCGTGGTCGCACGTCCAGTGCTTGTAAACGGCGACCGGGAGGCTGCTCTGGTTGGCGATGTACGAGCAGCATGCTTGAACGGTGGGTTGGCCGGCTGTCGCCGCAGGCGGTGTGATCGCTGCCGCGGCAACGGCGGGTCGATCGGCAGCCGCGGCCGGTGCGATCACTGTCGTCGCGACGGCGGCGACGCCGAACGCGATCGCCGACATTCGTCGCAGTCTGATTCCGAGTCGACTCATGACGTCCCCTCTGTGGTGTAGGTGTGACGTCGACAACCGTGCGGGCAGGTGCAAGCGAGTGGCAATAGGGTCGAGACGGTACGGGACGCTTGGGACGTTTGTGTGCCGCTGGCCAGGCGCGACGCGGCGTGTTGGGACGGCTCTCGTGTCGGGAGCCATCGAGCGCCCGCGCCGACGGCATCGGGTTCTGTGGCTAGCCCGCTGTGCTCGCTTCGGTGTCGCCGGAGGTCTTCGCTTCGAGAAGCTTCTGCTTGGCGCAGGCCGGGCAGTCCACGAGACGATCGGATTTCAACGCAGCATGGGATAGACGCCGGCCAGTAACGGCCTCCGGTGCGCACGGACCGATCTCAGCCATCACGGCGGTCATGGATTCCGCTCGACGGAGGTCGGGCAGCTCAGCTGGTCACCGATGGTCGCACGGCGGCTGATAAGGCACTCCCGAAAAGAAGCGGTTCCACGCATCCGGCGTGAGATCGGAGGCACCCCTTTCGCACACCAGTGCGGCAGCCTCGTCCGGGCTGATCCGCTCGATCGGCACCGCCGGGATGCTCCAGAGCAGCGCCGAGTCGTCGTCGCTCCCGGTCATCAGGAGCCGGCCGTCCCGCGAAAACGTAGCCGCCACCACCGGCGCGGAATGCCCGCGCAGGACGGCGAACGTCGCGGGGACGGCACCGTCAACGCGCCACAACCGGACTGTCTGGTCTTCGCTCGCTGTAGCGACGGTGCCGTCCGAACTGAAGGCCACCGAGCGCACCGTCCCGTCGTGTCCGGTCAGCACAGCTCGTTCGCGCACCGCCAGCGGACTGCCCACGTCCCAGAGGCGTGCGGTGCGATCCTGGCTCCCGGAGGCGAGGAGTCGGCCGTTCGGCCCGAACGCCACCCACACCACCGGACCCCTGTGCCCGTACAGGAATTTCGGAGGACCCGGCCGCCGCGGGTCGGTTACATCCCACAGGGCCGTCGTGCCATCCCAGTTGGCTGTCGCCAAGAGCCGCTGGTCATTCGTGAACGCGGCGGACACGACGCCACCGTGTCCGGCCGCCAGAGTAGTCAACTCGATCGGTGCTTCAGGCCTCGTGACATTCCACAATTTCGCGGTGCCGTCGGTGCTTGTCGTGACTAGCAATGTTCCGTCAGCACTGAAGCCGGCGAAATTGACGTCGTCACGGTGCGTACGCAGGACAGTCACCTGGACGACTCGGCGCGGGTCTCCGACGGCCC
Organism: Amycolatopsis sp. NPDC048633; assembly: GCF_040650695.1. Taxonomy (NCBI): domain Bacteria; kingdom Bacillati; phylum Actinomycetota; class Actinomycetes; order Pseudonocardiales; family Pseudonocardiaceae; genus Amycolatopsis; species Amycolatopsis sp. NPDC048633. Next base: position 251,033 of record NZ_JBEZHS010000008.1, read on the forward strand.
ACAATCGCGCCGCGCCGTCCCACCCGGCTGTGGCCAGCAGCCGGCTGTCCGGGCTGAAGGCGACGTGGTTGACACTGTCGTTGTGGCCGTCGAGGGTGGCCAAGACGGTGGCTCGCGGCCGTCTGGCGGTGTCCCAGAGCATGACCGTGCCGTCATGGCTTGCTGTGGCGCCGAGGCGTGAGTCCGGCGACAGCGCGACCGCGTTGACGTGGCCCCGGTGGCCGGTGAGACGGCCGCCGGTCGGAACCGGCACACTGTTCAAAAGCGCGTTCTTCGCCTCGTCCGAAGGAGCGAACCGGAACGCGGCGACACTCAGCTGCGCAGCGAGTGCAGGATCAACCGCGCGGAGACCCGCTGCCTTCCCGGCAGCGACTTCCGACAGGGCGTTGTTTCGTTGCTCTGACGTGGCCGCCTCCGCACGCAGGACGAGAATGATCGCCGTCGCCGCGAAGAGGAGCAGCACGCACAACACCGCGGTGAGCTGCCGTGCGCGCAACGCATGCTTTTGTGCCATGGCCAGCTCCCGGCCCGCTGCCGCCTCACTCGCTTCGAGGAACTCTCGTTCGAGCGCGTTCACCGCGCTACCCGGCCGGCCCGCCCACTCACGGCCTGCTTCGAGTGAAGCCCCACGATAAAGCGCACCTGGGTCCCGCTCGAGCGAGTCCCAGATCCGCGCCGCATCGATGATCCTGCGGTGGATGCGCAGACCTTCCCGGTCATCGGCAAGCCAGTCGCGAAGCCGGGGCCAGCCCTGGATGAGCGCTTCGTGGGTCAGTTCGAGCGTGTCGCGGTCGCGGGTGAGCAGACGGGCCTCGATCAGCTGATCGACGACGAACCGGCCGACTGGCGTCAAGTCGAGTTCCGTGACGGGGACCCGGCGCTTCACGTCGAGCGAGCCGACGCCCGCCGTCGTCAACCTCGCCAGGAGCGGCCTGACCGTTCGACGCTGTTCGTCATCGAAGTTGCCATATACGGCGTCGGCCGTACGGGCAAGGGCACCGGTGATCCCACCCGCCACCTGGTACCCGGCGATCGTCAGTGTGGTGCCTCGTCTTCGCTTCCAGGTCTCAAGCAGCACATGGGACAGCAGCGGCAACGCCCCGACATCTCCGTCGGCCTCGGCGATCAAGGTGGCGAGCAACGAGCCCTCGACGGCGCAGCCGACGCGCAACGCAGGCTGCACGATCGCGCTGCGCAACTCGGCCGCGCTCATCGGCCCGACGGTGATCTGCGCTTCTCGCAGCGCCTCGACGAGCCGGGCATGTCTGGCGCAGTGGACGTAGAAGTCAGCTCGGACGCCGATGAGAACACGGCATCTGCTGCTCGGCGCCTCCGCGGCGGTGACGAGCAGGTCGAGGAACCGGGTGCGTTCCGCCTCGTCTTGACAATGTGTGAAGAGCTCCTCGAACTGGTCGACAACGATGACCAGTTCGGGGTCCTCCTCGCCCGGGCGCCGGACGGTTCGGTACAGGGCGCGCGCGTCGGCCATCAACTCCTCACGCAACGAACCGACCGGACGGTCGAGCATGGCGGCGAGCTGGACGGCCAGCTCTTCCACGGGTTCCCCGCCCGGCGTGAAGACGAGCGCGTGCTCAAGACGTGGCAGCAGCCCGGCACGCAGAACCGAGGACTTGCCCGCGCCGGAGGCGCCGAACACCCCGAGGAACCGCCGGCTGCGCAACTTCGCTTCGATGTCGCGCACCAGCTGCTCGCGACCGAAGAACCGCGCGGCGTCCTTCTCTTGGAACGTGGCCAATCCCGAGTACGGCGCTTCGATGTCGTCCTGGACCGGTGACACGGCCAGTGCCACGGCAAGCTCGTGCCATCGCTGCTCCCACTCCGCCACGTCCCCCTCACAGCCACGCACGTAGGCGAGTGTGATCTGCAGGCTCGGCAACTTCCGGCCGCTCGCAGCTTCCGACAATGCGGCGGCAGAACAATGCGCGCTGGCAGCGAGAGTCCGATAAGTGGGCTGGCCCGCCTTCTCCCGCAACAGCCTCAGGTCTCCCGCGAAGCGCCGCAAGCTGCTGTTCCCACCAGCCAAAGGACTTTCCCGACGCGGCATTCCACTCCCCTAAGTGCCCTGGCGACGTAGGGACCGTTGTACACCGTTTGATGTTCATGGTCCGTCTTCCGACGGTGAACAACCCGATCGCAGTAGACCGGGAAAGCGGCTTCCGAGCACTACCCACACCTGGATGCCCGGCAAAGTGACGGATCGCTCAGGAAAGGAACATCGAAATGAGACTCCGCAGGACTCTGCAAGCAGCAACGCTCGCCGCCGCGGCGGCGGTGCCCACCCTCCTCGCCGGCGCACCGGCCCAGGCGCAGGCACCCGTCCTCGAAGCGACCGCCTGCGACCGGCAGGTCTGTGTCGGCTACGACGGCGACAAGAACGGCTACTACGCCAGCGCAACCGGCTTCGGCTACTACGGGCACGTCGACCTCTGGGGCCCGGGCATTTCCTTCCGTAACAGCCCCTCGAAGCAGGACCCCTCCATCTCCGCGAACGGGGTCGGCTCCACGTGGCTGTGCGCGCACGGCTGGAAGGAGCAGAGCGGCAACTTCATCGACATGGGCTTCCCCTGCGTGTGGGTGGCCTGACCGGACGGGAACCAGGGTGGTCCCGCATCTCGCGGGACCACCCGCTCGGGAGGAACCATGAATCTGTCGTGGAAGAATTTGTTGCCGGCCACCATTATTCTCTTCTCCGGCGGGCCCAATGCGGAGTCGAGTCAGCCTATCCCGGTTGCGACTACCGTTTCCCTTGTCGCCGGACAAGGCGGCAACGATTTCAACCACACCGGAGAACGTTTCGGCGTGCACGGCACCGACCTCGGAGTGATGTGGCGGGACAGCCGCGGCCGGACCGCGATAGCGTTCGGCGACACGTACGGAGAAGGCTGGGGCGGGCACGGCGCGGGACCGGACTCCGCGGACTGGCGGTTCACCACACTCGCCCACTCCACCGACACCGAACTCACCGACGGTCTCGGCATCGACAGTATGGTCACCGACCGTCCCGGACACGCCAAACAGCTGCTCGGTCGCGATCCCACGGTTTCCGAAGTGACGGTGATCCCCACCGCGGGCATCAGCGTGGGTGGCCGCGACTACCTGCACTACATGTCGGTGCGCAGCTGGGCGACCGGTGGCCGCTGGACGACGAACTACGCAGGTCTCGCCTATTCCGACGACGGGGGCGTCACCTGGGCCAAGGACGCGGTGACGCGATGGCCGAACACCGGCGGCAGCGCTCGGTTCCAGCTGGGCGCGTTCGCTCACCGCGACGGGTTCGTGTACCTCTTCGGCACACCCAACGGCCGCCTGGGTGACGGCTACCTGGCACGCGTTGCGGAAACGTCACTCCTTACCATCGACGACTACGAATACTGGACCGCCTCCGGCTGGCGGACCGGCACGGCAGACGAGGCGATCCCGGTCATGGCCGGGCAAGTCGGCGAACTTTCCGTCCAATACAACACTTTTCTCGGCGCCTGGGTGGCTCTGCACCTCGACGAGAGCCGCTCGGCCATTGTGCTGCGCACCGCGCCGGGACCGACTGGCCCGTGGAGCGGAGGGACCGTCGTCGCCCGAGGAGCCGACCACCCCGGGCTCTACGGGTCCTACCTCCATCCGTCGAGCGAGTCCGAACTCTACTTCGCGATGTCGGAGTGGGACCCCTACCACGTCAAGCTGCTGCGGTTTCCCCTGACCGGGCTCCCACCGAGCACGAACATCGCGCAGGACGGCGACTTCGAAGACCCAGCGCTCGGGCCGTGGCGCGGTGCCGGCAATGCCGGCGTCGACCGCGGACTCGGCAACGCCCGCTCAGGCAAGAACAACGGCTGGGTCCACAACACCTCGGGCTGGAACGAACTCGCCCAGCACGTGGTCCTCCGGCCGGGCGCCCGGTACCGGCTCAGCGGTTGGATACAGAGCTCGGCCACGACATCGGATGGCTACTTCGGCGTTCGGAACGGCACGTTCCGCGTCGAGCAGAAGTTCAGCCGACTGCCCGCGTACCAGCGCGTCAGCGTCGAGTTCACCTCATCGGTCGCCGAGGCCGACATCTACGCAGGAGTGTGGGCGGCGGGCAACCAGGCCACCTGGGCGAGGATCGACGACGTCACCCTCGAGAACCTCGACCAGTAGCGGACGCGGGGAGGTCGTGGCGACGAACTCAGCCGCGACCAACCGCCCCAGGGCCGACGCCAGCCACGGTTGGTACCCAGTGATCCATACCCTGCCCTGGTTGCCGAGGCCATCGAGCAGGGCACGCGTGCGCACCGGCGGTGGCACAGCCACCGGCGCGACGTGGCCGCCTCTCCGAATGGGCACCTCGACACCACCGTCCAGCACGAGCCCGGCTGTTGGCCGGTGGCGAGACCACCGACCACGAGGCGGTCCAGAAGTCGCCCGAAGAGCGCGAGTTCATCCGGCGCAGCGCTGCGGCCTGGGGCCAGGCCCACCTGGCCGCCGGTGGCGAACCGGAGCACGTCGCGGCCGCGGTCGAGGCCACCACCAAGTTCTACGCACCCGACCCGACCTGACATCCCCACTGCGGTGCGCTGACCAGCATCCCTGGTGCTCCGTCACTGACGCGTTACCCCGGTCTACCTGCAGAAAGTCGGCAAAGAGTGGCGCGGGCCGACATCTCGCGAGGTTGTCGAACATCCCCCGGTCGGGTGTTCATGATCTGCAACCTCGTCACGGAACGCTGAGGTGCGGGTTCACCGGTGTGCGCGGACTCCACCAGGGCATACGGTGCGCCGGGCTCGCGTAGGGGGCGAGACCGGCGCACCGCCTGCCTTGCCGTCGAAGACGCCCTCAGCGACGAAATCCCGGCACGGCACGCGTTCCCGGGCGCCCTCGGCGGGGCGTCGACGTCGTAACAGCCGGGATCGCCTGGTCGACATCGGCATTGCGGCACCCGCCGCGGGCCTGGGACCGGCGACAGCTTTCCTCCCCCGAGACTGCCGCCGCCCCAGGACCTTCCGCGAACTCCCCCGCAATGACCGCGCCGCACGCCTCGCGTCGAACGACGCCACCAAGCGTCTCCCGGCGAGGGCACGGGCAGCGACGAACTCCACGCCGAGACCGCTGAAGCCGGGTCAAGCGGGGGACGTGCAGCAGCACCCCGCCGCCGCTGCGAGGCTGCCGGATGGCCAGGTTCACCAGCACGTAGACCGGGAACGCGAAGACCAGCCCGACGGCGATCATCACCAGTTCCAGCGTCAACGTCCGGCCGCGATAGCGGTTCACGACACGGCCTTCTCGGCCCGCGACAACCCGAGGTACTGCCCCGTCGAGGCCACCGACACGATGATCGTCAACACCACCGCCAGCGCGATGCTGTACCCGAACTCCCCCAGCGTGAAGGCGTCCTTGTAGATCAACGTCGACAGCGTGTCAGTCGCGTGACCAGGACCGCCGCCGGTGAGCGCATACACCTGGTCGAACAGCTTGATCCCGCCGATGATCGAGAGCATCAGGTTGATCGTGAACGCCGGCGCGAGCAACGGCCGCGTCACCGACCAGAACCGCCGGACCGCCCCGGCCCCGTCGATCGCGGCCGCCTCGTGGATCTCGCGCGGAATCGACTGCAGCCCGGCCAGGAAGATCACCATCGAGTAGCCGGCGAACTGCCACACGATCACGCCCACGACCGACCACAGCGCGATGTCCGGGTCCCCCAGCCGTGCTGACCAGCGGCTGGGCCGGACACTGCTCGCGGGCGGCGATCGCGGGTATGCCGGACCTCGGCGTCGCCGCGGCTACCGAGCTCGGCGTGACTTGGACCGGTTCGCAAAGCCTTGGGGTGAACACCGCCAGCAGCCAAGCTGACGGCGACAATGCTGCGGCGCGTCGACCAAATGGTGCAGCTTCCTGGATGTCGCGAGCAGACGACGAAGCCACCGACTGTTACCAGCTCTTTACCCGTTCGGACGATTGCCGACGATGGTCGACCGACAAATAATTTCGACAGTCGTCAATGCAGTGAGGAGCCGAAGTGGAGCCGGCGTTAGGGCTCGACCCGGGCACGGCAGACCTTGTCCGCCCGTACTTCCGCACCCATGGACGTACGCGGCCGACGCGCACGCTCCCCGTCGAAACGCTCATTGCGGCAACCGAGCGAGGCCGTGCTCCGGAGCACGGCTGCTCCCGGGAAGAGGCCGCAATCTGCCTCCTGTGCCGCTCGTCGCAATCGGTCGCGGAAATCGCCGCGTATCGACGAATTCCCCTGGGCGTCGCACGGGTCCTGGTGTCCGACCTCGCCGACCGTGGTCTGGTGGCAGTCCAGGACACGCAGCTGACCCCAGGCGATCGTCCCAGCATCGACTTCATGGAGCGGGTCCTTCGTGGGCTTCACGCGATGACCTGACCAACTCTCGCCGCAACGCCAGGAGAAGGCGATCGCGAACGCCGATCAGCAGCAGAAGTCGATCCTGCGGCAGGCACGCCAGGGAGATCCTGACAACCCGTTCACGCAAGGGCTGCGCGAGAGCTACAACGAGCTCGAGCGCCAGAAGAAGATCTGACTCGCGGCGATCACCCACCTCGACGAAGCTGGGGCTGACCAGCCCGCCATCCCGACCGAGTCCGATCTGGGCCTGCTGGAGGTCCTGCCCTACCTCGCCGTGAACCTCGCGTCCGCCCCGCTGCCACTCCTCCGTGAACTCTTCGAGGCCACCCAGCTGACTGTCCAGTCCACGGGCTGGGAGACGAGGTGACGATCACGGTTAACCACCTGTTGACCGTCAGCCACCACCCCGAAAACCCTTCCAACGTGGGCCAGGTGGATTTGAATGGTAGTTCCGCTGCCTCAGCGCGCCGATAAGGAATACAAAGAAAAAAGCCGCCCGGTTCGGTTTCCCGAGGGGCGGCTCCGTGACCTGACGGTTTCCCGTCACGGCGAGGAGCCGGCACCACAAAGCAGGCAGGCGAGCCACGCGCAGGAAAACCACGTGACGCCTTCCCCCGTGCTCGCCATGACTTTGCTCCCGTCGAAGTGATGTGCATTCATCGTGCACCAGCCCCGCACCGGCGTCAATCGAATTCACACCACGCCACTGGACACCACCCGCGCGACGAATTGTTCCGCGACTTCGCGCAGTTTCACGTTCTCCCGCTGGGACTGCTCGACGAGGAGGGCGAACGCGCCGTCGGCGTCCACCCGGCGGATCGCCATCAGCATGCCCTTGGCCTGGTCGATGACCGCGCGCGACGTCAGCGCCGTCCGCAGGTGCTCGGCCGTCTCGCGGGCCTGTGCGTAGCGGTGGTACATGCGGAACACCGCTTCCACCGCGGCCGTGTACAGCTCGAGCAGCTGGGCTTCGATCTCCTCGAAACCGTCGTCCTGGCGCCCGTAGCAGTTGATCGCGCCGGAGTACTCCTCGTCCGCCACCAGCGGCGCGGCGAGGAAGCTCCCGAAACCCGCTTCCCGGGCGCCGCTCGCGAACGACGGCCAGCGCTCCAGCGCGTCGGACACCGACGTGCGGACGATCTTGCCGCTGCGGACCGACTCCAGGCACGGGCCGTCGCCGAGGACGTACTGGTCGTGGTCGAGCTCGCCCACGATGGCGGCGGTCGCGGACGCCGTGTGCGGCTCGTCGCCGCTCACCAGCGTGATCGATGCCTCGTCCACTCCCGGGACCGCGTGGCGCACCTGCAGGCACACGTGCCGCAGCAGGATCCGGAAATCATCCTCCTGCCGCAGGACGGCGGTCAGGGCCTCGAGCGCCCCGGTGACGTCGTCGAGCAACGGTGAAGCCGTCGCGGTGGCCTCCGGCAGTTCCATGTCCACTCCTCCCGCTGGGACGCGAGTGTCCGGGTACCCACTTCACGCGGACCCATGTCCCCGGGTCAGGGCAGGTTTGACGGCGGCCTCCGCTTGGTAATCAGCGGCCATGGCGACGGACGAGGCGGCTGAGCTACCGCTGGACGGTGAGCTGGCGGGGGTCGCGGCGCGGATGTCGGGCCTGCTGCTCTCGCGGGAGACCGTCGATTCGGTGCTCGAGCTGATCGTCTCGCTCGCCGCGACGACGATCGCCTCCGCGGCGGGTGCCGGGGTGACGCTCGTCGACGACGAGGGCCGGCCCGCCACGACGAGCGCGTCCGGCCCGCAGGTGCGCGACGCCGATACCTTGCAGTACCAGCTGGGCGAAGGCCCCTGCCTGAGCGCGCTCGCGGAGTGCGCGCCGATGCGGATCGACGACGTCACCGCCGAGCGGCGCTGGCCGCGGTGGTGCGCCGCGGCCGGCGACGCGGGACTGCGCTCGGTGCTGACCACGCCGCTCGTCACCGAAGACGGCTGCCTGGGCGCCATCAAGATCTACGCGACGGAGTCCCGCGCCTTCAGCCGCTCCGACGAGGAGACGCTCGCGACGTTCGCCGGCCGGGCCGCGGTCCTCGTCGCCAACGCCCGCGCGTACGAGCGGGCGAGCCGCTTCAGCGAGCGGTTCAAGAACACCCTCCGCGACCGTGACGCGGTCACCATGGCGAAGGGGTTCCTGATGGGCCGCGACGGCTTCGACGAGGACGCCGCCTTCGACCGCCTGCTGGCGCTGGCACGCGCCGGCGCCCACAGCCCGGCCGAGGCCGCCGCGGACCTGCTCGCCCCCGCGCGACGGGGAGAGTGAGCCGCCGATGCGCTTCTTGCCCGAGAAGGAACAGCAGCGGCTGCTCGCCGCCTGCTTCGCGCGGAGCCGGCTGACGCCGGAACAGCTGTGGATGCGCTACTTCGCGCTCGGCGGCAGCCAGAGCCTGCTGGAGCTGGACGCCTACCTCAACGGGCTGACCACCCTGCCCCGGGTCGACCGCGACATGACGGCCCACGCCGTCAACGAGCGGCTCGACGAGCTGGCTGGCCCGCCCCGCGCGCCCTACAGCCATTCGGCCCGCGACGGGAAGCCGCTGCACGGCCCGCTGAAGGCGCTCGTCGACCTGCTCGAAGGCGCTCACCGCGCGCCGCCCGAGCGGCTGCCCGCCGTCGTCGCCGAAGCCGGCCGCGCGCTCGACCTCCGGATCGGCATCTACCTCGCCGACTACGACCAGCGGACGCTCGTGCCGCTGCGCGCGGAGGCCGCCGGGGAGCTGGACATCGAGACGAGCGTCGCCGGGGACGTCTTCCGCCGCGCGGGGACCGCCGTGACGCGGGACGGGCCCGACCCCACCCTGTGGACGGTGCTGCTCGACGGCGTCGAGCGGCTCGGGGTGCTGGAGATCGTGCCGACCGACGGCGCCGACCCGGACGACCCGGCGCTGCGGGAGCAGTGCCACTGGCTGGCGACCCTGCTCGGCCACCTCGTAACGGTCACGACCCGGTACGGCGACGGTCTCGACGTGCGGCGGCGCCGGCAGCACCGCGCCTCCCCCGCCGAACTGCTGTGGCAGAGCCTGCCGCCGCTGACCGGCGCGACCGGCAGCGTGGTCGTCGGCGCGAGCGTCCAGCCGGCGTACGACCTGTGCGGGGTGGTGTTCGACTACGCGCTCTCGGAACGACGGGCGCGGCTGGCGATGTTCGACGCGGGCCCGCGCACGGACGGGGCGAGCTACGCGGTGGTCAACGCCCTCTCGGCCTACCGGGCGGCGCGACGCGACGGGGCTTCGCTCGGGGAGCAGTACACCGCCGTCGGCCGCGAGCTGGCGGGCTCGGCGACGGTCGTCTCCGGGGTGCTCGCGGAGCTGGACCTGCGGACCGGCGCGCTGCGCTGGCTGGCCGCCGGGCACCCGGCACCGCTGATCGTCCGCGACGGCCGGGCACTGCCGGATCCCGGTCCCGCCGCGACGCCGTTCCGCACCGACGAGCGGCCGCCCCACGCCGAGGAGGTGCGGCTGCGGCCCGGTGACGTGCTCGCGCTGTACTCGCACGGCCTGGCCGAGACGGCCGACCGGTCCGGGACGCCGTTCGGGCGGGAGCGGGTGGCCGGCTACCTCGCGGACGGGACGCTGCCGCCGGAGACCGCGCGGCTGCTGACCCGTGCCGTCGTCGGCCACGGGACGGGCGAGCTGCGGTCGGACGCCGGCGTCCTCGTCGCCCGCTGGGCACCGCACTGAGCACGGCGTGCTCAGCAGGCCGCGTTCTGCATCCCCGCCGACAACAGCTCCCGCAGCGCGTCCGAGAGCGAAGCGAACATCGGGACCACCGCGGCCAGTCCCGTGATCCGGAACAGCCGCGCCAGGGTCCGGCTGTTCGCCACCACCCCGAACCGCCCGCCGTCGGCAGCCGCGAGCTCCGCGGCCGCCGCCAGGACGCGGGCGCCGGCCAGGCCGAGGAACGCCACCTGGGTCAGGTCCACCACCGTCGTGCCCGGTGGGGACGCCGCCAGCTCGTGCTTCAGGATCGGCAGGGTCAGGGTGTCGATCTCGCCGGCGAAGGTCAGCACCAGCAGGCCGGGGCGGTACTCCGTCCGGCGCGCCGTGAGCGGCGCGGACCGGGTGGGAACCGGGGTGACAGGGGACACGGGTTCGGCAGGCCTTCCGCGCCGGCGCGGGGCCGGCGTCGCAGCGGGGTGATCAAGGTCGGGGTCTTGATACCCAAACCGCCGGAACGGAAACGCCCTATTCCGCGGTGAACGCCGACCAGAGCCGCTCGGCCGCGTGCCGGGCCGGGGCGCCGGGCCGGATCTCCGGCACGCCACCGGCCTCGGGCGCGTGCCGGCCCCCGAGGTGCTCGACCAGCGCGACGGCCAGCTCGCGGACCTTCACGTTGAACTCCTGGCTGGCGCGGCGCAGCGTCTGCCAGGCCTCGTCCGGGGAACACCGCCGGACCGCCATGACCGCGCCTTTCGCCTGCTCGATGGCGGCGCGGGAGGCCAGCAGGTCCAGCGTCTGGTCCGGGTCGCCGGTGGTGGCGGTCTCGGCGACGACCAGGGTCATCTCGGTGAGCTTCTCGTACCGGCGCAGGATCGCGACGATCTCGGCGCCGGGCGGCCGGTCGAACATCGCGGACAGCACGAACGCGCTGCTGTCGTCCCAGAAGCCGGGCAGGGCGGCCGCGCCGCGGACCCCGGCGAGCCGCGGGTGGCCCGCGAACACGGCCTCGCGGGTGAGCCCGGGCCAGCGTTCGTCGGCGAAGAGGTCGTCCGTCGTCACCGGCTCACCGGTGCCGGCCGCGACGGGGACCGGGCCCCCGTGCGCCAGCTGGGCCGGCAGCAGGTCGGCGGCGACGCCCGCGGCGGCCAGCACGCGCGACGGCCGGCCGCCGTAGCCGATCGTGAGGCCCGCGCCGAGGCATCCCGGCAGCTCGCCGGTGATCCGCTCCAGCAGTGCCTGCAGCAACTCCGTCAGCGGTCTCCACCGGTCCGCCGCGTTCATCAGTGTCTCGGTCACCCGAACCTCTCTTCCACCGGGTCTTCGTCCTATTGATTTACCCGATGTCGCGGTGATCCACATCCGGACGCCGGACGAACCGGCGCGTCCGTCCGGCGCAACGGCGGATCACCCGGTCACGAGCCCGCACGACCCGATCGAGCGGTTTGGGCCTGGTCCGGGCCGGGGTAGCCGATCTTCGTCGACCGAGGAGGCCCCATGGACCGGCGGTACCGGTGATGTTCAGCGAAGTCGTGGTGGTCGGGCAGATCGCCCGCGACCTGGTGGTCGAGGTCCCCGAAGCGTCGGTGACCCAGCGGCCGGAGCTGCTCGGCGGGAAGGGCGCCCACCAGGCCGTTGCGCTGAGCCAGCTCGGCGTGGCGGTGTCGCTGGTCGGCGTCGTCGGGCAGGACGCCGCCGGTGACGCGCTGCGCGCCCGCGCCCGGGCCGACCGGATCGGCACCACGCACGTGGTCCGCCGGCCGGACACCGAGACGGCGCTCATCGTCGACGTGGTCGACGACCGGGGCCGCCGCCGTTACCTCGAGCACGTCCCGGACGCGACGCTGGTGACCGAGACGGACGTCTTCGCCGCGGCCGCCCCGATCTCGGCGGCCGGATCCCTGATCGTCCAGCTGCAGCAGCCCGCCCCGGCGGCGTTGCTGGCGGCCCGGCTCGCGCACACCGCGGGCACGCGGGTCGTCCTCGACGGCGTCCCCGGAGACGGCACTTTCGCCACGGAGCTCCTCGCGCTCGCCGACGTCGTGCGCGCCGGCGACCGCGAGGCCGAGCTGCTCACCGGGCAGCCGGTGGACGACGTCGCGAGCGCGGCCCGCGCCGCGGCGGACCTGCGGCGGCGCGGGCCATCGGTGGTCGTGCTCGAGGTGGCCGGGCAGGGGAACCTGTTCGCCGGCCGGGCGGAGTCGTGGTTCGTGCCGCACGTCGAAACCGAGGTCGTCGACCCCACCGGGGCCGGGGACGCGCTGGTGGCGGCCCTGACCGCGGCGCTGACCCGCCGTCGTCCGCTGGAGACGGCGGCGTGCCTGGCGGTCGCGGCAGCCGCGGCCACGACCGAGCACGCGGGCGGGCGGCCGCACCTGTCGCGTGCCGACCTCGACCGGCTCCAGCCCCGGGCACTCGAGGCCGTCCACGCCTGACGGGGCCGCGGAGGTCGCGAATGACTCATTCGGGACCTCCGCGGCCCCCACATGTGAAATCGATAGCCAACCTCATAATAAAAAAGATTATTTTTATTTTTTGGAGGTTATCATCGT
>NZ_JBEZHS010000009.1:0-256090 GCF_040650695.1 Amycolatopsis sp. NPDC048633
GCAAGAACACGGCGAAGAAGAACCTCGACGGAATCGGCACGCCGACGCTGGGGGCCGGCGCGAAGACCTCCTGCCTCGCGAGCGCCGCCGGGCCTGGACTGCTCACATCTGCGGGCGCGGGGTGCCCGCCGGCGGGGTCGGGGTGTTGTCGGCGCCGACCGGCACCCGCGGGGGCGCGCTCGTGCCCATCTCGCCGGTCCGCTGCGCCGGCGTCTCGGCCAGCTGCTGCTGCATGTTCGCCATCCAGCCGCGCCAGCGATCCTGCGCCGGCTTGATCAGGCCGCCGCCGAAGCCGACGACGATGACGCCGCCGATGGTGGCCAGCACGGCGATCAGCACCGGGCCGGTGATGGCGGTCGCGATGTTCACCTGGCCGAGCGCGGCGATGATGCCGAACGCCATGATCAGCCAGTAGGCGCCGGTGGCCAGGTAGCGACCGGCCGGGCGGCCCGACATCGCCGACGAGACGACGTCACGCACGACCTTCGCGATGGCCGCCGCGACCACGATCAGCACCAGCGCGACCACGATCCGCGGCAGGAACGCGATGATGTCGTTGAGCAGCTGACTGACCGGGTTGGTCGGCCCGAACACGCCGAACGCCAGCTGCAGCGCGATCAGCAGAACGAAGTAGTAGACCAGTTTCACGAGAATTCCGGCCGCGTCGATCTTCTGCTGGCCGATGCTGCCGGAAAGGCCGGTCTTCTCGATCAGCTTGCCGAACCCGACCTTTCCGAGGACCAGGCTCAGCCCTTTCGAGATCGCCTTCGCGATCAGCCAGCCGATCAGCAGGATGATCAGGAAACCGACGAGTTTCGGAACGAACGTGGCCACCAGGTTCCACGCTTGCCCGAGCCCGTCCTTCAGTTGCTGGCCCATGACGACTCCCTCTTGGTGTTCCGCACCGAATCGCGCCGCGATTCGGGTGGTGCGCGCTGTTGTGCACCGGATCGTTGATCAGGTACCCAGCGGCGGCAACTCGTGCGCCCCACGATCGAGTGAGACGACTGGCGCGGAAAGATCACCGGCGGCCATACTGGTTCTACCGGTGGGGACCGGGGAGACGAGGCCGTCCGGCGCAGCGTAAACCGCAAGCGCCGGGCGGCCTCGAGCATTTGGGGGACTCACGCTGCTCCACGCAAAAACCGGCCCTCGGGTGCCGGAGCACTCGAGGGCCGGTTGACAGCGGTAAAACCTCAGGCGGCGCGCAGGGCGTCGCGCAGCTTCACCTTCGCGCCGGTGCGCATGACCGCGTTCCGGTAGATCCGCGCGGCCAGCCAGATCAGCCCCGGAATCATCAGCACCACCAGCACCACCGACAACGCGGCTTCCCACACGGGGACCCCACCCATCGCCAGCCGGATCGGCATCAGCGTCGGCGAGAACACCGGAATCACGGAAAGCACCTCGACGAACGTGCTGCTCGGGTTCGACGGCAGCACCGAAATACCGATCACGTACCCGGCGATCACGAACATCAGCGCCGGCATCGTCGCGCCACCGACGTCTTCCTGGCGCGAAACCAGGGCGCCCAGCGCGGCGAACACGATCGAGTACATGAAGAACCCGAGCAGGTACCAGACGATCAGCCAGACGACGGTGCCGATGGCCGACGAAAGCGAAAGATCCGGTAGTGCCCCGGTCGCGGCGACGGTGACCAGGCCACCGACGCCGATGACCACCATCTGGATCAGTCCCACGACGCCGATGCCGAGCACCTTGCCGGCCATCAGCTGCCACGGCTTGATCGTCGACAGCAGCAGCTCGACGACCCGCGACGTCTTCTCCTCGACGACGCCCTGCGCCACGGTCTGGCCGTTGATCATCAGCGACAGGTAGATCAGGATGCCGGCGGCGATGCCGAGCCCCAGCTGCGCGCCGTTGTAGTCGTAGGGCTGCTCCAGCGGCGTGTCCTCGATGAACTTCGCCGACGCGACCGCGGCCTTGAACCGCGCCGGGTCACCGCCCAGCGCCGTGATCTGCTGGTCGATCGCCACCTGCTGGGACAGCAGCTGCAGGACGTTGGCCAGCTTGCCGTCGAGGTCCTTCTTCACCTGGACGTGCACGGTCTTGCCGTCGCCGGTGAGCAGCGCGTCGATCGAGCCGTCGGCCAGCTTCGCGCGGCCGTCGGCTTCGTCGGCGACCTGGGTGACGTCGATCTTCTCGTCGACCGTCTGCCCGCCGGCCTGCAGCGGCGCCGAGAGCGGGGCGGTCGCCGGGGTGTAGCCGACGGTCGAGTCGGCTCCGCTGCCGCCCGAGATCAGCTTGAGCAGCACGATGCCGATCACGATCAGCAGCAGCATGACGACGGTGGCGACGCGGAAGGCCTTCGACTTCACGCGGGTGCTGATCTCGCGGGAGGCGACCAGCCCGACCGCCGCCGCCGGGCTCATCCGGACGTCCTGGACCGGGGTACTCATGCGTGAACCTCCTCGGTCACGACGGAACGGAACAGCTCGGTCAGGGACGGCTGCTCGCGGGCGAACTCGCGGACCGGCCCGGTGGCCAGCGCCGCCTTGAGGACGGCCTGGTCGTCGGCGCCCTCCCCCAGCTCGAGCTCGGTCACCGAGCCCGTCCGGCCCAGCGTCTTCACCCCGGCGAGGCCGTCGGCCCAGCCGTCGGTGGCGTCGGGCGCGTCGACGCGCAGCCGGACGGCGCCGCCCGCGCGCAGCTCGCCGACGGTCCCCTTGGCGACCATCTGTCCACTCCGGACGATCCCGACGCGGTCGCAGAGCCGCTCCACCAGATCGAGCTGGTGGCTGGAGAACACGACCGGGACGCCGTCGGCGGCCTTCTCCTTCAGCACCTGGCTCATCACGTCGACCGCGACCGGGTCGAGGCCGGAGAACGGCTCGTCGAGCACCAGGATCCGCGGCTCGTGCACCAGCGCCGCGGCCAGCTGGACGCGCTGCTGGTTGCCGAGGCTGAGCTTCTGCACCTCGTCGTCGCGGCGGCCGGCGACCCCGAGCCGCTCGGTCCACTTGTCCACCGACGCCCGCGCCTCGGCGGTGGGCATGCCGTGCAGCCGCGCGAGGTAGGTGAGCTGCTCGGCCACCTTCATCTTCGGGTAGAGGCCGCGTTCCTCCGGCATGTACCCGATGTGGCGGCGCGTTTCGTGCGTCACCGGCTCGCCGTCGTAGCGGACTTCACCGCCGTCGGCGGAAAGCACGCCGAGCGCGATCCGCATGGTCGTGGTCTTGCCGGCGCCGTTGCTGCCGACGAAGCCGAAAAGCTCGCCCGGCCGGACGTCGAACGTCATTTCGTGCAAAGCGACCACGTCGCCGAATCGTTTGGAGACCTTGTCGATCTCTAAACCGGTCATTCCGGTTCCCCCGTTCATTTACTGGCCTGCCCCCGTGCGTGATCCTAGGCAGTCCGTACACGCGCCGCACAGCGCCGCGCGTTGCCGCCGGCGGCTACTAAAGTTGCGGGCACGTAGGATCGCGTCCGCCATGGATGGAACCACCGCCCCGCGCCAGGTGCCGAAGCACCACGGACTCTCCGCGAAGACGCTCCGGCGGCTGGAGCACGCCTCCGGCAGCCTGGCGAGCGCGAGCGTCGCGGTGATGGAGCGGCGGCTGACGTGGTTCGCCCGGCTGCCCGCCGACCAGCGCGCGAGCGTCCTGCTGATCACCCAGGCCGGCGCCGCCGGTTTCGTCAGCTGGCTCCGGGACTCGAAGGAGGCCCTGAAGCTGACGACCGAGGCCTTCCGCGACGCGCCGGCCGAGCTGTCCCGGTGGGTCAGCCTGCGCCAGGCCGTCGGCATGGTGCGCCTGGCCATCGAAGTGTTCGAAGAGCAGCTGCCGGAGTTCGCCGCGAACGAGGCGGAACGGGCGGCGCTGATCGAGGGAATCCTGCGCTACGGCCGGGAAATCGCGTTCGCGGCGGCGAACTCCTACGCGGCGGCGGCCGAAGCCCGCGGCGCGTGGGATGCCCGCTTGGAGGCGCTGGTCGTCGACGGGATCGTCCGCGGCGACGCGGAGGAGTCGGTGCTTTCGCGCGCGACGGCGCTGGGCTGGGAACCGTCGGCGGCCGCGACGGTCCTGGTCGGCAACCCGCCGTCGGAGGACCCGCCGACGGTGGTGTTCGAGGTCCGCAGCCGCGCGGCCCGCGTCGGCCGCCCGGTGCTGCTGTCGGTCCAGGGCTCCCGGCTGGTGGTCGTGGTCGGCGGCCCGACCGACGGCGGCGTGAAGGAGCGCGAAATCCTCACCCGGATGTCGGTGGCGTTCGCCGACGGCCCGGTGGTGGCGGGCCCGACGGTGCCGTCACTGGCGGAGGCGCACCACAGCGCGACGGAGGCGTTGTCGGGGCTGCGCGCGGTGGTCGGCTGGCCGGGGGCACCCCGCCCGGTCCGGTCGGGAGACCTGCTGCCGGAGCGCGCGCTGGCGGGCGACGCGGAGGCGGAGCGCCTGCTGGTGGACTCGATCGCGCGCCCGTTGGAGGAGGCGGGTCCCACACTGCAGCGCACGGTGGAGGCGTACCTCGAAAGCGGCGGCGTGCTGGAGACGTGCGCGAAGACGCTGTTCGTCCACCCGAACACGGTCCGGTACCGGCTGCGCAAGGCGGCGGACCTGACCGGGTGCCAGGCGACGGACCCGCGGGACGCGCTGGTGCTGCGGATCGCGCTGACCGTGGGACGGCTGGCGCGGGCCCGCGGTCTCTGGTGACGCCTCGGCGAGAGCCCCGTCACGTGATGGACTTAACAGCGAAAGGTGATTGAACCCGACAAGGCATCCGGGTTACGCGCGAGGTTATCCGGCGCGTCTTTGGAGGGTTCCGACAAAGACGCCGCACAGACACTGTCAGCGTCGGCATCACGCCGGAGCACCGTGAACGTGTTCTCTTGAAGGGTGACAGCAGCAGTCCTCGCTCCCGGTCAGGGGTCCCAGGCCCCCGGCATGTTCACGCCCTGGCTCGACCTCGACGGCGCCCGCGAACGCGTCGCGCTGTGGTCGGAGCGCGCGGGGCTCGACCTGCTCCGCCTCGGCACCGAGGCGGACGCCGACGAGATCCAGGACACCGCCGTCGCGCAGCCGCTGATCGTCGCGCTGTCGCTGCTCACCTTCGAACACCTCCAGGCCACCGCGCCGGTCCCCGCGGACGCGCCGGTCGCCGGCCACTCCGTCGGCGAGCTCGCCGCCGCCGCGATCGCCGGGGTACTGAAGCCCGAAGACGCCGTCGCGCTCGCCGCCGTCCGCGGTGCCGAGATGGCGAAGGCGTGCGCGCTGGAACCGACGTCGATGGCCGCGGTCATGCTCGGGGACCCCGAGCAGGTCGTCGCGTGGCTGGAAGAGCGGGGCCTGACCGCGGCGAACCGCAACGGAGCGGGGCAGATCGTCGCCTCCGGTGCCGCCGACGCCATCGCGAAGATCGTCGCCGAGCCCCTCGAAGGCACGAAGATCCGCGCCCTCAAGGTCGCCGGCGCGTTCCACACGCAGTACATGGCGCCCGCCGAAGAGGCGTTGCGCGCCCACGCCGCCGAGCTGACCCCGGCCGACCCGGTCCGCCCGCTGCTGTCCAACGCGGACGGTGCGGTCGTCACCAGCGGGGCCGAGTACCTGGCGCGCCTGGTCGCGCAGGTCACCCGGTCGGTCCGCTGGGACCTGACGATGGACGGCCTGGTCTCCCTCGGTGTCACCCGCACCGTCGAACTCGCGCCCGCGGGCACGCTGACCGGCCTGGTCAAGCGGCAGCTCAAGGGCGTCGTCACCACTACCACCGCGCTGAAGACGCCGGCCGAACTGGCGGCGCTGCGCCAGGAGGACGCCTCGTGACCGACCGACCCGCCCTGAGCCTCAACCCCGGCTCCCGCGGCAGCCGCGTGCTGGGCATCGGCAGCGCGCAGCCGGACAAGATCGTCACCAACGACGACCTTTCGCAGATCATGGAAACCAACGACCAGTGGATCCGCGACCGCGTCGGGATCATCGAGCGCCGGTTCGCGGAGAAGGACGAGTCGCTCACCGACTTCGCCGTCGCCGCGGGCACCGCCGCGCTGGCCGACGCGGGTGTCGACCCGTCCGAAGTGGACACCGTGATCCTGCCGAACTGCACGATGCCGACGCCGATCCCGAACGCCGCCGCCCAGGTCGCGGCCCGGATCGGCATCCCGAGCCCCGGCGCGTTCGACCTCAACGCCGCGTGCGCCGGGTTCTGCTACGGCCTCGGCGTCGCCTCCGACCTGATCCGGGGCGGCTCGGCGAAGAAGGTCCTCGTCATCGGCGCGGAGAAGCTCACCGACTGGGTCGACCCGGTCGACCGGGCCAACGCGATCATCTTCGCCGACGGCGCGGGCGCCGCGGTCGTCGGCGCGTCCGACGAGCCGGGCATCGGCCCGGTCACCTGGGGCAGCGCGGGCGACCTGGTCGACCTGATCTACATGCGCGACGACAAGTACATCTACCAGGAGGGCCAGTCGGTCTTCCGGTGGGCGACCACCCAGATCGCGCCGATCGCGCTGCGGGCGCTGGAAGCCGCCGGGCTCAAGCCGTCCGATGTGGACGTGCTGATCCCGCACCAGGCGAACCTGCGCATCGTCGAGGCGATCGCGAAGAAGCTGCGGGCCAACGGCGCCCGTGAAGACATGGTCGTCGCCGACGACATCAAGTACTCCGGCAACACCTCGTCGGCGTCCATCCCCCTCGCGCTGGACCACATGCGCAAGGCCGGGACGGCGAAGTCCGGCGACGTGGTGCTGGCGGTCGGGTTCGGCGCGGGCCTGTCCTACGCCGGGCAGGCGTTCGTCTGCCCCTGATCACCGTTACGCTCCCCGCGGGCACTCGCCCGAGGGCACGCTGAAATTCTCAAAGAAGCCCCAAGAAACACCGAGAAGGGAACTACCCCATGGCTGACAACGCTGAGATCCTCGCCGGCCTCGCCGAGATCGTCGAAGAGGTGGCCGGTGTGGCTCAGGACGACGTCACCGCCGAGAAGTCGTTCGTGGACGACCTGGACATCGACTCGCTGTCGATGGTCGAGATCGCCGTGCAGGCCGAGGACAAGTTCGGCGTCAAGATCCCGGACGACGAGCTCGCCAACCTGAAGACCGTGGGCGACGCCGTCAACTACGTCTCGGCCAACTCCAAGTAAGTCTGTTCCCTCCTTGAGGAGACTCCCATGAGCAACATCGACGTCGTGATCACCGGTCTCGGCGCCACCACACCGCTCGGCGGGGACGTGACGTCCACCTGGGACGGTCTGCTGGCCGGGCGGAGCGGGATCCGGACGATCGAGGCCGACTGGGTCGAGGAGCTGCAGCTGCCGGTCAAGATCGGCGGCATCCTCGCCGTCGATCCTTCGGAAGTCCTCCCGCGGGTGCAGGCCCGCCGGCTGGACCGCTGCGAGCAGGTCGCACTGATCGCCGCCCGCCAGGCGTGGGCCGACGCCGGGTACGCGGAACCGACGGACGACCACACGGACGTCGACCCCGACCGCCTCGGTGTGTCGATCGGCACCGGCGTCGGTGGCCCGGTCACCCTGCTCACCCAGAACGATCTGTTGCACCAGCAGGGTCTCCGCAAGGTGTCGCCGCTGACCGTGCCGATGCTGATGCCGAACGGCCCGGCCGCGCACGTCGGCATCGACCTGAAGGCGCGGGCCGGGGTGCACTCCCCGGCCTCGGCCTGCGCTTCCGGCGCCGAGGGCATCGCGAGCGGGGTGGAGATGATCCGCTCCGGCCGCGCCGACGTCGTGGTCGCGGGGGGTGCCGAAGCGTGCATCCACCCGATCACGCTGGCCGGGTTCGCCCAGGCCCGCACGGTGTCCACGCGCAACGACGACCCGGCGAGCGCGTCCCGGCCGTTCGACGCGAGCCGCGACGGCTTCGTCCTCGGTGAGGGCGCCGGCGTGGTCATCCTGGAGCGCGCGGACCAGGCGAAGGCCCGCGGGGCGCGGATCTACGCGACGATCGCCGGGCACGGCATCACCTCGGACGCCTACCACATCACGGGCAACCACCCCGAGGGCATCGGCCAGATCGCCGCGATGCGCGCGGCGATGAAGATGGCCGGCGTGACCGCCGCGGACGTCGGGCACGTGAACGCCCACGCGACGTCCACTGTGGTCGGTGACATCGGCGAGGCGGCGGCGATCCGCAAGGCGGTCGGCGACCACGCGGTCGTGACGGCGCCGAAGGGCGCCCTCGGCCACCTCGTCGGCGGTGCCGGCGCGGTCGAGGCGATCATCACGATCCTGTCGCTCTACCACGGTCTCGTGCCGGCCACGATGAACCTGACCGACCTGGACCCGCGGGTGCAGCTGGACGTCGTGTCGGGCGAGGCGCGCAAGGTCGAGCTGACCGCGGCGATCAGCAACTCGTTCGGCTTCGGCGGGCACAACACCGCGCTGCTGTTCACCCCGGCGGCCTGAACGCACTGACGAAAACGAGAAGGGGCCCGGCTTCGGCCGGGCCCCTTCTCGCGTTCAGCACTTTTCGTGTTCTGGCGACGGCCCGTTGTCGACGGTGTCGATCTTCAACCCGGTCCGCTCGGCGATCACCGGCAGGACGAGGCGCCATTTGATGCAGGGCTCGCGGAACCAGGCGGGGGCGTCGGCGACGTCCTGCTCGCTCGTGAAGCTGACCAGGACCCGCAGCGACGCGCCGGCGCCGCGCTCGATCCGGTAGACCAGCGCGTCGGTGTCCGTTGTGGACTTGACGCCCTTCCGCCAGTCACCGATCGGCTGGCGCGCGATCCGTTCGGTGCTGACGGTCTCCGTCCACTGCAGGTACTGCTTGGTGTTGATGGCCGCGAAGTACGTTTCGAGGAGCTTGCGGACGGCGTCGGACTGGGGGTGCGCCTTCGCGTCGTCGGTCATCCGGACGACACCCGCCGCGGCCGGCGCCCCGCTGGTGGCCGGCGACGGCGCGGCCGACGAGGCGGCAGGATCGTCGGCGGGCTGGTCGGGACGGCGGTAGAGCTCGCGCGCGAGCAAGCCGGCGCCCACGGTCACGGAAAGCACCACGACCACGACGGGCACCAGCCAGCGCTGGCGGGAGCTGGGGGCGGGGGTGGTCACGCAACTGAGCGTACCGGCCCCCGTCCCGCGGCTAGCCGACCTGGTGCAGCCAGGTCACCGGCGCGCCGTCACCGGCGTGGCGGTAGGGCTCGAGCGCCTCGTCCCAGCTCGCGGCGAGGAGTTCGTCGAGCTTGTGCGCGAGAGACTCACCCCCACGGGTCATGGCGACGAGGGCGCGCAGCTGGTCTTCGCCCACCACGATGTCGCCGTTGGCGCTGGTCCGCCCGTGCCACAGGCCGAGGCCGGGCGCGAAGCAGAACCGTTCGCCGTCGACGCCCGCGCTGGGCTCTTCGGTGACCTCGAACCGAATCATCGGCCACGCCTTGAGGGCGGACGCCAGTTTGGCGCCACTGCCCGCGGGCGCGCGCCAGCCGCACTCGGCGCGAAGCTGACCCGGACTGGCCGGCTGCGCCGTCCACTTCAGGTCAACGCGGGCACCCAGGGTGCCCGAAATAGCCCACTCGACGTGCGGACACACCGCAGACGGCGACGAGTGGACGTACACCACACCTCGGGTGCTGCCACGGGTGCTCACTGCTACCTCCGCTTGTTGCTCGACGAGGGACGTCTTCCCCTACGCCCTGACTTCGAGCTACAGCGCGGCCTCAGTGCGGCTCCCGAATGCCGCCTCCGATGCGTTGTAGCACATTCTGCACCCCAACCGTGCTGTTTGGCCACATGAACACCACAAGTCACCCGGGGCACCACTTTCGGTGGGCACGCGGCCACGTCCTCCCCGTGTCGCACGATGGTTACCGCCACGCGCGCTAGCGTGATGCCCCGGAACGACGAGCAGGGAGGGGTTTCGGTGCGACTGGTGCGCCTCGAGCGGCAGCAGTCCCGGGTGGCGGATGACGTCCGGGCGGCGCTGGCATCCCTCGGTCGCGGAAGCACCGTCATCGGCGGGATCGCGCTGGTGGGCGTCGGGTCGGTGACCGAACGCCCGATCGAGGCGGTGGTTCTGCTGCCCCACGGTGTGATCATCGTGATCGGCGTGGACCTCCCGGACCCGGCGCTGCGACTGGAAGCCCCGCTGGGGGCGCCGTGGAAAGCGGACGGGTGGCCGCTGATCGCCGACGACGACGCGGTCAACCCGGCGACGGAGGCGCTGGACGTCTCCCAGGCGTGCGAGCAGCGGATCGCTTCGCTGGTACCGGGCACGGGCCCGGTGGGGACGATCGTCGCGGTAGGACCGTACGTGGAGACGGTCGACCAGCCGGCGAGCGATCTGGCGGGCCCGGTCCGGGTTCTGCACCCGACACCGACGACGATGCTGGCGGCGACGGTCTCCCTGGCGACGGCGCACCGGCCCCGCTCGGTGGACCAGGTGCGGGCGCTGATCCGCGGGCTGGCCCCGGAGGCACCGGAATTTTCGGACGAGGTGCTCGTGGGCGAGGGATTCAGCCGGTTCACGGACGACTCGCCGCCGGAGTCCCTTTGGGACAGTGGCCCGGCGGTGCCCAGCCAGGCGGGAACGACGGTTCCGGGCGCGGCCAGTGCGGTTGCTGCGGGCGCGGCCGGTCCGGCGAGCGCGGCTGCGGCTGCGGCGGGCGGTACCGGGTGGCAAAGCAAAACTCCGGCTTCGGTCACACCCGAGCCGGTACCCGCTCCCGCCGAGGACTCGAAGCCCACCGAACCGCCGGCCGCCTCCGCCGACGATTCGACGCCAGCCGAGCCGGCGCCCACACCCGCCGACAACCCGAAGCCCACCGAACCGCCAGCCGCCTCCACCGACGATTCGACGCCAGTCGAGCCGGCGCCCGCACCAGCCGAAGACCCGAAGCCCACCGAACCGGCGGCCGCTCATGCCGAAAACCCGGAGCCCGCCGTCGAGGCGCCGGCCACCGCGCCCGGGCCGGACGCGGATCCCCCCGGCGCGGAAGAGCCGGCTCTTCCCACCGAATCCGAACGCACCGAGGTACTCCCGCCGCCCGCGCACGAAGATCTTCCGGTCTTCCCCGGCGCCGCCGAGGCGCCGCGGCTTCCGGGGTCCCCCCGGCCGAACGATGGTTCTTCGCTCGCGGACGACACCGAACGCACCGAAAACCTCGGCTTCCCCCAAAGAACCGGCCCACCCCCGGCCAAGCCCGCGCAAAGCGCACCCCAAGCCGTCACCCTCGGCCAGATCAACCTGCAACCCGCGAGCGCCGACGCGCCGCGGCCCTTCCCCACCCCGAGGCCGGCCCCTCGCGAAGCCGGCCCGAGCTCGAAGACCGTCCGGTGGCTTCCCCTGGGCGCCATCGGCCTGCTCGTCGCCCTGGTCGTCGCCGCCATCGCCGTCGCCACCTCCGGTGATGACACCGACGCCGCTCCCACCGGGCCGCCCACGCCGGCGACCCAGCCGCCGCCTTCGAGCACCTCCGCTCCCGCGGAGAGCCTGCAGTTCGCCCTGCGCGCCGCCGATCACGACCAGCGGTGTGCTTCCCACGCCTTCGGGGACGCCCAGGCCAGCCTGCAGCAGACCAGCTGCGCCGGCGTCCGGCGCGCGTCCTACGCCGCCACCGTCGACGGCCGGGGCGCCGCCGTCACCGTCGGGATCGTCGAGTTCCCCGATGCCACGCAGGCCGCCGCGTTCAAGGCCGTCGCCGACACGCCCGGCGGGGGCGGGATCCTCGACCTCGCCTCCGAGACCGGCAAGTGGGGCGCCACCCCGCCGCCGCGGTTCGACAACGCCGCCTACACCTCGCGGGTCGAGGGCACGTCCGTGCGGGTCGTCCAGGCGGTCTGGGCGCCGGGACCGTCCACTCCGGACGATCCCGGCCTGGCCCGGGCCGCGAAAGCCGCCCTGGACCTGCCCGCTCAGTGATCAGAGCCCGTAGGCCTCCAGCAGCCGCAGCCACACCTCGCTGATCGTCGGGAACGACGGCACCGCGTGCCACAGCCGGTCCAGCGGCACCTCCCCGACGATCGCGATGGTCGCCGAGTGCAGCAGCTCCGAGACGTCCTGGCCGACGAACGTCACGCCGAGCAGGACGTTCCGCTCGGTGTCGACGACCATCCGGGCCTTGCCGGTGTAACCGTCGGCGTGCAACGACGAGCCCGCCACCGCGATGTCGATGTCGACGACGCGGTCGGCAGAACCTGCACGCGCGTCCGCCAGGCCGACGGCCGCGACCTCCGGGTCGGTGAACACCACCTGCGGCACCGCGCTGTGGTCGGCGGTCGCGGTGAACTTGCTCCACGGCTTCGAAGACACCGGCGAGCCTGCGGCCAGCGCGGCGACGGTGTCCCCCGCCGCGCGGGCGCCGTACTTGCCCTGGTGGGTCAGCGGGGCGCGGCCGGTGACGTCGCCCGCCGCGTACAGCCAGCCACCGTCCACTGCGGACGCGCGGCCGGTGTCGTCGACCTCCAGCGCGTGCCCCGGCTCCACGCCGAAGGCCTCGAGGCCGAGCCCGGCGGTCGCGGGACGGCGGCCGGTCGCCACCAGGAACTCGTCGACGACGACCGTCTCGCCGTCCTTCAGCGTCAGCTCGGTGCCGGACTCACCCGCGGCGACCCGTTCGACCCCGGACTCCGTGTGCACGTACACGCCGGCTTCGCGCAGCCCGTGCAGCACGAGGTCGCCGGCGAACGCGGCGTTACGCGGCAGCGGCCGCTCGCCGGTGATCACCAGGTGCACCTCCGAGCCCAGCGACGCGAACGCCTGCGCCATCTCGACGCCGACCACGCCGCCGCCGAGGACACCCAGGCGGGCCGGCGCGGACTCCGCCGACGTCGCCTCCCGCGAACCCCACGGCCGGATCGTGTCGAGCCCCGGGATCGACGGCTTGCTCGGCACGCTGCCGGTGCACACGATCACCGCGTGCCGTGCGGTCAGCACGCGGTCGCCGCCGACGGTCACCTCCCGCTCGCCGGTGATCTCGCCGTGCCCGCGGATCGGCTCGATGCCGGCCCCGCGGGCCCACGCGACCTGCCCCGAGTCGTCGCCCTTGCCGGTGAACCAGTCACGGCGCGCGAACACCGCGGCGGGGTCGAGCCGGTCGCCGACCGGCACGCCGGGGATCCGCTTCGCCGCGGCGAGGAGGTTTCCCGGCCGCAGCAACGCCTTGCTGGGGATGCACGCCCAGTAGGAGCACTCGCCGCCGAAGAGCTCGTTCTCGACGAGCGCGACCTTCAGGCCGCCGCGCGCCGCTCGTTCGGCGGCCACCTCGCCCACCGGGCCCGCACCGATCACCACTACGTCAAAAGTCTGTCCGGCCATGGCATCAGCGCACACCACCACGCGAGATCGCGCAAGCCAGCGGCTATCCTCGTCACCGAAGCTGCAAGTTATCGGCGGCACCGGGGTGTCGCCGAAACCCGGTGCACGCGAATCACACGTTCGAGCACGGGAGGTTTGTCGTGGCCAGAAACACGGCTGTGCGGGTCCTGGACGATCTGACGGGTGAGCCCGCCGCGGAGACGGTCGGCTTCGGGCTCGACGGCATCGACTACGACATCGATCTCTCGTTCGCCAACGCCGACGCCCTGCGCGAGCTGCTCCAGCGCTACGCCGACGCTGGTCGCCGCACCGGCGGCCGCAAGCGCCGGCCGCGGATCGTCCCGGGTGCGAAGAGGCCCCGGGCGAAGGCCACCCCGAAGACGACGAAGCCGGCGAAGCCGGTCGCCGGCCGTCGCACGGCGACCGCCAAGACGACCGCGGCCAAGACCACCACGAAGGCCGCCCCGGTGAAGGCCACGGCCAAGGCCGAGCCGGCGAAGACCACCCGCGCCCGCAAGACGGCGGAGCCGAAGAAGACCACCCGGGCGACGGCGCGGAAGGTGCCGGGAGTCACGTTCTCGGCGGCCGAGAAGTAGCTCCACAGTAGACAGACGTGCCGTGAAGGGCACCTTCAGGGACATATAAGCCCTGAAGGTGCCCTTCACGACGTTTGGGGGTCAGGCCGCGCGCTGGGCGCCGTCGGCGTGCCAGGACGGGTACCGGTACCGCGTGTGCAGCAGCGCCCGCTGTCGCGCCAGCTCGGCAGAGGACGGCGGGCGCGGCACCAGCGTCCCGAGGATCTGCGACGCCGCCGCCCGCACGGCCGCCTCGACCGACGGGAACCCGGGACGCAGCCCGTGCTCGGCCAGCGACGCCACCGGGCTGCGGTGGGAGTCGAGCGGCCGCGGGTCCGGCGGCGCGCTCGTCAGGTAGCGGCCGACCAGCGTGGCCGACGTCTCGACCAGCAGCGTCGAGTGGGCCAGCAGCCCGGTCTTGGTGCGGAACACCGCGAAGCCGCACAGTTTCGCGTCGTCGACGAACAAGCCGCGGTCGCCGATCCGCGGCACCAGCCCGAGCTGGTCGACGGCGGCGCTCATCACCTTGCCGAGCATCTCCAGCGGCCGGTCGGTGGGCCGCGGCTGGACCAGCGTCACGTTCAGGTTGCCCGGGTCGTGGAACACGGTGCCGCCGCCGCTGGCCCGCCGCAGCACCGGGACGCCGTCCCGGGCGCACTCCTCGACCCGTACTTCGCGCGCGATCCGCTGGCCGCGCCCCACCACGACGCAGACCGGGTTGCGCCAGAGCCACAACACCGGTGACCCGGGCGCAACCCGGAGGAGCGCTTCGTCGAACGCCAGGTTTTCGGCCGGATCCGTGAATGCCGCACGCACGTCCGACCCGGTCGTCATAACGCCTTGAGTTCCTCCACGATCTCGCCCACCGACGACTTGGCGTCCCCGAAGAGCATGCTGGTCTTCGGATCGTAGAACAGGTCGTTGTCGATCCCGGCGAAGCCGGAGGCCATCCCGCGTTTCAAGACGATCACGGACCGGCTCTCGTTGACCTTGAGGATCGGCATCCCGTAGATCGGCGAGCTCGGGTCGGTCTGCGCGGCCGGGTTCGTGACGTCGTTCGCGCCGATCACCAGCGCGACGTCGGTCTGGGCGAACTCGGAGTTGATCTCGTCCATCTCCTTGAGCTGCTCGTACGGCACGTCGGCCTCGGCGAGCAGCACGTTCATGTGCCCGGGCATCCGGCCGGCCACCGGGTGGATCGCGTAGGCGACCGTGATGCCCTTCTTCTCCAGCAGCTTCGCCATCTCGCGGACGGTGTGCTGAGCCTGCGCCACGGCCATGCCGTAGCCGGGCACCACGACGACCTTGCTGGCGTACGCCATCTGGATCGCGGTGTCGGCGGCGCTGGTCGAGCGCACCGGGCGCTCCTCCTTCGCACCCCCGCCGGACGAAACCGCCGGGCCGCCGCCGAAACCGCCGGCGATGATGGCCGGGATGGACCGGTTCATCGCCTTGGCCATCAGGTTGGTCAGGATCGAGCCGGACGCGCCGACGATCATGCCCGCCACGATCAGCGCCGTGTTGTCCAGCGCCAGGCCCATCGCCGCGGCCGAGAGCCCGGTGAACGCGTTGAGCAGCGAGATCACCACCGGCATGTCCGCGCCGCCGATCGGCAGCACCACGGTGAGCCCGAGGATGCCCGCCGCGACGAGCAGCCCGACGATCAGCAGCCACGAGTCGCCGCCGGCGACGATGAAGACCGCGCACGCGAGCGCGATCAGCAGGAGCAGCGCGTTGACCGGCTGCTGCAGCTTGCCCATCGAAATCGGGCGGCCGCTGATCAGCTCCTGGAGCTTGCCGAACGCGACGTTCGAGCCCCAGAAGGAGATCGACCCGATGATCGCGGCGAACAACGACGCGATCGCGATGTAGGCCGGCTCGTGCGCGTAGCCGTCGGTGGAGTTGAACTCCACCCACGCGATGAGCGCGACCGCGCCGCCGCCGACACCGTTGAACAGCGCCACCATCTGCGGCATCGCGGTCATCTTGACCTTGCGCGCGGACGGCACGCCGACCACCGCGCCGATCGCGACGCCGAGGACGATCAGCAGCCAGTTGCCCATACCCGGGGTGAGCAGGGTGGCGATCACCGCGATGCCCATGCCGACCGCGGCGATCCAGTTGCCGCGGACCGCGGTGCGCGGGCCGGTCAGCCCCATCAGGCCGTAGATGAAGAGGGCGAACGCGATGATGTAGAGGATCGCGACGAAGTCGGTCACTTCTCGTCCTCCTCACCGGGAGCGGGTTTCTTGGCCTTGAACATCGACAGCATCCGGTCGGTGACCAGGAAGCCGCCGACGACGTTGATCGTGCCGAAGGCGATCGCGATCACCAGCAGGATCTTGTTGAACACGCCGTCGACGCCGAGGCCGAGCACGACCAGCCCGCCCAGCAGCACGATGCCGTGGATCGCGTTGGTGCCGGACATCAAAGGCGTGTGCAGGGTGTTGGGCACCTTGGAGATGACGGCGAAGCCGACGAACCCGGCGAGCACGAGCACCGCCAGGTTCTGCACCAGTGGGCTCACGAAGTGCTCCCTTCGCGCCCGGCCACGCAGGCACCGGCGACGATCTCGTCCTCGAAGTTGAGCTCGAGCGCGCCTTCCTTCGTCACGAGCAGCTCCAGCAGCTCGGTGACGTTGCGGGCGTACAGCTCGCTGGCGTGCGAAGGCATTTCGGCGGGCAAGTTCAGCGGGGACGAGATGGTGACGTCGTGCTCCACGACGTCCTCGCCCGGCTTGGTCAGCTCGCAGTTGCCGCCGGTCTCGCCGGCGAGGTCGATGACGACCGAACCGGCCGGCATGCCCTTGACGGCGTCCGCGGTGACCAGCGTCGGCGCCTTGCGGCCCGGCACCAGCGCCGTGGTGATCACGACGTCGAACCGCGTGATCGCCTCGGTGAGCCGCCGCTGCTGCTCCTCGCGCTCCTCCGGCGTCAGCTCGCGGGCGTACCCGCCTTCGCCGACCGCCTCGATGCCGAGGTCCAGGAACTGCGCGCCGAGCGACTTGACCTGCTCGGCGACCTCGGGCCGCACGTCGTAGCCGGTGGTCTGGGCGCCGAGCCGCTTCGCGGTGGCCAGTGCCTGCAGGCCGGCGACGCCGGCACCGAGCACCAGCACCTTGGCCGGCGGCACGGTGCCCGCCGCGGTGGTGAGCATCGGGAAGAAGCGCGGGAGCTTCTGCGCCGCGAGCAGCACGGCGCGGTAGCCGCCGATGCTGGCCTGCGACGACAGCGCGTCCATCGCCTGGGCCCGGGAGATCCGCGGAACCGCCTCCATCGCGAACGCCTTGAGACCCGCTTCTTCGAGCTTCGCGAGCCCGTCCGGGTTGCCGCGCGGGTCGAGGAAGCCGACGAGGACGGCGCCCCGGCTCAGCTTCGCGACCTCTTCGGGCGCGGGTGGGTTCACCTTCACGACGATGGCCGCGCCCCAGGCGTCGCCGAGTTCGGCGCCCGCCTGCGTGTACGCGTCGTCACTCAGGTGCGCACGGGACCCGGCGCCCGGTTCGACCAGGACGCGCAACCCTCGTTGCACGAGCCTCCCGACCAGTTTGGGCACCATGGCCACCCGGCGCTCCCCGGGGCGTGACTCGGTCACCACACCCACGGTGAGCTGCTGATGCTGTTCGCTGTCGGCCACACGACCTCCTCATCGGCGAGGCACGATCCGAGGGTTGTACCACGCCGGACCGACACTCCCCAGTGACGTGGGTCGCAAGTCTCGGGGTTGTGCCAGAAGATACGAGCGCCGTGCGGGAAACGTTCAGCTCGTTTTCCAATGGGGCACGCCGAGCAGGATCAGGCGCAGCCGTTTTTCCGCCGTTCCGGTGATTTTCGGGTCTTCACCTGGGCGGGCTTCCAGCAGTTCGACAATCGTCGTGATCATCACGGAAACGATCAAGTCGGCCAGCATGTGCAGGTCTTCGGTGCTCCACGCCCGCAGCTGCGCGAACCGGGCGAGGTCGATCGCCAGGTCGCCGGAGAACATGCGCAGCTCGACGGCGATCGCGCGGGCGAGCGGACCACCGCTGTAGCGCTCGCGCGTCAGGAACCGGAAATGGTCCTCGTTGGCCCGGACGAACTGGTGCACGGTGGCCACCGAAGCGCTGATCATGCCCCGGTAGGTGTCCGGGTCGCTGCGCGCCGAGCGCATCATCCCGCGCAGCGTGACCGTCGCTTCTTCGACGAGCGCGACGCCGAGTTCCTCCATCGAAGCGAAGTGCCGGTAGAACGCCGTCGGCACCAGGCCGGCGCCCTTCGCGACCTCGCGCAGGGACAGCGTCGCGAACGGGCGCTCGGCCAGCAGGTCCAGGGCGGTGTCCAGCAACGCCTGGCGCGTGCGCTGCTTGCGCTCCTGGCGGGTCACCGGCTCTTCCGACACGGGCTCCAGCGTACGGATGTCCACCGCGTTGCTCACGTCACATCCTCCGCGTTCTGCGTTGACAGCTGCTCCACTCGTGCAGTGCACTGTTGAGTGTACAGTCGTTCACTGTAATCGAGGAGGTCTCCGATGACGGCGCTCATCCCCCGTCGGGTGCGCAGCCTCGCTTCGCTGGCCGAAGCGCTGCTGACACCGCACGGGATGGACCGCTACCTGGAGCTCGTCGACCCGATGCTGGTGCGCCGCGAGATCCGTGGCCTGGTCACGGCGGTGCGCAAGCAGACGCCGGACAGCGTCACCCTCACCGTCAAGCCCAGCCGCGCGTGGCCCGGCTTCACCGCCGGGCAGTACGTCCGGTTGCAGGTGGAGGTCGACGGCGTCCGGCGCACGCGCTGCTATTCGCCGTGCGGTTCGCAGTACGACGGCGAGCTCGAGTTCACCGTCAAGGAGCAGGGCCTGGTCTCCGGGCACCTGAACCGCGCACTCGGCGCCGGCTCGGTGGTCGGTCTGTCCACTCCGGACGGCACGTTCACGCTGCCCGCCACCCGACCCGCCCGCGTGCTGCTGATCAGCGGCGGCAGCGGCGTCACGCCGGTGCTCGCCATGGCCCGCACGCTGGCCGCCGAGGGTCACACCGGCGAGATCGTGTTCCTGCACTACTCGAACGGCCCGGCGGACGCGCTCTACCGCACCGAGCTGGCCGAGCTCGCCGCCCGGCACCCCGGGCTGAAGGTGGTCCACGCCTACACCCACGCCAACGGCGGCGACCTGCGCGGGTTCTTCTCGCCGGAGCACCTGGAAGCCGTCGCGCCGTGGTACCGCGACGCGGAGGCGTTCGTCTGCGGCCCCCAGCCGTTGATGGACGCCGTGCGTGATCATCTGGGTGAACGCGTGCACACCGAAGAGTTCACGCCGCCGGCGTTGACCTTCGACACGGAGAACGCCGAAGGCCAGGTGCGCTTCAAGCGCAGCGGGCGCGAGTGCGCCAACTCCGGGAAGCCGTTGCTGGAGCAGGCCGAAGAAGCGGGCCTGTCCCCGGAGCACGGCTGCCGGATGGGCATCTGCTTCTCCTGCACCCAGCTCAAGACCGCCGGGCGCGTCCGCAACGCCAAGACGGGCGAGATCTCCGGCGAAGAAGACGAAGAAATCCAGCTCTGCATCTCCGTCCCGGTCGGGGACGTCGAGATCGACGCTTAGGGAGACTGCCATGACCGGTCTGCAGGACCGCCTGACCCCGGAACAGGTCGAGGAGTTCGGCCGCGAGCTCGACGCGCTGCGGCAGCGGATCGTCGACGACCTCGGCCAGGAAGACGTCGACTACATCCACGGCATCATCAAGACGCAGCGCGGCCTGGAGGTCGCCGGGCGGGCGCTGCTGTTCGCCGGGTTCTTCCCGCCCGCGTGGCTCGCCGGCGTCGGCGCGCTGTCGGTGGCCAAGATCCTCGACAACATGGAGATCGGCCACAACGTCATGCACGGCCAGTACGACTGGACGCGCGACCCGGCGCTGAGCTCGCAGCGCTTCGAGTGGGACACCGTGGCGCCCGCCGAAAACTGGCGGCACTCGCACAACTACATCCACCACACGTACACGAACATCCTCGACAAGGACCGCGACGTCGGCTACGGCATCCTGCGGATGGACCCGGCCCAGAAGTGGCACCCGTACTACCTGGGCAACCCGGTGTACGCGACGCTGCTGGCGCTGTTCTTCCAGTGGGGCGTGATGCTGCACGACCTCGAGATCGAGCGCGTGGTCAAGGGCGAGCGCAGCTGGGCCGAGAACGTGCCGGTGCTGAAGAAGATCGTCCGCAAGGCGGGGCGCCAGGTCGGCAAGGACTACGTGCTGTTCCCGTTGCTGACCGGCCCGCTCGCGCCGCTGACCTTCGCCGGCAACGCGACCGCGAACCTGGTCCGCAACCTGTGGTCGTTCTCCATCATTTTCTGCGGACACTTCCCCGCCGACGTCGAGAGCTTCACCGAGGAGGAGACCGAGAACGAGACGCGCGGGCAGTGGTACCTGCGGCAGATCCTCGGCTCGGCGAACATCACCGGCAGCCCGCTGTTCCACATCATGAGCGGGAACCTGTCGCACCAGATCGAGCACCACCTGTTCCCGGACATCCCGGCGCGCCGCTACCCGGAGATCGCCGGCGAGGTGCGCGCGATCTGCGAGAAGTACGGCCTGCCGTACCACACGGGGCCGCTGCACAAGCAGCTCTGGTCGGTGGCGAAGAAGATCGTCAAGCTGGCGCTTCCCCCGCAGGTCCGGCCCACTCCCACTACGGTGGAACCCGACCGGCAGCTTCGAGCAGCGTGAGGGTGACATGGTGGGTCAGTTCGAACGGGACAAGGACACCCTGCAGGTGATCACCGAATCGGCCGCGACGCACGTGGGCAACATCGCGAGCATCATCACCGGCGCGATCCGCGACATCGCCCGCGAGACGGGCGACTGGCTGACGGACGTCATCGAGATGCGCGAAGCGGCGCAGAAGGCCCGCGACGACGACCCGGACAGCGACTGACCGAGCGCCCGCGTTGTCGTGAACGACCCGTTCACCGCGCCGGACGTCATCAACGAGTCGTTCATGACGTCCGGCGGGGTCCGCGGCGAGGTGTGGACAACCGGGCCCCGCCGGGCTTCTCGGCGCCGGAACTGTCGGTGCCGGCCGGTAGCGTAGAAGACGGGGGGCGCCCCCGCGGGCCCGTGCTGATTCCGGTTCCCCGGGCCGTGCTCGGGGGAAAACCGGATGGGCATCGAGCCCCGCCGCGGCGAGACTGGATCCGTGACCAGCCTCGAAGTCCCTCGCTCCCACCCGCTGCGGCGGGTGTTCGGGCCGCTGGCCGCGCGCGACTTCTGGGCCGAATACGCCTGGCTGTGGCTCTCCGGCCCGCTGACCGTGTTCTCGCTGACCAGCTTCCTCGTCCTGCTCGCGCTCGGCCTGTGGCTGACGCCCGTGCTCTTCGGATTCCTCGTCCTCGCCGGCGCCATCTCCTACGGCCGCGGCCTCGGCGCCGCCCATCGCGGCCTCGCCAGGAAGCTGCTCGGCGTGAGCGTGCCCGCCCCGCGCCGGCCCGAGCTCAAGCCCGGCCTCTGGGCCTGGGTGAAGGCGCGCGTCGGCGATCCGGCGGGCTGGCGCACGGCCGGTTACCTGGTGCTGCGGCTGCCGCTGACCTTCGCCGAGCTGTTCACCATGGTCAGCGCGACGCTCTACGCCCTGGCCGCGCTCCCCTTCGCCTTCTTCTGGTTCCCGCTGGGCGAGCGGGCACTGCCGGTCTTCGACATCTACGCCGACAACTGGGCGGGCGCGCTCGCCTGGTCGGCGTCGGGGCTGCTGGTGCTCGTGGCGCTCCCGTGGGTGACGCACGCCTTCGCCGCGCTCGACCGGCTGCTGGTCGTCGGCCTGCTCGGCGCACGCGTGCTCTCCGAACGCGTCCGGGACCTCGAAGCGAGCCGCGCGACGGCGGTCGAGGACGCCGCGCTGCGGCTGCGGCGCATCGAGCGCGACCTGCACGACGGCGCGCAGGCCCAGCTCGTCGCGCTCGCCATGAAGCTCGGGCTCGCCAAGGACGAGCTCGAAGACGTCGACCTCCCCCAGGTCAAGCAGCTGGTCACCGCCGCCCACGCCAACGCGAAGCAGGCGCTGACCGAGCTGCGCGACCTCGCCCGCGGCATCCACCCCGCCGCCCTCGACGCCGGGCTCGACGTCGCGCTGGCCACCCTGGTCGCGACGTCCGGGATGGACGCGCGGGTCACCGTCGACCTGCCGCGCCGCCCGCCGCCGTCGCTGGAGACGATCGTCTACTTCAGCGCCGCCGAGCTGCTCACGAACGCCGCGAAGCACGGCGGGACGACGACGTACGTCGAAGTCACCGAGGAGCGGGATGTCCTGTGGCTGCGGGTGCGCGACCGCGGACGGGGCGGTTCGCGGCTCGTCCCCGGCGGCGGCCTGGCCGGCGTCGCCGAACGGCTGCGGACGGTCGACGGCGAGCTGACCGTCGCGAGCCCGGTGGGCGGTCCGACCGAAGTGACCGCAAGGGTGCCGCTGCCCCGCTAGGGTCGCGGCATGCGGATCGTCATCGCGGAGGACTCGACCATCCTGCGCCAAGGTCTCGTCGAGCTGCTGACCTTCCGGGGCCACGAGGTCGTCGCCGCGGTGAAGGACGCCGACGCGCTGCGGGCCGCCGTCGAGGAGCACTCCCCCGATGTGTCCATTGTGGACATCCGGATGCCGCCGACGCACACCGACGAGGGCCTGCGGGCGGCGATTTCGCTGCGCCGCGAGTCGCCGGGCAACGCGATCCTGCTGTTCTCCCAGTACGTCGAGACGAAGTACGCGGCCCAGCTCCTGGCCGATCGCGCGGGCGGGGTCGGCTACCTGCTCAAGGACCGCGTCGCCGAGGTGTCGGACTTCCTCGACGCGCTGCGCCGCGTCGCGGACGGCGAGACGGTGCTCGACCCCGAAGTCGTCAGCCAGCTGTTCTCGGCGACGCGCCAGACCGACGCGCTCAGCGGGCTCACGCCGCGGGAGCGCGAAGTCCTGGGCCTGATGGCGGAAGGCCGGTCGAACTCCGCGATCGCCGCGAAACTGTTCCTCTCGGCCGGATCGGTCGAAAAGTACGTGACGTCGATCTTCGGCAAGCTCGGCCTGCCACCGTCCGAAGGGGACAACCGCCGGGTGCTGGCGGTGTTGCGCTACCTGGATTCCTGAGCCAGCAGCCCGTCGACGAGCGCGCGCAGCCCCGGCGCGTAGGTGTCCCGGGCGGTCAGCTCCGGCCAGCGGCTCCCGAGCGCGGCCAGGCTGGGGAACCGGGACTCGTCCAGGCCCGCGAACACCGTGTCGCGATAGCTCGGCCGGCCTTCTGAAGCCCGTCGCCGCTCGGCACGCACGCGGATGAGGATTTCCCCGGCCGTGTAGTACCAGATGCCGCGGTAGAGGTCGACGGCCTGCTCGGGCGTGCGGCCGCAGCCGAGGGCGCCGCCGACGATGGCTTCGACCATCCACAGGGCCGATTCGCCCAGCAGGTCGTCGGCCGTCAGGACCTCCACGGCCTGCGGCCAGGCGGCCAGCGAGTCGTGCATGACGGTCGCCGCGGCGATGATCCGCTCGCGCGGGTCGTCCGGCAGCTCGGGCCGCGGCAGCTGGTCGGCGTAGTACTCGAGCAGCTGGACCAGCAGGTCGTCCTTGTCGCGCACGTGGTGGTACAGCGTCGTCGCGCCGACCCCCAGCTCGGTGGCCAGCCGGCGGATCGTCAGTTTCCCCCAGCCGTCCCGGTCGAGGATCACCCGCGCCGCTTCGAGGATCTGCGGACGCGAGGTCGCCGGCGGCCGTCCGATGCGTGGCATGCCCCCATCATGCCCGCCGGGCCGTTCGACACGCGCTCGCCCCGGATGCTACTTTCGGAACATGTTCGAAAACTATGACCTGTTCAAGACCCTGATCCAGCTGCGTCCGAGCGGGGTCGCCGAGCCGGCCGAACACCGCCGGGAAGCCCTCACGGGAACCGACGGCGAGAGCCTGTGGACCATCAGCGCGTTCCACGCCGAGAACGACCGGGCCGTGCACTCGGACGTCTGGGAACGCCACTCCAAGGGGCACGAAGTCCTCGTCGTGCTCTCCGGCGCGCTTCGCGTCTACCTGCGCGAAGAGGGACACGTGGCCACCCTGACCGCCGGGCGGTCCTTCATCGTCCCGCCCGGCCGCTGGCACCGGCTGTCCGTGGACGAGCCCGGCGACCTGCTGTCGATCACGCCCCGCGCCGGCACCGAGCACGAACGGGACGTGGCATGAGACGGCCGATCCTGGTGGTGTGCCTGGCGGTCTTCGGGCTGATGGCGGGCCAGCAGATGCTCAACCCGATCCTGCCGCCGCTGGCCCGCGAGTTCGGGTTCAGCGAGCTGGCCCTCGGTGCCGTGTGGGCGGTCGGCGGCGCCGGCGTCGTGCTGGCCAGCCCGTTCTGGGGCCGCCGGGCCGCGCTCCGGGGACACCGGCCGGTCCTGCTGATCTCCTTGGCGGGCGCCATGCTCGGCCTGCTCGGGTTCGCGGTCGTCGCCCAGGCCGGCCTGTCGGGCGCCCTCGCCGGGCCGGTGCTGTTCGCGGCGGTCCTGCTCACCCGCGGCATCGTGTTCGGCCTGGCCTGGGCCGCGACACCGGTGACGGCGCAGTCCTACATCGCCGACATGACCTCGGGCCCGGACGAACGGGTGCGCGGGATGTCGATGTTCGGTGCGGCGCAAGGACTCGCGCTCGCCGTCGGCCCGGCGCTCGGCGGCGTCCTGAGCCTGACCGGCAACCTGCTCGTCCCGGTCTACGCGGCGCCGGTGATCCTCGCCGTGATCGCCGTCGTGATCACGCTCGCGCTGCCGAAACCGCCGAAGCGTGAATCCCAGCCTGTGACAGTGAAGGTCAGCCCGTTCGACCGGCGCATGTGGCCATTCCTGACCATCGGGTTCGGCCTCTACCTCGCGCTCGCGATCGTGCTCATGACCATCGGCTTCCTGGTGCAGGACCGGCTTTACCTGGCCGCGTCGGAAACGAGCCGCGTGACCAGCCTCGTCATGCTGGCCGGTGCGGGGTTGATCATCCTGGTCCAGGTGGTGGCCGTGCCGCGGCTGGGCTGGACGCCGTTGCGCCTGGTCCGGGTGGGCGCGGTGGCGATGACCGGCGGCATGCTCGTCGTGGCCGTCGCTTCGAGCGGGCTGCTGCTCGGCGCGGGGGTGGCTGTGCTCGGCGCCGGGATGGGCTTCGCCACGCCGGGGTTCATGTCCGCGCCGACGCTGCTCGCGACCCGGGACGAACAGGGTGCCGTCGCCGGGCTGATGGGGTCGAGCAGTGCACTGGCGTTCATGGGCGGGCCGTTGCTGGGGACCGGCCTGTACGAGGTCTCCCCCACCGTCCCGTACCTCGCCGGCGCGGTGCTCCTGGCGGGCCTGGCGGTGTTCGCGTTCACCGGCCTCGGCGTCGTGACGCGGCAACCCGCGAAGGTGCCCGTCGCTCCCTAGGCTGGGGCGCATGTACTCCACCGAGATCGAGGTCCGCACCGGCTCCGAAGCCGTCGTCCACGACCTCACCCACGAGGCCGAGTCGTTCCTGCGCGACGCGGACGCGACCGACGGGCTGCTGCACGTCTGGGTCCCGCACGCCACCGCCGGGCTGGCGATCCTCGAGACCGGCGCCGGCAGCGACGAGGACCTGGTGACCGCGCTCGACGAACTGCTCCCCCGCGACGGTCGCTGGCGGCACCGGCACGGGAGCCCGGGTCACGGCCGTGACCACGTGCTCCCGGCGCTGGTGCCGCCCTACGCGACGGTCCCGGTGCTCGGCGGCGTCCTGGCGCTGGGGACCTGGCAGTCGATCTGCCTAGTGGACACCAACCTCGACAACCCGGTCCGGCGCGTGCGCTTCAGCTTCCTGGCGGGCTGACCGGCCCGGCCACAGCGTCACCAGCAGGCCCGCGGCCAGCAGTGCGCCGAG
This sequence comes from Amycolatopsis sp. NPDC048633, assembly GCF_040650695.1. NCBI lineage: Bacteria > Bacillati > Actinomycetota > Actinomycetes > Pseudonocardiales > Pseudonocardiaceae > Amycolatopsis > Amycolatopsis sp. NPDC048633. The sequence goes on from NZ_JBEZHS010000009.1 coordinate 25,647, forward strand.
CACCCAGACGCCGGTCGTGACGTCGGGCGCGCCCGGGACGCCCTGAAGCAGGCTTCGCAGGCCTTCGGTCGAGAAGCGGAACGGCGTCCACGACCACAGCAGCGTGCGGTAGCCCGGGTTCAGCAGCTCCGGCACCTGGCCGGCGACCGCGGGCGCGACCAGGTACAGCGGGCCGAGCACGGCCATCGCGCGCAGCCCGAGCAGGCGCAGCAGCCCGGCTTGCAGGGCCGCGAACGCGGTCGCGGCGAGGAAGACGAACCCCAGGACGCCGGCGTCGAGCGGCAGCGCGGCGTCCCACAGCGCGAAGAACCCGGCCACGGCCGCCGTCACCAGCACTCCGGCGCCGGCGACCTGCAGGAACCGCGCGCCGGCGCCGACCGTGCGGCCGGTGCGCTTGGCCAGCTGCGTCAGCGCGAGACCCGCGACGAGCGCGCCGATCCAGGCCAGCGCGGACGCGGCCAGCGGCGCGGTCCGGCCGGCGACGCTCACCGGGTGCAGCACCTCCTGCTTCGGGGCGCTCCCCAGCGCCGACGCCGCGCCGGTCAGTGCCTGCTGCGCGATCTGGGTGCCGGCCGGGTTGACCGCCCCCGACGTCACGACCGTCGCGGACGGCCCCGGCCCGAGCTCGAGCACGCCGTAGACCTTCTTGTCCTCCAGCAGCTTCCGCGCGTCGGCCGGGGACGCGATCGTCCAGGCGAGCTGACCGCCACCGTGCGCCGCGATGCGCTGCGCGACCTCCGGCGGCGCGGCGACCGCGACCGGGACGCCGTCCGGCGCGGCCGTGGCCTGCGCGCCGAAGGTCAGGAACCCGAGCACCACGGCCACCAGCGCGCCGGCCACGGCGGCGACCAGGGCGAGCGCCCCGGCGGGGCGCCGGACAGGACTGGTCATGACAACCTCCATTTATTCGTCGCTTGTTGAATTAATGGTCAAGGTACGACTGCGCGCTCAAGAAGTCAACGCGTGTTGAATAGTGACGCCGGTAACCTCGACGTCGTGACGAAGAAGCGGCTCGTGCTCTGGGACATCGACCACACGCTGGTGGACTTCGCCGGTCTGGGCGCGGCCTGGTACGCCGCCGCGTTCACCGCCGCGACCGGCGCGACCCTGCGCGTCGACCCGGTGTTCGGCGGCCGCACCGAACTGGCGACCACCACCGAGCTGCTCACCGCGAACGGCTTCGAACCCGCCCCGGACACGATCCGAGCGATGTTCAAGGCCCTGGTGGCGGAGTCGGAACGCGCGGTGCACCGCTTCGCGACCGAAGCCCGGGCGCTGCCGGGCGCGACCGAAGCGCTGACCGCGTTCGCCGGGCGCGACGACGTCGTCCAGTCGCTCGTCACCGGCAACCTGCCGGAGATCTCGCGGCACAAGCTGGTCGCGTTCGGCCTGCACGAGCACCTCGACCTGGACATCGGCGGCTACGGCACGCTTTCGGTGCACCGCCCCGACCTGGTCCCGCACGCGGTGGGGCTGGCCGCAGCGAAGCACGGCGCGCCGTTCGATGCCGACGCGGTCGTCGTCGTCGGCGACACCCCGAACGACGTCAAGGCGGCCTTGGACCACGACGCGCTCTCCATCGCGGTGGCCACCGGGCTCTACAGCGCCGACGAGCTGCGGGCGGCCGGCGCGCACATCGTGCTGCCGGACCTGGCCGACACCGACGCCGTGAAAACCGCCGTGTTCAGCTGAAAGTCGTCTTCGTCGTCCTCCGGAGGGTGTCAACCCTCATCCGAAGGGACGACCCCTTAGGGGTCAATCTCCTTCCTTCGCCTGATGTGGCCGGAGACCGCTGTTCGCCACACTTCCGGTCATGACTGAAGCAGCGTCGGCGGCCATGCCCGCCGGAGGGGGACGCATCCGCGGCACGGTCGCGGTGCTCAGGCAACGCCTCCCGTTCACCAGCAGCGTCGTGCTCGCGATGCTCGTGCTGGCCGTCGTGTCGGGGGCGCTCTGGAGCGCCGCCGAAGACCGCGCGGCCTACCCGTTCATCGCCTACGGGCTGCCGTCGCTGGAGACGGGCCGGTGGTGGACCATGCTCACCGGGCCGTTCTTCGCCGTCGTCCCGTGGTTCTACCTCCCGATGGTCGGCAGCTTCGCGCTCTTCGCCGGCTTCGCCGAGTGGCAGCTGGGGACGCGGCGCGCGATGACGGTGACCATCGGCGGCCAGTTCGTCTCGGTGCTCGTCGCGACCCAGTTCCTCGCGCTGTGCCGCAACTCCGGCTGGCTGTGGGCCGAGCGCATGGCGGGCAGCCTCGACGTCGGGTTCTCCGGCGGCGCGCTCGCCGCGGTCGCGGTCGCCAGCGCGACGCTGCGGCCGCCGTGGGCGCTTCGGCTGCGAGCCGGGCTCTGCGTGTACGCCGGGGTCGCGATCGTCTACGTCGGCACGCTGGCCGACCTCGTGCACTTCTTCGCGCTGCTGGCGGCGATCCCGCTCGGCAACCGGCTCGTCGGCTCGCGGCGGGCGCCCTCGGCGGGGCCGGACCCGCGGGAGTGGCGGCTGCTCACCGTCGCCGGCCTGCTGCTGCTCACCATCGCCGAGATCGTGATGTTCCTGGTGCCCGGCGAAGGCCCGTTCGGCTCCACCGAAGGGGTTTCGCTGTCGGCGCCGGAGCTGGCGGTCCTCGTGCTGATCGTGGTGCCGATGATCAACGGGCTGCGCAAGGGCCGCCGCGTCGCGTGGCGCTGGGCGATCGCGCTGTCGGCTTTCGTGACGCTGCAAGGGCTCGCCGCGGCGACGGTCTACGGGCTGGCCGACCTCTTCGGTGCGGACTACGACACCACGGGCCTGCCGCTGTTCTTCGTGGACAATCTCTTGTGGACGGTCGAGCTCGGCGTCCTGATCGCCGCGCGGCACGCCTTCCGCGTCCCTTCGCGGCGACGGCGGCGGCGCCACGCGCAGGGTCCCGGGGCGGCGCTGGCCCGCACGCTGCTCGGGCGGCACGGCGGCAGCACGCTGTCGTGGATGACGACCTGGCCGCGCAACACGTACTTCGTCCGTGAAGACGGCCGTTCGTACCTGGCTTACCGCAAGCACGCGGGCGTCGCGGTCGCGCTGGGCGACCCGATCGCGCCGGACGGCACGGCGGCGGCCACGGTCACCGAGTTCACCGCGATGTGCGAAAACGCCGGCCTGGTGCCGTGCGTGTTCTCGGCGACGGAGGCGACCGTCGCGGCGACCCGCGAGCAGGGCTGGCAGCACGTCCAGGTCGCCGAGGACAACGTGCTCGACCTGGAAGCGCTGGAGTTCCGCGGCAAGGCGTGGCAGGACGTCCGCTCGGCGCTGAACAAGGCCGCGAAGCAGGACATCGACTTCCGGCTGATCCGCTTGGCCGACCAGCCGGAGCCCATCCTCGCCCAGGTCCGGGCGCTGTCGGAGGAGTGGATGTCGGGCAAGAGCATGCCGGAGATGGGCTTCACCCTCGGCGGCCTCGACGAGGCGATGGACCCGGCAACGCGCGTCGGCCTGGCGGTGGACGCCGAGGGCACGGTCCACGGCGTGACGTCGTGGCTGCCGGTCCACACGGGCGCGGGCAAGGTGGGCGGCTGGACGCTGGACGTGATGCGCCGCAGCCCCCACGGATTCCGCCCGGTGATGGAGTTCCTGATCGCGTCGGCCTGCGTCCAGTTCCGCGCCGAGGGCGCGAGGTTCGTCTCGCTGTCGGGAGCGCCCCTGGCCCGCACGCCCGACGACGGCCCGGCGCGCACGATCGACCGCGCGCTGGAGTCATTGGGCCGCGTGATGGAGCCGTACTACGGATTCCGTTCCCTGCACGCGTTCAAGGCGAAGTTCCAGCCCCGGCACGTGCCGCTGTACCTGGCCTACCGCGACGAGGCGGACCTGCCGCGGATCGGGCTGGCGCTGAGCCGGGCGTACCTGCCGGACGTCCGGCTGCGAGAGCTGGCGAAGCTGGTCAGTAGCTCTCGGGGACGCTGATCCCCTGCGGGAACCAAATCTCACGCCGCTTGATGACATTCTCCGACTGTTCGGTCAGAGTGCCGTCCGTCAGGCGTAGCCAATGACAGTTCGTGGAATCTGTGAAGGCCAACATGACACCCGGTTGGGCGCTCATTCCTCCCCAACCGGGCCGCACCGGCATTCGCCATTTTCCCGGCGGGAGCACCGCGTACAGGTACTCGTCTCGTTCAACGCTATCACCGCGCTGGATGTAGGGACCGCGTACCGGAAGACTCTTGAAGATGTCAAAGGAGACAATAACATTGTTGATTGCTTCTGGATTCCCGTTGGCGACGATCATGTACAAATCCACCGGTGTGCCGTCAGGGAAGGTCGCACCGTCCTCAGAGGCCTCGATCCATGCCGTCACGCGCGATGCTTGCTCCTGCCTGTCGCGCAGTTCCTGCCGTCGGCGGTCTTCTCGAGCTATCCGCCCATCCCGGCGGGCGATCCACAACGCGACGACCACCGCCGCGACCGTTCCCGCTGCACCAGCCCACTGCCCAGCGGCGCCCCACCAGTCGGCACCACGAGCCCTTGTGACCCACGTCCAAGCCTTGCCGAGCAACGGACCGAACAGCAGAAGAATTCCGGCCACAACCAGCACGCTGATTGCACCAGCCCTTACCCTAAGCAGCCGTTTATCCATTAATTCATCCACCACCTGAGCTATCGACCGAAATGATCCGCCGTGACGCCGGTCAGCGGTAGGTGGTCGGCGGCGGAGTGGTCGTGCTCCGGCTCGTGGCCGGGACGAAGCGATAGCTCTGCAGGATCCGCACCAGGTCCTCCCGGATCGTCGGCCCGGAGCGGTCGGCGTCGGCGTACGCCACCACCACGCCCGACGCACCACCCGAGCCGTTCCCGAACCCCATCGCCGCCACCAAAGCGTGCTTCGCCCAGCACGGCCCGGTCTCGGTCGGGATGACGTCCGCGATCACGATCCGCGCCGGCGCCTTCGAGCCGTCGGCCTTCGTCACCTGTGCGTCGCTACCCGCGTCCGCGGTCACCGCGGCCGGCGGGCCGTTGTCCGGGCTGTACGCGCTCACCCCGAGGTCCGTCACCGCCTTGCGGGCGGCCGCGTCGGCGTCCGGCAGCGGCTCCGTCGTGACACCCGCGCCGCCGAGGTTCGCGTGCTCGCAGAAGTTCTCGCCCAGGAACGCGCTCGTGATGAGGCGGATCCCCGGCGCGGCAGCGGTCTTCTCCCAGCCGTGCAGCGTGCTCGGCGACGGTTCCCAGCTCGGCGGGACGTCATAGGCGTACGAGCCGTCCTTGCCCGCAACCGACCGCCAACCGGCGACGGCCGCGGGGACGACCGTCCGCGGCGACGGCGTCTCGACCCGCGGTGGGCGCGACGTCGGCGTCGACGTGTGGTGCGACTTGCCCACGCCCAGCGCGTTCAGCACGCCCGCGATCAGCGCGATGAGCACCAGCCCGACCCACGGCGCCCGCCGCCACTTCTGCGGCTTCGGCGCCGGGCGGATCCGCTTCGGCTGTGCCCTCGGCGGTTCCGGCGAGAGCGAGGGCGAAGGCGGCGGCGCGTCCGCGGGTTCGTAGCCGCCGAACCCGCGGAGCGCCGCGTTGTCCTCGTACCCCGGCGTCGTGTCGTCCGAGCGCCGGGAGAACAGCCCCATCAGGAGCGGACGAGCTTGACCAGGTGCTCGACGACGGCGTCGACCGCGATCTCTTCGCGCTCGCCCGTCCGCCGGTCCTTGACCTCGACGACGCCGTTGGCCAGGCCACGCCCGACCACCAGGATGGTCGGCACGCCGACCAGCTCGGCGTCGGCGAACTTGACACCGGGCGTCGCCTTGCGGTCGTCGAGGATGATCTCGAGACCGGCGGTGTCCAGCTCGGCGGCGATCTTCTCGGCGCCGGCGCGCACCGCGTCGTCCTTGCCCGCGATGACGATGTGCACGTCGAACGGCGACACCTCGCGCGGCCAGATGATGCCGAGCTCGTCGTGGTTCTGCTCGGCGAGCACGCCGACCAGCCGCGAGACGCCGACGCCGTAGGAGCCCATCGTGATGCGGATCGGCTTGGAGTCGGGGCCGAGCGCGTCGAGCTCGAACGCGTCCGCGTACTTGCGGCCGAGCTGGAAGATGTGCCCGATCTCGATGCCGCGCGCGGCGACCAGGGTGCCCTGGCCGTCCGGCGACGCGTCGCCTTCGCGGACCTCGGCGGCCTCGATCGTGGCGTCCGGGGTGAAGTCACGGCCGGCGAGCAGGTCGACGACGTGGTGGTCGGCCTTGTCGGCCCCGGTGACCCAGGCGGTGCCGGGCGCGATCCGCGGGTCGGCGAGGTAGCGCACACCGTTGTCCTGCAGCGCCTTCGGGCCGATGTAGCCCTTGACCAGGAACGGGTTCTCCTTGAAGTCGGCCTCTTCGAGCAGCTCGACCTCGGCCGGCTCGAGCGACGCTTCGAGGCGCTTCATGTCCACTTCGCGGTCACCGGGGAGCGCGACGCAGACCAGCTCCCACTCCTTCGCGCCCGGCTGACGCGTCTTGAGCATGACGTTCTTCAGCGTGTCCGCGGCGGTGAACTCGCGGCCGAGCCCGGCCGCGTTGAGGAAGTTGACCAGCGTCTCGATGGTCGGCGTGTTCGGCGTGTGGTGCACCTGCGCCTCGGGACGGCCCTCGACCGGCTGCGCGGGCGGCGCGGGCGTCACGACGGCTTCGACGTTCGCCGCGTAGCCCGACTCGGTGCTGCGGACGTAGGTGTCCTCACCCGTCTCGGCGACCGCGAGGAACTCTTCCGAGGCCGAGCCGCCCATCGCGCCCGACGTCGCCTTCACGACGACGTACTCGAGGCCGAGGCGGTCGAACAGCTTGGTGTAGGCCGCGCGGTGCGCCTGGTAGGAGCGCTCGAGACCCTCGTCGTCGAGGTCGAAGGAGTACGAGTCCTTCATGACGAACTCGCGGCCGCGCAGGATGCCGGCGCGGGGCCGCGCTTCGTCGCGGTACTTCGTCTGGATCTGGTACAGCGTGACCGGGTAGTCGCGGTAGGAGCTGTACTCGCCCTTGACGGTGAGGGTGAAGAGCTCTTCGTGCGTCGGGCCGAGGAGGTAGTCGGCGCCCTTGCGGTCCTTGAGGCGGAAGAGGGCGTCGCCGTACTCGGTCCAGCGGCCGGTGGCCTCGTAGGGCTCCTTCGGCAGCAGCGCGGGGAACTGGATCTCCTGCGCGCCGATGGCGTTCATCTCGTCGCGCACGATGTTCTCGATGCGGCGCAGCACGCGGAGGCCGAGGGGAAGCCAGGAGTACCCGCCCGGTGCGACCCGGCGGACGTAGCCGGCGCGCACCAGGAGCCGGTGGCTCGGTACCTCGGCGTCCGCCGGGTCCTCGCGCAAGGTGCGAAGGAACAACGACGAAGTCCTGGTGATCACTGCGAGCTCCCTGCTCCGGGCGGGTGTGAAAGTCCCGCTCAGGGTAGTCACTCCCCCGGCCGTGACTCCAACGGGTTACTCGGCGGCCGGTTTTTGTCGGTGGTGGCCGCTAGCTTCGGGGGCATGGCGATCCACATGGGCATGATCACGATCGACTGCGCGGATCCACGCGGTCTGGCGGAGTTCTGGACGGCGGCGCTCGGCACGACGGTGGCCCAGGACTACGGGGGCGAGTTCCTGGTGCTGGCGCCCCCGGAGGGCGGGCTGCCGCTGGGGTTGCAGCGGGTGCCGGAGCCGCGCGCGGGGAAGAACCGGGTGCACATCGACTTCGGTGCGGACGATCGAGGAGCGGAGGTGACGAGGCTGGTGGGGCTGGGTGCGAAAGAGCTGGGCGAGCACGAGGTGCCCGGGTTGGCGTGGACGGTGCTGACGGATCCGGAGGGGAACGAGTTCTGCGTATCGGGATGAGCCGAAATGGCTGGTCACAGGCCTGCGCGGCCGGTCGGCGCGGCAGCGGGTAGAAAGGCGGCATGAGCGCTCGCGTACTGCTGCCCTGGACCGACATCGACGTGCCCGAGGGGGTCGAAGCCGCCTATTACGACGGCGTCGAGCCGCCCCCGGCCGAGCTGGACGACGTCGAGTTCTACGTGCTGCCCTACGACCGCGGGCCGGAACCGCCGAAGCTCATCAAGGAGCTGCCGTCGCTGCGGGTGGTGCAGTCGCTGTCCGCCGGCGTCGAGACGCTCGTGCCGCTGCTGCCCGAAGGGGTGCGGCTGGCGAACGGGCGGGGGCTCCACGACCTGAGCGTCGCCGAGCACGCCCTCGCGCTGATCCACGCGGCGCAGCGCGACCTGCCGCGCTGGTTCGCGCAGCAGGCGCGCGGCGAATGGACCCGTGAGCACACGCGCTCCCTCGCCGACAGCCGTGTCCTGCTGGTCGGTCACGGCTCGATCGGGCAGGCGATCGAGCGCCAGCTCCTCGCCGCGGAAGCGGTCGTGACCCGGGTGGCGAGCCGCGCGCGCCCGGACGAGGACGTCCACGGCGTCGCCGAGCTGCCGGACCTGCTGCCCGAGGCCGACATCGTGGTACTGGTCCTCCCGGACACCCCCGCGACGCGCGGCCTGCTCGACGCGAAGGCCCTGGCCGCCCTCCCCGACGACGCCCTGGTCGTGAACGTCGGCCGCGGCACGGCGATCGACACGGACGCCCTCCTGACGGAGACGCGCACCGGCCGCCTGCGCGCGGGCCTCGACGTCGTGGACCCGGAACCGCTGCCCGCGGACCATCCACTGTGGACGGTGCCGGGCGTGGTCATCACCCCGCACATCGCCGGCGGGTCGGCGTCGTTCTACCCGCGCGCGAAGAAGCTGGCGGGCGAGCAGCTGCGGAGGTACGCGAAGGGTGAGGAGCTGCTCAACCTCGTAGAGCACTGACGGCGGCAGCCGGGCCGGGGACTCGCTGCCCCTGGGGCGTCCCGATTTCAGGACAGTACGTAGACGTGCCATTCGTCGTCGACGCGATATCCGCACCGCTCGTAAACGCCCAGGGCGCGGTGCGCGTTGTCGACGTCGACGTTCAGCGCCGACCGGTCGAACCCCGCGGCCTTCGCCGCCGAAAGCGTGTGTCCCAGCAGCCCCGACGCGACGCCGCGGCCGCGCAGCACCGACCGCGTTCCCACCCAGCTGGCGTAGTGCTCGCGGATGCCCGTCGCCGCCGCTTCGGACGCGTAAAAGTGGCTCAGCACGAACGCGAGGACCTTGTCGCCGTCGAGGACCAGGTACGACAGGTCCGGGCGGAAGTCCTTCGAGCCGGTGACCAGGTGGCGCCAGGCGTCGGGCTCGTAGACCGTGCTGCCCCAGTGGTCGGCGAAGGTGTCGTTGCGGGCGTCGAGCACGGCGAGGTCGTGCTCGAAGTCGAACGGGACTGCCGTGAAACCGTCCGGCAGGGCCGGCTGCGGCGGCAGGTCGGCGAGGCCGACGCGCATGTTGACCATCGTCCGCGCGTGCGTGTACCCGGCGCCGGCCAGGACGCCGGCGATCCAGCGCTCGTTCTGGTGGTGGCCGTGGTGCAGCTCGATCGGCGCGTCCGGGAAAGTGCGCTCGTTGACCTCGCGGCTCGTCCGCGAAAACCACTCGACCAGGTGAGCGCCGACTTCGGCGCCCCGGTACTCCGGGCGCACGACGGACTGGAGCCGGAGCATGTGGACGGGGGTCGCGGCGTCGCGGCGGCGGACGAGGCCGTAGCCGACGAGCGTCTCGCCCGCCCAGGCGCCGGTGGTGGCCCGGGCCAGGTCGATGTTGGGTCCTTCGAGCTCCTCGCGGAGGTCTTCGTCGGTGAAGTGGTCACCCGTCCGGTCGATCTCCTCGGCGGCGGCGTACAGCCGGGTGAACGCGGGGACGTCGTCGAGGGTCAACGGGCGCCAGGTCAGGTCCATGCCGCGAGGCTAGGCCGGACGGCGACGTCCGCGCACCCCGATTTGGCAAAAGCCGACACAGTACGCTCGGTGCGTGCTGGTCCTCCTTCCTCCTTCTGAGACCAAGGCCGACGGCGGCCGCGGCGGCCCGCTCGACCTCGACGCACTGTCGTTCCCCGAGCTGAACCCGGCGCGCGCGAAGCTCGCCGACGCGCTCGTCGAGCTGGCTCGTGACGTCCCGGGCAGCGTCTCGGCCCTGGGCCTCACTGAGCGCCAGGCCGGGGAGGTGGCGCGCAACGCGGAGCTGCTGACGTCGCCGACGATGCCGGCGCTGCGCCGCTACACCGGCGTCCTGTACGACGCGCTGGACGTGAAGAGCTTCACGAGGGCGAGCCTGGAGAAGGCACACCGGCGGCTGGCGGTGACGTCGTCACTGTTCGGCGTGGTGTCGGCGACCGACCCGATTCCCGCGTACCGGCTTTCCGGCGGGAACTCGCTGCCGTCGCTGGGGACGGTCCGCGGGCACTGGAAGCCCGTGCTCGAACCGGTGCTGCAGCAGGTGGAGGGCCTGGTGGTGGACCTGCGGTCGGGCACGTACTCGGCGTTCGCGAAGCTGCGCCCGGACGCGGTGACGGTCCGCGTGGTGACGGCCAACGCCCGCGGCGAGCGCGTGACGGTCAGCCATTTCAACAAGGCGTACAAGGGCCGGCTGGCTCGTGAACTGGCGATCACCCGGGCCGAGCCGTCCACTGTGGACCAGCTGGTGAAGGTGATCACGAAGGCGGGCTTGGTGGTGGAGCGCACCGGCGAGCACGCGCTGGAGCTGGTCACGGAGGGCTGACGGCTCGCCGGACGTCATGAACGACTCTTTCCTGTCGCCGGACGAGGTGAACGAGTCGTTCATGTCATCGCAGGGGCGCGGCCTCCGCTCAGAACCGGTGCGGGGCGAACGGCGTCAGGTCGAAGCCCGGGTCCTCCCCCAGCGCGACCTCGGCGACCAGCTTCCCCGCGAACGGCGCGTTCGTCAGCCCGCCCGCGCCGAAACCCGTCGACACCGCGAGCCCCGGCCGCAGCAGACCCAGGATCGGCAAGCCGTCGGGCGTCCCCGGGCGGAAGCCGACCCGGGTCTCCGCCAGCGTCGCGTCCGCCAGGCCCGGGGCCACCGTCAGCGCGTTGTCCAGCACCTCGCGCTGGCCCGCCGCCGTCACGCGGTAGTCGAAGCCGGACTCCGCCTCGCGCGTCGCGCCCGCCACCACGCGGCCGCCGGGGAACGCCAGGAGGTAGTGGCTCGTGCGCGGGAGCACCACCGGCCACGCCGACGTGTCCGTGCCCGGCAGGTCGAAATGACTGATCTGGCCGCGATGCGGCGTCACCGGCAGGTCGATCCCCAGCGGTGCCAGCAGTTCCCGGCTCCACGCGCCCGCCGCGACCACGATGCTGTCCGCCTCCAGCGGGCCTGACGCGCTCGTCACCGTGCCGTCGGCCCGGAACGCGACCTCGCCTTCGACGAACTTCGCGCCCCGGCGCTCGGCGGCCGACAGCAGGGCCCGGCGCAGCTGGTGGCCGTCGACGCGGCCCGCGCCCGACAGGTGCACCGCACTCAGGCCGGGCGCCAACTCGGGGAACAGTTCGCGCGCCTGCGCGGAGTCGAGCCGCCGGATTTCCCCTATTTCGGGCGCTTCCGCCGCTCGCGCGGTCAGCCGTTCGTGCGCCTCGGTCAGCTCAGCGTCGTCAGCCGACACGACCATCCCGCCGACGACCTCGAACGACGAGTCCTCCAGTGAGGCCGTGAACTCACGGTAGTACCGGCCGGCCGCCGATGACAGCGGGTACAGCGCGTCTTCCCCGCGCGACACCCAGGGGCTGACGATCCCGGCGCCGGCTTCGGTGGCCGTCCCCGGCCGGGCCGCATCCGCGACGATCACTTCCGCGCCCCGGCCCGCCAGGTGCCAGGCCGTTGCCGCGCCGCCGATTCCGCTTCCGATCACGAGCACTCGCATGTCCCCCACCCTGCCCGACCGTGCCGCGCCCGGGCCACCGGGTTTGCCCCGCGCCCTCGGCCGACCGGCCGTATGCTGCGCGCCATGCCGAGCCGTGCCGAGCGGTATGTCGCCCATCTCGATGGCCTGACCGGGAGCACCGAGCCCCGGCTGCAGCCGATCTCGTCGACCCACGCCGGGCTCGACGACGTCATCGCGTTCGTCTACACCGACGAACCGGAGCCGAGATACCTGACCGGTGTGACGTACGGCCTTTCGCTGGGCGACCACGCCGATTGGCACGGCGTGAAACCGGAGCTGTGGATCAGCGTCCGGTCCGACGACCCGGTGTGGGCGCTGGCCATCGGCTACCTCGCCGAGCAGCTGCGGGGCACCTGCCCGTTCGTCTACGGCGACACCATCGACTTCGGCGAGCCGATCGCCCCGGAGTCCACGATGACGGCGTTCGCCGTGTCGGCGCCCGCGGGCCTCGACGCGCACCAGTACACGCTGATCGACATCGGCGGCGCGCCGATCAGCATCGCCGGCTGCTACCCGGTGCACGACACCGAGCGGAAGTACATCCGCGAGCACGGCATCGACGCGTTCTGGCAGCTGGACTGGGACCTCTACGACGTGCGGCGCCCGCCGGTCGTCTGATACGCGGCGTTCGCGAGCCGCACGAACGAGCGGACCAGCGGGCCGGCGTCCTTCCAGGCGACGACCACCGGGTTGGGCGCCAGGTCGGTGAGCGGCACGACGGTCAGCTCTCCCGGCGGCCGGTGGCCGAGCGGCATCAGCCCGACGGTCCCGTTCCACAGCACGGCCTGCAGGCATTCCTGGACCCCGCGCACCACCGGCCCTTCGCGCGGTTCGCCGCCGTGCCAGTAGGCCTGCCAGACCGGGTCGGTGCCGTCCGGGAACCGGAACCACGGCCGGCCGGCCAGGTCGGCCAGCTCCAGGTGGTCGCGGCGGGCCAGCGGGTCGTCGGCGCGCAGCACCGCGCCCACCGGGTCTTCGCGCAGCCGGTGCACCGTCAGCCCGGTCTCGTCGAACGGCCCGCGGGTCAGCGCGACGTCGACCAGCCCGGCGCGCAGCCCGCACGTCGGGTCGGTCAGGTCCGTGTCGCGGACGCGGACCTCGACGCCCGGGTGCTGCCGGCGGTAGGCGTCGGCCAGCCGCGTCGCGTCCGGGTCGGCGCTGTCGGCGAGGAGGCCGACGGTGATCGTCGCGGCGCCGGCCGCGGCGGCCACGCGCACGCGCGCCCGGTCGGCCTGGTCGAGCAGGGCGCGTGCCTCGTCCAGCAGTGCCGCGCCGGCCGGGGTGAGCGTGACGCCGGCCGCGGAGCGCACCAGCAGGACGGCGCCGACGTCGGCTTCCAGCTGCTTGACCGCCCGGCTCAGCGGCGGCTGGCTCATGTGCAGCCGCACCGCGGCCCGGCCGAAGTGGAGTTCTTCGGCGACGGCCACGAAGTAACGCAGCGTCCGCAGCTCCATGACCGGCGACGATAGGCGCCCGGTATCGGTGCGACGAAACCGGTCTTGGACGGCGCCGGCGTCCCGGCGGTGGAATCGGGGCATGACCGACCTGACCGATCCCGCCGTGCGGGTGACCGACGCCCAGGAACTCGCCGCGGATCTGCTGGTGCTCCCGAACCGCGGGGTCGACCTCGTGCCCAACATCGGCGTCATCGGCGGCACGGAGGCCGTCCTGGTCGTCGACACGGGCCTGGGCACCGCGAACGCCTCGGAGGTACTCGCCTTCGCGGCCGAAGTCGCGAAGGGCCGTCGCCTGTACCTGACCACGACGCACTTCCACCCCGAGCACGCGTACGGCGCGCAGGTGTTCGCCGGCGAGGCCACGTACCTGGTCAACCGCGGACAGGCGGACGACCTCGCCACGAAGGGCGCGGGCTACCTGGAGATGTTCCGCGGTCTCGGCGAGGTGGTCGCCCGCCGCCTCGAGGGCGTCCGCGTGCCGACGCCCGACGTGGTCTACGACGGCACGCGGGAGCTCGACCTCGGCGGCCGGACCGTCCTGCTGCGGCCCACGGGCCGGGGCCACACCACCGGTGACCAGGTCGTCGAGGTGCCGGACGCCGGCGTGCTGTTCACCGGCGACCTGGCCGAGACCGGGCAGTTCGCGATCCTCCCGTGGTTCCCGCCGCACGACACGGACGTCACCGGCGTCGGCTGGCTCGACGTCCTGGACCGGCTGACGCTCGGCGAGCCCCGGGTGGTGGTGCCCGGGCACGGCGAGGCCGGGGGCGTTTCGGTGCTCACCGACGTCCGCGACTACCTGCGCGAGCTGCGGGACGAGACGTGGCGCCGGCAGGACGCGGGTCTCGGCGTCGACGAGATCGCCGCCGAGGTCCGCGACGTGCTGGTCGGCCGCCATCCGGAGTGGGCCGGGCGGGAGTGGATCGAGCCGGGCGTCGGGTGCCTGTGCGCCGAACCCCGCCCCTGACACGGCACTTTCCGGCGGCGCGAACGGCCCCTCGGAGGTGCAGCAGCCGCCGATTTCGCGAAATGCTTTCCCGGGCCCCGGAAATCCGGGAACAATTCAGCTCCCGGAGACGCCCAGCACCGCCATCGCCGCGTTGTGGCCGGGGATGCCGCTGACACCACCTCCTCGCACCGCTCCCGCACCGCACAGCAGCACGCGTTCGTGGGCCGTTTCGACGCCCCACCGGCCCGCCTGCGCCGGCTCCGAGGCGAACGGCCAGGCCAGGTCGCGGTGGAAGATGTGCCCGGCCGGCAGGCCCAGCTCGGCCTCCAGGTCGAGCGGAGTCTTCGCCTCCACGCAGGGCTTCCCGTCCGGCCCGGTCAGCAGGCAGTCCTCGATCGGCTCGGCCAGCACGCTGTTCAGCGAAGCCAGCGTCGCGCGCAACGCCGCTTCGCGCGCCTCGTCGTTGCGCCCTTCGAAGAGCCGGGCGGGCATGTGCAGGCCGAACAACGTCAGGGTCTGCACGCCGGCCGCGCGTTCGGCCGGGCCGAGGATCGACGGGTCCGTCAGCGAGTGGCAGTAGATCTCGCACGGCGGCAGCGCAGGGATCTTCCCCGCCGCCGCCTCGCGATAGGCCGCCTCCAGCTGGGTGAACGTCTCGTTGACGTGGAACGTGCCACCGAACGCCTCGGCCGGGTCGACGTGCGGGTCGCGCAGCTTCGGCAGCCGCGACAGCACCATGTTCACCTTCAGCTGCGCGCCTTCCGGCCGCTCGGGTGGCTCCTCCCCCAACAGCCGGGCCAGCGTGTCCGGCGAGACGTTCGCCAGGACGTGCCCGCCGCGCACGACGTGTTCGGCGTCGTCACGGCGGTAGCGCACCTCGCCGCCGGGGTCGACCGAGAGCACCTCCGCACCGGTCACGAGCCGCGCGCCCGCCCCGGCGGCCACCGCCGCGAGCGAGCCGGTGACCGCGCCCATGCCGCCGACCGGGACGTCCCAGTCGCCGGTCCCGTTGCCGATCACGTGGTAGAGCAGGCAGCGGTTCTGCCGCAGGTCCTCGCCGCCCGCCGCGGCGAAAGTACCGATCAGGGCGTCGGTGAGCACGACGCCGCGCACGGTGTCGTCGCCGAACCACGACGTGAGCGTCTCGCCGATCGGCCGCTCGAACAGCAATGACCACGCTTCGCCGTCACTGACGCGGTCGCGGAAGTCCACTTCGGACAGCAGGGGTTCGGTGAGGGTGCCGAAGGAGCGTTCGGCGACGCGCTCGGTCAGCTCGTAGAACCGTTGCCATGCCGCGAAGTCCGAAGTGGACCCGGTGACCGCGCGGAACGACGCCGCCGTCCGGCCGCCGTCCCCCGTGTCGACAAGGAGACCCGAGTCGCCGGTGGGCGTGTAGGACGACATCCGGCGCCGCTTCAGCCGCACGTCGAGGCCGAGGTCGGCCACGATCTTCTTCGGCAGCAAGCTGACCAGGTAGGAGTAGCGCGAAAGCCGGACGTCGACGCCGCCGAACGCGCGGAACGACACGGCGGCGCCACCGGTCTCGCCCCGCCGTTCGAGCACGAGCACCGACCGGCCTGCCCGCGCCAGGTACGCGGCCGCCACCAGCCCGTTGTGGCCGCCACCGACGACCACGACGTCGTACGAGTCCATCCGCTCCTCCTAGCTCGGCTTGCCCGTTCATCGTGACCACGGCGGCAGGCGGAATTCAAGGAAAGCGCACGAACGGTCCTTTCGCGCTATTCGGTTGCGCGAGCCCGGATCGGTCCGGCAAGCTGAACGCAGCCGGCAGGGAGCCGGGGTGTCGAGAGTGGGAGGTGCCTGTCGTGATGGATGTCCGGGCCCTTTCGCGCCCCCACCCACCCGCCCCCCGGAGCTGACCACGCGCCCGGTGGGGCATCCCTGACCAAGGAGAACCCCACCAGTGCGCCAGCACGACTTCGAAGACTTCGACCTGTTCGACGAACGCCCCACCCGCCGTCGTACGCGGTCCGAGGACGACTCCCCGCGGGTTCGCCGGGCCACGCGGTTCGACGACGAACCCGAACCCACCCGCAGCGGCCGGCTGACCGAAGGCGAACGCGTCCGGCTCGCCAAGCTCCGCGACGACGCCTACACCGAAAACCAGCTGCCGGACGGCGCCGACCGCTGGTCGACCTGGGACGACGCCGAACACGGCCCGCTCCCCCGGCCTGGCTGGGTCGTCACCGAGCTCGCCGCCGTCGACACCGACCTCGGCGTCCTCAAGACCGGCAAGGAGGCCGACGTCCACCTGCTGCGGCGCGGTCTGCCCGGCACCCCCGGCACCCCCGGCACGCTGCTCGCCGCGAAGCGCTACCGCAGCGACGAACACAAGCTGTTCCACCGCGACGCGGGCTACCTCGAAGGACGGCGGATGCGCCGCTCCCGCGAGACCCGGGCGATGGCGCAGCGCACCGCGTTCGGCCGCAACCTGATCGCCGAACAGTGGGCGGTCGCGGAGTTCGCCGCGTTGAGTCGCTTGTGGACGCTCAGCGCGCCGGTGCCGTACCCGGTGCAGCGCAAGGGCACCGAGCTGCTCCTCGAGTTCCTCGGCGAGGACGACGGGACGGCCGCACCACGCCTGGCCCAGGTGCGCCCGGAGCCGGACGAGCTCAAGGATCTGTGGTTCCAGGCCACGGCGGCGCTGGAGCTGCTCGCTTCGGAAGGTCTCGCGCACGGTGACCTCTCGGCGTACAACCTGCTCGTGCACCGGGGCCGGCTGGTGGTGATCGACCTGCCGCAGGTGGTCGACGTCGTCGCCAACCCCGGCGGCGTCGAGTTCCTCGCGCGGGACGTGCGCAACCTCGCCGGCTGGTTCCACGGCCGCGGGCTCGGTGAGCACGTCACCGATACCGATGAGCTGCTGACCGAGCTCGTTTCCGCCGCCGGGCTCGGCTGATTCCGCGGCGGCGTCGCCGATGTGGCACGGAACACGTCTGCGACGCCGCCCACAACCGGTTACCTCGATGCGGAGGACCAGCTCCCCCTCAGGTACAGTATGTACAGACCGCAACCGGCGGCGTGGATGAGTTGGTGTCCGTCGCCTCCAGAGCCACCGAATGGCTCGCGGTGATCCGCAACCCCCCAAGCGGCGCGCAGTGTCGGAACAGCGCAAGACACAGTGTGCCGGGTCCGTCCCTGTGAACGCCCACGCACACCATCTTGCCCTGCCTGCGCGCAGGGAGCCCGGGCCTCCCTTGTGACGAACCACGTCCGAGAGGCATTTGTGACAGTCACGTTCAACTCTGGTCCCTCCTCGACGTCCGCGCACGCGGGCCGTCCCGACCGCAGGCCGCGTCAGCGCCCCGCCGGTGGCGACGCGCTGCGCGATGACGCTGTCGAGACCGTGGAGACCAGGACCTTCGCCGAGCTGGGCCTGCCGGAGCCGCTGCTCCGCGCGCTGGCCGAGGCCGGCATCAACAGCCCGTTCCCGATCCAGTCCGCGACCATCCCGGACGCCCTGGCCGGCCGCGACGTGCTGGGCCGCGCCCAGACCGGCTCCGGCAAGACCCTCGCCTTCGGCCTGGCCATGCTGGCCCGGCTCGCCGACGGCAAGGCCCGCCCGAAGCGCCCCCGCGCGCTGATCCTCGTCCCGACCCGTGAGCTGGCCATGCAGGTGGCCGACTCGCTGACCCCGCTGGCCAAGTCCCTCGGCCTGTGGTGCCGCACCGCCGTCGGCGGCATGGCCTTCGCTCGCCAGGCCGACGCGCTTTCGCGTGGCGTCGACCTGCTGATCGCCACCCCGGGGCGGCTGTCGGACCACGTCCGGCAGGGCACCGCGCACCTGGGCGACTGCAACTTCATCGCCCTCGACGAAGCCGACCAGATGGCCGACATGGGCTTCATGCCGCAGGTCCGCGAGATCATGGACCTCACCCCGCCGGGCGGGCAGCGGCTGCTGTTCTCGGCGACGCTCGACGGTGACGTCAACCGCCTCGTGCGGCAGTACCTGAGCGACCCGGTCACGCACTCGGTCGCGCCGTCGACCGCGAGCGTGACGACCATGGACCACCACGTGCTCCAGGTCTCGCACCAGGACAAGCAGGACGTCATCACGCAGATCGGCGCCCGCGAGGGCCGCACGATCATGTTCGTGCGCACCAAGCACCACGTCGACCGTCTCGCCGAGCGGCTGCGCGAGCAGGGCGTGAACGCGGCGGCGCTGCACGGCGGCAAGACGCAGGGACAGCGCAACCGCGTCCTCGCCGACTTCAAGGAAGGCCACACCCCGGTGCTGGTCGCCACGGACGTCGCCGCGCGCGGCATCCACGTCGACGACATCTCGCTGGTGCTGCACGTCGACCCGGCGGCCGACCACAAGGACTACCTGCACCGCGCCGGCCGCACGGCCCGCGCCGGGGCGTCCGGGGTCGTCGTCACGGTGGTCACCAACGACCAGCGCCGCATGGTCAAGCGGATGACCGACCGGGCCGGCGTCCGCGCCGAGTCCACGATGGTCCGCCCGGGTGACGAAGCCCTGACCCGCATCACCGGTGCCCGCGAGCCCAGCGGCGAGCCGGTCATCGAGCGTCGGCGCGAGACCCCGCGTCGCGGCGGCGGCGGTGGCTTCCGCGGCGACCGCGGCTTCGGTGGCTCGAGCCGCGGTGGTTACCGCGGTGGCAGCAGCAGCAGCCAGAGCGGCGAGCGCGGCGGCAGCGGCAGCTACGGCGGCGGCGACCGCGGTGGCGACCGCGGCGGTTACGGCCAGCGCTCCGGCGAGGGTCGTCCCGGCGGCTTCGGCGGCCGTGCCCGTCAGCCCCGCTCGGGCAACGGTGGTGGCTACGGCCGCCCGAGCCGTGGCCCGCGTCGCGGCTACGACAGCTGATCTCCTGGTAGCAAGTTTTCGGAAGCCCCGGACCTCGGTCCGGGGCTTCCGGCGTTTCCGGGCCCGCTTCCCGGTTGTGCCGGGCTCGGATGCGAGACTGCGGGACGTGACTACGCCGCCGACGCTCCCGCCCGAAGAGGTTTTCGACTGGCTCGACATCGAGGCGGAGAAGCGGGCGAACGCGGGGCTCGTGCGGCAGCTGCGGCCGCGTCCGGCGAAGGCGGACGAGCTGGACCTGGCCGGCAACGACTACCTCGGGCTGGCCCGCGACAAGCGCGTCGCCGGGGCCTCCGCGGCCGCCGCGTTGCGCTGGGGCGCCGGGTCGACCGGGTCACGGCTGGTCACCGGTTCGACCGAGCTGCACACCGAGCTGGAGCTGGAGCTCGCCCGGTTCTGCGGCGTGCAGGCGGCGCTGGTGTTCTCGTCCGGCTTCACCGCGAACCTCGGCGCGGTGACGGCGTTGTCGGGGGCCGAGTCCGCGATCGTCACCGACAAGTACATCCACGCGTCGCTGATCGAGGGCTGCCGGCTCTCGCGGGCCGACATCGCCGCGGTCGCGCACGCGACGCCGTCGGCGATCAAGAACGCGCTGGCGACCCGGCGGAAGCCGCGGGCACTGGTGGTGACCGACTCGGTGTTCTCGGTCGACGGCGATCTCGCCCCGCTCGCCGAGCTGGCCGGGATCTGCCGCGAGCACGGCGCCGCGATGGTGGTCGACGACGCACACGGCTTCGGCATCCTGGGCGACGGCGGCCGCGGCGCGGTCCACGCGGCCGGGCTGGCGGGCGCGCCCGACGTCGTCACGACGTTGACGCTGTCGAAGTCGCTTGGTGCTCAGGGCGGGGCGGTGCTCGGGCCGCGCCGGGTGATCAAGCACTTGGTGGACACCGCTCGCAGCTTCATCTTCGACACCGCCCTGGCGCCCGCGAGCGCCGCCGCCGCGTTGGCCGCGTTGCACGCGCTGAAGGAAGAGCCGGGGCTGGCGGAGAAGGTGCTGGAGAACGCGGGCAACCTGGCGATGTCGTTGAAGGCGGCCGGGCTGAAGGTGAGCATGCCGGACGCGGCCGTGATCTCGGTTCAGGCACCATCCGCGGAGACGGCGGTCGCGTGGGCGGCGGCGTGCGCGGAGCAGGGAATCCGGGTCGGGTGCTTCCGGCCGCCGTCGGTGCCGGACGGCATCTCGCGGCTGCGGCTGACGGCGCGAGCCGACCTCACGGAGTCCGATGTGGACCGCGCAGTGAAGGTGATCACGGCGACGGCTCCCCCGGGCGCGACCGCCTGAGCCGTACCCAGAGGGTCGGCTCACGTACCTGGAGAGTCGGCTCACGTACCTGGCGGGTCGGTTTGCGTGATCGGGGGCGGATCTCGCGTGATCCTGGCCGGAACTCGCGTGATTGAAGGCGGAACTCGCGTGATTAGGCGGGCTTTAGGCGGGGCGGCGCATTGTGATGTGCGGGATTCCGTCGTCGTCGACGTACTCGGCGCTTTCCGCGACGAAGCCGTAGCGCGCGTAGAAGCCCTGGACGTACGTTTGCGCGTCCAGGACGTACTCGCCCGGGGTGAGCAGGGCCGCGTCCATCAGCTGGGCCGCCAGGCCGCGGCCGCGGGCGGAGGCCGCCGTCACCACCCGGCCGATCCGGCGGACACCACCGGGGTCGGCGAGCACCCGCAGGTAGGACAACACACCGCTGGAGTCCTCGAACCACAGGTGGCGGGTGTCCGGGAGCAGGTCACGGCCGTCCAGCTCGGGGTACGCCGCCTTCTGCTCCACCACGAACACGTCCACGCGCAGGCGGAGGATGTCGTGCAGCTGGGCGGCGGTCAGCTCGGGCCCGGTCGCGTCGTGCAGGGTCGGCATACCCCTGCTTACCACGCTCAGAAGATGCGTGGCTTGGCCTGGGCCTCGATGTCGTCGGTGTACGCCGAGACGCGCGTGTAGACGCCCGGCTTGCCTGCCTTGCCGCAGCCGTCACCGAACGACACGATCCCGATCAGCGTGTCGCCCACGACGAGCGGGCCGCCGGAGTCGCCCTGGCAGGCGTCGATGCCGCCCTCGGTGTAGCCCGCGCAGACCATGGTCTTGCTGTTGTAGACGTCGTAGTCGGAGCTGCAGTCCGAGTCGGAGACGAGCGGCACCTGGGCACTGCGCAGGTAGTCGGACCGGTCGCCGCCGTCGGCGACCCGGCCCCAGCCGAGCACCGTCGCCTTCGTGCCGGTGCCGTACACCTTCGAGTCACTGCTGTCCGGCAGCTTCGCGGGCCGGTAGTCGAGCTGGCCGCGGACGGTCAGCACCGCGATGTCGTCGCCCTGCGTCGGGTCGTTGTAGCCCTTGCTGATCCAGACCTTCGAGACGCTCAGGACGTCACCCTCGCCGGTGCGCTTGTCCTCCCGGCCGGCCACCACGCGGACGTCCTGCTTCCCGACCGCCTTGGCGCAGTGCGCCGCCGTCGCGACCGCCGTCGAGCTGACGATCACCGCGCCGCAGAACTGGTTGCCGCCCGCGTCGGTCAGGTAGACCGCGTACGGGTGGTCGGAGAGGGATGCCTTGTCGCCGCCGACGATCCGCGGCTGGTTGGCGGACGCGGGATCCGCCGACGCCGTGCCGACGACGACCGGGACGACCACCGCGGCGACCGCGAGGAGCGCGCCGCTCACGAGCAGCAGGGATCGGCGGGACTTCACGGACATGGGTCGTTCCCCTCTTCGACACAACACAAGGCAAGACACTCGGCACCCGGACGACTCCGGTGCGTGAAGGAGTGGCGCTGAATACCCTAATCGGAGTGGGCCCGAAACGGTGTCACTGAAACGGGTGGACTCCGCGCTCACCGAGCGCTTCTGTCAAGCTGATTCGATGCGACGGACAGCGACGGCGACAGCGGGGGCGGTCATGGCCTTCACGCTGGCCGCATGCTCGTCGGAGGCCCCTTCGGCACCCCAGCCGGCGGCCGCGACGCCCTTCTCGACCACCGTGGCCAAACCCCCCGCACCGGTGACTTCGGCGCCGCCGAAGACGTCCAGCGCCCCGGCTGTCACCTGGCAGGTGGGTGCCCGGCTCCTCCCCGTCGGCCCGGACGGGTTCGGCGCGGTCGAACCGACACCACCCGAACTGGTGAACCGGGCACTTCCGACAAAAGACCTCCTCCCGCCGCCGGCGAACGACAAGTACCAGGCGACGATCAGCGCGGTGCCCGCCGACGTCCTCGCGCGCAGCACCTGGCAGCCGGCCTGCCCGGTCAAGGCGGCCGACCTGCGCTACCTGACCATGTCGTTCCGGGGCTTCGACGGCCGCGCGCACACCGGCGAGATGCTGGTCAACGCGAAGGGCGCCGCCGGGATCACCAAGGTCTTCGGGCAGCTCTTCGCGGCGCGCTTCCCGCTGGAAGAGATGCGCGTGACCAGCCCCGCCGAGCTGACCGCGCCGCCGACCGGGGACGGCAACAGCACCAGCGCGTTCGTCTGCCGCCCGGCGCGCGGGCAGACGTCCTGGTCGGCGCACGCGTACGGGCTCGCGGTGGACGTCAACCCGTTCTGCAACCCCTACACCCAGGGCAAGCTCGTGCTGCCCGAGCTGGCGTCGGCCTACCTCGACCGCTCGAACCGCCGGCCGGGCATGGTCCTGGCCGGCGACGCGACCGTGCGCGCGTTCGCCGCGATCGGCTGGAGCTGGGGTGGCGCGTGGACCAGCCCGAAGGACCGGATGCACTTCACCGGCAACGGCCACTGACCACGTAATACGACGTTAAGCACAGCCGGGAACACCCGCCTCCCGGAGACGGTTGGCTAGGGTGACTCGACCGGACCGAACCCCGCGGAGGATGCAGTGCCCCACTACGACCTGGTGATCGTCGGGACGGGATCGGGAAACTCGATCCTCGGCCCCGGTTTCGCCGGCAAGAAGACGGCCATCGTGGAGAAGGGCACCTTCGGCGGCACCTGCCTGAACGTCGGCTGCATCCCGACGAAGATGTTCGTGTACGCCGCCGACGTCGCGTACACGCCTTCGCACAGCGCGAAGTACGGCGTCGACGAAGAGCTGAAGGGCGTGCGCTGGCGCGACATCCGCGACCGCATCTTCGGCCGGATCGACCCGATCGCCGCGGGCGGCGCGGAGTACCGGCGCAGCCACGAGGACAACGAGAACGTCGACGTCTACGAGGGCACCGGCCGCTTCACCGGGCACAAGGAGCTGCGCGTCAGCTTCCCCGACGGCCGCCCCGACGAGGTGCTGACCGCCGACAAGTTCGTGCTGGCCGCCGGCGGGCGCCCGGTGATCCCGGACATCGCCGGCCTGGACACCGTCGACTACTACACCTCCGACACCGTGATGCGGCTCGACGAGCTGCCCGAGCGCATCGTCATCCTCGGCGGCGGGTACATCGCGGCCGAGTTCGCGCACGTCTTCGCGTCGTTCGGCGTGCAGGTCACGCTGGTCAACCGCTCGGCGCGGCTGCTGCGCTCGGAGGACGAGGACGTCAGCGCGCGCTTCACCGAGCTGGCTTCGGAACGCTTCGACGTCCGACTCGAACGCAAGACCGTGCGGGCCCGCAAGACCGACGGCGGCGTCGCGCTCGACCTCGAAGGCCCCCAGGGCGCCGAAACCGTCGAGGCCGACCTGCTGCTGATCGCCACCGGCCGGAAGCCGAACTCGGACCTGCTCGACGTCGCCGCCACCGGAGTGACCACAATGGACAGTGGACACGTCGTGGTGGACGACTACCAGGAGACCGCGGTCGAAGGCATCTACGCGCTCGGCGACCTCTCGTCGCCGCACGAGCTGAAGCACGTCGCGAACCACGAATCCCGGGTGGTGCAGCACAACCTGCTGCACCCGGACGAGCGGATCAAGGCCGACCACCGGTTCGTGCCGCACGCCGTGTTCACCCACCCGCAGGTCGCGTCGGTCGGGCTCACCGAGCAGAAGGCGCGCGACAAGGGCGTCTCCTACGTGACCTCGAAGCAGGACTACGCCGGGATCGCGTACGGCTGGGCGATGGAGGACACCACGGGCTTCGCGAAGCTCCTGGCCGACCCGGCGACCGGGCAGCTGCTCGGCGCGCACATCATCGGCCCGCAGGCGTCGTCGGTGATCCAGCCGCTGATCCAGGCCATGAGCTTCGGCCAGGACGCGCACTCGATCGCCCGCGGGCAGTACTGGATCCACCCGGCCATGCCGGAGCTGATCGAGAACGCGCTGCTCAACCTGCCCCTGGACTGAGTCACCGCGGGCCGGGCGGGGTGACCGCCCGGCCCACGGGAGCACTCAGAGCGTGATCGACCAGGTGTCCAGGGTGCCGGTGTCGCCGGGCCCGTAGTCGGTCACGCGCAGCTGCCACTTGCCGGCCGCCGGGGACGACGCCGTCGCCGGGACGCTGAACGTCCGGGCCCCGCTCCACGGCGTGCACGTGCTGCCGCCGCTGTACTTCAGCGCGTATGCCTTGCCCTTCGGGTCCAGCAGCGTGATGCCGAGGTCTTCGGCGCACGTGTGGCGGATGGTCAGCGAGACGCCGATCGTGGCGGCCGCGCTGCCGGTGAGCGTCGAGCCGATCGGGCTAAACGCCTGCTGGTAGTCACGGATGGCGAAGTCCGTGTCGTTGGTCAGCGTCCGGTTGCCGCCGCCGCCCGCCTGCGTGCGCGCGGACACCGCCGCGCTCGCGGGAGACGCGTTCCCGGCGGCATCACGAGCCTTGACCGTGAAGGTGTACGCCGTGTCCGGGTTCAGGCCGCTGACCGTGGCGCTGGTCCCGGCGACGCTCGCGGCGAGCGCCGAGCCGTTGTAGACGTCGTAGCCGGTGACGCCGACGTTGTCCGTCGCGGCGTCCCACGCGAGCGAGACGCTGTTCGCCGTCGTGCCCGTGGACCGCGGGTTGCCGGGCGCGCTCGGCGCCGTCGTGTCCCCCGTGCCGCCACTCGTGACCAGCGTGAGCTGCCACTTGTTCAGCGCCTCGAGCACCGGCTGGAACAGGGACATGTCCCCGTCGCTCGGGTTCTGGACGCACTGCGACGGACCGCCGTCGTGCAGGCCGGTGGCCTTGTCGCCGAGCAGCCAGCCGCCGCCGGAGTCGCCGCCGAGGGAACACGCGGTCGTCCAGGTCAGGTCGTCGATGATGAGGCCGTTGCCGTAGTCGGCGGACTTGTGGGTGTACTTCACCTCGCCGCACTGCCAGTGCGAAGTGTTGCCGGAGTGGCAGACGCGGTCGCCGACCATCGCCTCGGCCGCGCCGGTGAGCGTCACCGCCGGCTGGCCCCAGGTGTTGACCGACGCCGAGAGGTTCCAGCCCGCCTCCGTGACCGCGACGACGCCCATGTCGCCTTCGCGAGCGTTGACGCTGTGCGTGCCGCCGACGTTCGACGTGCCGATCTTGTTCTGCTGCCCCGAAGCACCGTACGCGGCTTGGTCGCGGTCGTTCGTGCAGTGGCCGGCGGTCAGGAAGTGCTTGGCACCACTGGAATCCGTGACCGGGAACCCGACCGAGCAGTTGGATTCGCTGCCCGGCCACCACGGGTTGCCGGTCTGGATCGTGCCGGACTGCTGCCGCGGCGAGGTCGTCGTTTCGGTGATCCGGACACCGATTTCCCGCACGTGGGAAAGGAAGCTCTCGGTGGCGGCGGTCTTCTTCGTCCGGTCGACGGAAACGCCGACCGCGTTGCCGCGGACGTCGACACCCCAGCCGTAGACGCCGGGGACACCCTTGCCGACCAGAGTCCGGACGGCCGCGTCGGTGCGGTCCAGGTCGGCCTGGCTGCGGGCGACCACCTGAGCCGCGGCTCCGGCGGCGCGGGCCTGGTCGGCGGCGGTCTGCGTGGTGACGGCGACAGTCAGCTTGCCCGTGGCCGCGTCGAACCACTGCCCGGCCGACTGCTGCCGCACGCCCGTGGGCAGGGCCGCGGCCAGCCGGTGCGCGTCGTCCTGGGCGGTGAGCTGGGCTCGCGCCTGGTCCGCGGTCAGCCCGAAGGCCGCGGCGACGCCGTCGACCTCGGCCTGGGGATGGGACGGCGTGGCCGCTTCTGCGGGCGCCAAGCCCAGTCCGAGCGCGGCCAGTGCGGCCACACTCGCGACGGAAACGATCCTGCGCATGCTTTCTCCTCGACTCGGGGAGCGGAATGCGCAAACGGTAGATCGCGGGAAACACCGAATTGAAGATCCGCAAGGCCTTAACAGTTAACTGGCGTCCCATTCCCAATCGAAACCGTAGCGACCGGGCCCGAAGTTGAGCGCGACCCCGTGCACCGCACCGGATTCCGGGACGACGTCGGCGTATTCGGTCGGCTGCCCGTCACGGCCGATGAACCGGCGGCACACCGGCGGAACCGCGGCCGGGTCGAACCGGATTTCGACCACGTATTCGCGGACCGGGAGCCGGAACTTCCGTTCGTAGTTCGTGGCCAGCGGGTGCGGCGCGCGGTTCACGAGCGTGTGCTCGGTGATCACTGTTTCGCCGCGGACGAGCGGCCGGCCGAAGAGCAGTTCGACGACGAGGAGGCCGTCCTCCGGTTTGTGCACGCTGCGCCCGGCCTGGCAGCCCCGCAGCGACCGCACCTCGGGCAGCGGCCGGTCGTGCTCGTCGAGGTGCAGGATGACCACCCAACGGTCCGGGCCGTCCGCTTCGGCCCGCAGCACCTGCCGCGAGTGGAATTCCAGCTCTTCCCGATCCGGCCCGACCGTGACGACGTCGTGCTGGCTGATCCGGGTCAGCCGCTCGTCCCAGCGCGTGTCCACATCGGACACCGCGGCGTCGATGCGCCCGCCGTCCGGCCAGAACCGGCCGATCTCGGCGGCCGTGGACCGGCGCGGCCGCGACGAGCCGAGCAGCGCGACGAGCGAACCCGGCGGCACGTCGAGAACGACTTCGAGCTGCCGCACGCCGCGCACCGAGTCCCGCCGCTGCGGCCGGCTGCGGCCGGACTGCCAGTAGCTCAGCGTCGCCGTCGTGACCGAGACGCCGCGGACGTGCAGGTGTTCGCGCAGCCGGTCCAGGCTCAGCCCGCGGGCGCGGATGGCCGCGCGCAGGGCGGCGTCGAACGGGCCCACGCGCAGCAACGTCCCGAGGTCCGGCGACGGCACGGCCATCCGGTGATCTTAAGCGGCGCCGACCCCGGCGAACGGCATTAACAGTTAAGAATCAGACGAACCGGCGGCGGCCGGCGAGCGCGCCGAACACCATCTGGACGAGCAGCAGGCCCAGCAGCATCGCCAGCGGCACCTGCCAGCCACCCGCGAGGTCGTGCAGCAGGCCGAACAGGAACGGCCCGAGCGCGGCGAACAGGTAGCCGAAGCCCTGCGCCATGCCCGACAGCCGGGCGGTGTCGGCGCCGGTCCGGGCCCGCAGCGCGATCACCGTCAAGGCAAGGGAGAACACGCTCATCCCGAGCCCGACCAGCAGGCTCCACAGCAGCGGCGACCACGACGGCGCGAGCATGAGCCCGGTCGTCCCGACGAACCCGAACACGCCGAGCGCGACGATCCACCGGCCTTGGCCGCGCTGACGGGCCGCCATCGGCGCGACGACCAGGCTGATCGGCACGGCGATCAGCGAGACCAGGCCGAACAGCAGGCCGGCCTCGTCGCGCGGCACGCCGGCGTCCATCAGCACCTGCGGGAACCAGCCCATCGCGGCGTAGGCGTAGAAGGCCTGCAGGCCGAAGAAGATCGTGACGACCCAGGCGAGCCGGTTGCGCAACAGCGACCGCCCGGCATCGGCGGCATCGGCGTGACGCGGTGCCCGGCCGGTGCCACGGGCTGCGAGAATCCACGCGACCAGCGCGACGACGGCCACCACCGCCCAGGAACCCAGGGCCGGGCGCCAGCCGCCGAACGCGTCGCCGACCTGCGGGGTGACCGCCGACCCGAGGGCGCCGCCGCCCTGCAGAGCGGCGGTGTAGACGCCGGTCATGACGCCGATGCGAGCCGGGAAGGAGCCCTTGATGACCACCGGGATGAGCACGTTGATGAGGGCGATTCCTGCGGTCGCGACGAGCGTCCCGCCGAGCACGACGTACGGGCCGTCGAGCACGCGCAGCACGAGCCCGGTCGCGAGCGCGCCCAGGGCGATCGCGATGGCGGCACCGATCCCGGCCCGGCGGGCCAGCAGCGGCGCGGCCAGCCCGGCGCCGGCGAAGCAGAGCGTCGGCAACGTCGTGAGCACGCCCGCCCAGACCACGGAGGCGCCCAGGTCCGCCCGCATTTCGGCGAGCATGGGCCCAACGCCGGTGATGGCCGGGCGCAGGTTGAGGGCGGTGAGCACCACCGCGACCGCGAGCAGCGCGCCGGCCGTGACCACGCCCGGCGTCCGGATCTCCACGGCGCCGTCCAGCTCGGGTTCGAGGGCGGATTCACGGTGTTCGACGCGCATGACCGCTACTATCGCATACGTAGGATGATTGGATGAAGGGATAACTCCTGTGCCTCTGGCCACCACCCGGCGGGCCGGCCTGGTCGACCAGGTCATCGAGCAGCTGCGCACCGCGGTCGCGGACGGCGAATGGCCCCTCGGCGAGCGCATCCCCACCGAAGCCGAGCTCGGCGAACAGCTCGGCGTCGGACGGAACACCATCCGCGAAGCCGTGCGCGCGCTCGCGCACACGGGGCTACTGGAGGTCCGCCAGGGCGACGGCACGTATGTGCGCGCCACCAGCGAGGTGTCCGGCGCGATCCGCCGGCTCTGCGGCTCGGAACTGCGCGAGGTGCTGCAGGTCCGGCGTACCCTCGAAGCCGAAGGCGCCCGCCTCGCCGCGATGTCGCGCACCGAGGAAGAGGTCTCGGAGCTGTGGTCGCTGCTGGCCCGTCGCGAGGTGGAGCTGCGCGAACGGCGCTGGGAGGATTTCGCGCGCACTGACGCCGAGTTCCACACGGCGGTCGTCCGCGCCGGCCACAACGGGCTGCTCACCGAGCTCCACCGCGGGCTGACCGAGGTCATCACGGCGAGCGTCGCGGCGACGTCGAGCATCACGCCCGGCGTCGACCACGTGCCCGAGATCGGCCACGAAGGTCTCGCCGAAGCCATCGCCCAGCGCGATCCCGACCGCGCCGCCGCCGAGGCGTGCGGCTTCCTGGACGAGCTCCTGGAGCGCGTCGAACGCTCCTGAACTGCGCCTTTGCCGACTCTGGCACCACTTCTACCCTTAAGGGTGCCAATTCAGGGTTGTCGTGGTGCCACGGCGGTGCCACAGTAGCGCCATGGACCTGACGCCCTTCGTGAACGAACTCCGCCGGGAGCTCGCGGTCGCCGCCGAGGCGGCGGGTGAGGAAGCCGTCGCCCTCGCCGAGCGGCTCACCGCGCCGCTCGAATCGGCGATCCGGCTCACCCTGCTCGACGCGCTCTCGGCCGCGGCCGACGAGATCACCCGCGACCTCGCGCCCGGCTCCGTCGAAGTACGCCTTCGCCGCCGTGAAGCCGAGTTCGCCGTTTCGCTGCCCACGACGCCCGAGCCGGCGCCCGCGGAAGCGCCGCCGCCCCCGGCCGAGGCCGACGACGGCGCCGTCGCCCGGATCAACCTGCGCCTGCCTGAACAGCTCAAGCAGCGTGTCGAAGAAGCCGCCGGCCGCGACCGGATCTCCATCAACGCCTGGCTCGTCCGGGCCGCGAGCGGCGCGCTCGGCCCCGGCCGGAGCAGCTCCACCCAGCGCCGCTCGGCCTTCGGTGAGAAGTACACCGGCTGGGTCCAGTAGCCCTTTTCCGTCCGTTCCTTCACGTCTCCGACCTGCGGAGACGCCACCCGAGCACCCCAGGAGGGCGCAGCCATGCCCGTTTTCCCCACTCCCGAGCCGATCACCGCCACGATCGACGTCAGCGTCGCGGACATCCGGATCGTCGCCGGCGACCGCGCGGAGACCACCGTCGAGGTCACCCCGGCCGACCCGGCCGACAACGAGGACGTCAAGGCCGCGGCGCGGACCAGTGTCGAGTTCGCCCACGGCGAGCTGCTGGTCAAGGGCCCGAAGTACGTCACCAAGCTCTGGGGCAAGGCCGGCGCCCTGCACATCACGATCGACCTGCCGGCCGGCTCGCGCCTCAAGAGCACCTCCGCCATGGGCGACGTCCGCGTCAGCGGCCGCGTCGGCGAGAGCCGGGTCAAGACCTCCGTCGGCGACATCCACCTCGACGAAGCCGCCGGCGTCGAGGCGAGCACCGCCACCGGCGACGTCACCGTCGAGCGCGCCACCGGGCACGCCGAGGTCCACACCGGCTCGGGCGAACT
This sequence comes from Amycolatopsis sp. NPDC048633, assembly GCF_040650695.1. NCBI lineage: Bacteria > Bacillati > Actinomycetota > Actinomycetes > Pseudonocardiales > Pseudonocardiaceae > Amycolatopsis > Amycolatopsis sp. NPDC048633. The sequence goes on from NZ_JBEZHS010000009.1 coordinate 55,872, forward strand.
GCGGATCCGCGAGGTCGACGGCACCGCCGTGCTGAAGAACTCCAACGGCGAGACCCGCGTCGGCGAAGTGACCGGCGACCTGCGCGTCAACACCGCCAACGGCGACATCCTCGTCGACGTCGCCCACGCGGGAGTGCACGCCAAGACGGCCTCCGGCGACATCCGGCTCGGCGAGGTCATGCGCGACCGGGTCGTGGTCGAGACCGCCGTCGGCGAGATCGAGGTCGGCATCCGCGAGGGCAGCGCCGCGTGGCTCGAGCTCAACTCCCTGACCGGCACGGTGCGCAACACGCTCAGCGCCGCCGACGGACCCGGCGGCAGCACCGACACCGTCGAGGTCAAGGCCCACACCTACACCGGCGACATCGTCATCCGCCGCGCCTGAAGACTCCGCACACACAAAGGGGAAGATCCATGTCAGACGCCATCGTGGCCGAGGGACTGGTCAAGAAGTACGGGAAGGTCACCGCGCTCGACGGGATGTCGTTACGGGTACCGGAAGGGACGGTGCTCGGCGTGCTCGGGCCGAACGGCGCCGGGAAGACCACCACCGTCCAGATCCTCACGACGCTGCAGCAGCCGGACGCGGGCCGGGCGACCGTCGCCGGGTTCGACGTGGTGAAGGACGCGCCGGAGCTGCGTTCGCACATCGGCGCGTCGGGGCAGTACGCCGCCGTCGACCTCGAGCTGACCGGGGCCGAAAACCTCGAGATGGTCGGCAGGCTCTACCACCTGGGCACCAAGCGGGCCAAGGCCCGCGGCCGGGAGCTGCTGGCCCGGTTCAGCCTGGGCGACGCCGCCGACCGCCCGGTCAAGGGCTACTCCGGCGGCATGCGGCGCCGGCTCGACCTGGCCGGCGCGCTGGTCGCCAACCCGCCGGTGCTGTTCCTCGACGAGCCCACGACCGGGCTCGACCCGCGGGCGCGCACCGAGCTGTGGGACGTCATCACCGAGCTGGTCGCCGGCGGCACCACGCTGCTGCTCACCACCCAGTACCTCGAAGAGGCCGACCGGCTGGCCGACAGCATCGCCGTCATCGACCACGGGCGCGTGATCGCCCGCGGCACCGCCGACGAGCTCAAGGACCTGGTCGGCGGCGAGCGGATCGAGCTGACCGTCGGCACGCACGACGACGTCGTCGTCGCGCAGCGAGCGCTGGCCCGGCTGGCCAGCGGCGAGCCGCAGGCCGAGGGCTTCCGGCTCACCGTGCCCGTGACCCACGGCGCGAAAGCGCTTACCGAAGCGCTGGCGCTGCTCGCGGTGGACGGCGTGGAAGTCCGCGACGTCGGCGTCCGCCGTCCCACCCTCGACGACGTTTTTCTTACCCTCACCGGCCACGACGTGACCGAGACCGCGAAGGAGGCCGTGTGATGAACGCGGTGCAGATGGCCGTGACCGACGGCGTGACCGTCGCCAAGCGCAACTCGATCAAGATCCTCCGGTCGATGGACCTGCTCGGGTCCATCGTGTTCATGCCGGTGATGTTCGTGCTGCTGTTCGGTTTCGTGTTCGGCAGCGTGATCGACATCCCCGGGATCTCCTACCGCGAGTTCATGCTGCCGGGGATCTTCACGCTCGCGGTGGCGATGGGCAGCATCGTCACCGGCTACGGGCTGACCGACGACCTGCAGAAGGGCATCATCGACCGGTTCCGCTCGCTGCCCATGTCACCGGCGGCGGTGCTGATCGGGCGGACCACCGCCGACCTCATCCTCAACGTGACGAGCCTGCTCATCATGGGCATCGTCGGCCTCCTGGTCGGCTGGCGCATCCACACCGGCGTCTTCGAAGCGCTGGGCGGGGTGCTCCTGCTGCTCGCGTTCGCCTACGCGCTGTCCTGGGTGATGGGGACGCTCGGCCTGGCCGTGCGCAAGCCCGAGGTGTTCAACAACGTCGCGAGCGTGGCGATCTTCCCGCTCACGTTCCTGGCCAACACGTTCGTCGACAGCGCACGGCTGCCCACGCCCCTGCGGGCGATCGCGGACTGGAACCCGGTCTCGGCGATCACCCAGGCGGCCCGGGAGCTGTTCGGCAACACGAGCGCGGTGATGCCGGTGCACGACGTCTGGCCGATGCAGCACGCCGTGCTGGCGTCGGTGCTGTGGATCGTGGTGCTGCTGGCGGTGTTCGTGCCGCTTTCGGTGCGCTGCTACAAGAAGGCGACCAGCCACTGACTCACGGCAGTGTGAGGATCTCGCTGCCGTCGGCCGTCACCACGAGGGTGTGCTCGAACTGGGCCGTCCACTTCTTGTCCTTCGTGGTGACGGTCCAGTCGTCGGACCAGATGTCGTAGTCGATGGTGCCCAGGGTGATCATCGGCTCGATCGTGAAGGTCATGCCCTCCTCGATCACGGTGTCGACGGTGGGCTCCTCGTAGTGCAGCACCGTCGGCGGCGTGTGGAATGCCGGGCCGACGCCGTGGCCGGTGAAGTCGCGGACCACGCCGTAGCCGAAGCGCTTGGCGTAGGCCTCGATGACCCGGCCGATCACGTTGAGCTGCCGGCCCGGCCGGACCGCCTTGATCGCCCGCAGCGTCGCCTCGCGGGTGCGCTCCACCAGCAGGCGGGCCTCCTCGGAGACGTCGCCGGCCAGGAACGTCGCGTTCGTGTCGCCGTGGACGCCGCCGATGTAGGCGGTGACGTCGATGTTGCAGATGTCGCCGTCCTCGATCGGCGTCGAGTCCGGGATGCCGTGGCAGATGACCTCGTTGAGCGAGGTGCAGCACGACTTCGGGAACCGGCGGTAGCCCAGCGTCGAGGGGTAGGCGTGGTGGTCGAGCAGGAACTCGTGCACCACCTTGTCGATGTCGTCGGTGGTGGCGCCCGGCTTGACGGCCTTGCCGCCCTCCTCCAGGGCCTGCGCGGCGATGCGGCTCGCGACCCGCATCGCCTCGATCACCTCGGGCGTGCGCACGCCGTTGCCGGTGTCCCGCTTCGGCGCCGGCTTGTCCACGTACTCGGGACGGGCGATGGAACTGGGGACGTCACGGCGCGGCGTCTGGACGCCGGGAACCAGCGGGGCACGAACGGACATGCCTCCACCTTACGACGGCCCGCTCAGCCGATTGCCGCCAGGAACCGGTGTGCCGCCTGCACCGCCGGTTTGGACGACCCGGCCTCGGTCAGCAGCACCGCGAACGCCAGGTCACCGCGGTAGCCGACGAACCAGCCGTGCGAGCGGGAGCCGTCGCCGAACTGGGCGGTGCCGGTCTTCCCGGCGACGTCGGGGATGTCGCGCAGCCCGGTCGCGGTCCCCGCGGTGACGACCTCGCGCATCATCCCGCGCAACGCGCCCAGGACGTCGTCCGACGGCGGGTCGCCGACGTTCTGCGTGGTCGCGGGCAGGCCCTTGACGATCGACGGCGTCGGCACCTTCCCGGCCTGCACGGTGGCCGCGGCCAGCGCCAGGCCGAACGGGCTGGTCACCACCGTGCCCTGGCCGAAGCCGTTCTCGGCGCGCTGGACGGCCGAGTCGCTGGCCGGGACGGCGCCGGTCACCGTCGTCAGGCCGGGGACGACGAAGTCCGCGCCGATCCCGAACGAGCGGGCGGCATCGGTGAGCGCCGACGACGGCAGCCCGGCGGCGAGCCGGGCGAAGGTCGTGTTGCACGAACGCGCGAAGGCCGTCTTCAGCGGGACGCGCCCGAGGTCGAAGCGGCCTTCGTTCGGGATGACGCGGTTCTCGATCGTCGTGGTGCCGGGGCAGTCGACCGGGCTGCCGGCGTCGACGTCGCCCGTCGACAGCGCGGCCGCCGCTGTCACGATCTTGAACGTCGACCCGGGCGGGAAGCGGCCGGCCAGGGCCAGCGAACCCTCCTCGTCGGCGGCGTCGTTCTGCGCGACGGCCAGGATGTCCCCGCTCGACGGCTGGATCGCCACCAGCGCGGCCGGGTACTGCTCGGTCTCCAGGGCCTTCTCGGCGGCGGCCTGGATCCTCGCGCTGAGGGTGCTGGTGACCGCGGCCGCCGGGCGCGGCGGCTCGGCCGTCAGCTCGGAGACCTCGCCGCCGGTGACGTCCCGGGTGACGATCCGCCAGCCCGCCGCCCCGGCCAGCTGCTGCTCGACCAGCGCGCGGATGCCGGGGAGGACCTGCTGCCCGGAGCCGCGGGTGACCGGCAGCAGGCGCTCCTGGCTGGCGAACCGGACGCCGGGCAGGTCGTAGATCACCGGCTTGACCCGCTGGTAGTCGCCGGCCCGCAGGCTGATCACGGAGTAGGCGTCGCCGGGTTTGGTCTTGCTCATCCCGTCCAGCACCGACCGGCCGGTGACCGACGGCTCGAAGCGGTGCAGCGCCTTCGCCAGCGAGCCGGCGACAGCGCTCGCGTTGCCCGTCTTCTGCGGGTCGACGACCACGCCGACCACGGTCTGCGGGCGCATCAGCGGCACGCCGTCGCGGTCGAGGACCGGCGCGGTCTCGGGCAGCTGCGGCAGCAGGCCGAGGGTCTGGCCGACGGCCAGCTGCGGGTGGACCACGGACGGCTGCCAGTGCACCTGCCAGCCGTTCTCGGCCGCGCGCAGCAGCGCGTCGGCGTGGTAGGTCCACGTGCGGCCGTGCGGCAGGTGCCAGGTGAGCTGGTAGCCGGCGGTGACGGTGTCGCCGTCCGCCGGCTCCTTCACCTCTTCGTCGTCGACGTCCAGGGACTCGGGCTCGAGCACGCCGCGGATCTGGGACAGCACGGTCGTGGCCGCGTCCGGCGAGTCGGTGTTCGCGGCCGCGGCGGCGACGTCGCCGGACGCGACGGCGTCGAGGAAGGCGGAGAGGGCGTCCTCGGGACTGTCGCCCGAGCACCCGGCCGTGGTCGCGGCGGCGAGCAGCAGCACCGCGAGCACACCGCGGCGTCGACGTGCACTCATGGCGGGATGATGCCTGGTCAGCGGGCCTGTCCCGGCCTTGAAACGCCGCCACGGAAGAGTGGCTAGAAGAGCACCGTCGCGTACTGGCCGACCTGCTGGAAGCCGATCTTGCGGTAGGCCGCGAGGGCCGGGGTGTTGAAGGCGTTGACGTAGAGGCTGGCGGTGCGGCCGAGCCCGCGCACGAGCCGGTTGACCACGGCGGCGGTGCCGGCAGTGCCAAGGCCGTCACCGCGGCGTTCCGGGTGTACCCAGACGCCCTGGATCTGCCCGACGGTCGCCGACATCGCGCCGATCTCGGCCTTGAAGACGACCTCGCCGTTCTCGAACCGGGCGAACGCGCGCCCGGCGCCGATCAGCTCGGTGACGCGGGCGCGGTAGCTGGCGCCGCCGTCGCCGCTGCGCGGGTCTACGCCGACCTCCTCGATGAACATCGCGACGGCCGCCGGCAGGTACCGCTCGAGCTCGTCCGGCCGGACGGGGCGGACCAGCGGGTCGGCCGCGACCAGCGGGGTCGAGTCGAGGGCCATCAGCGGCTGGTCGTCGCGGACCTCGCGGGCCGGGCCCCACTCGTCCTCGAGCTCTTCCCACAGGCCGAGGACCTGCTCGGCCGGGCCGACGAGCGAGGAACAGGTTCGCTGTCGCCGCAACGCACGGTCGGCGAAGGACCGCAGTGCGGGGGCGTTGCCGCGGAGGGGGATGAGGTTGGGCCCGGAGAAGCACAGCCCTTGGAGCCGGCCCGCCCGGACCGGCCGGCTGTCGGCGGCCCAGAGCTCGCCACCGAGCCGCCACGGGTCGAGGCCCGCGGCCTCGACCCGGGCGCTGACCATGCAGCTGCCCACCGGGTCGGCGGCGAGCGCGGCACGAACCGCCGGATAGTCCCGATCATCGAGCAGCCGTGCACCTGCAAGCCGCAACACGGGGTCCAGGGTGCCAGATTCGGCGCCTGAACGGAACGCGAGGCCCCGGACACGGTGAGATGAACAGCCCGGGTCGCGGTTCGCGAGGAGAATGGGGTGTATGCAGCGGTATACGTACAAGGTCGTCGAGGTCCGGGAGAAGCTCGTCGGAGGCAAGATGTCGGGTGGGAAGCTCGAGAAGCTGCTCAACGACCACGCCGCCGACGGCTGGCAGCTGAAGGCCATCACCTCGGCGGAGGTGAAGGGGCGTGTCGGGCCCGGTGGGGTCGAGGGCCTGCTGGTCACCTTCGAGAAGCCGGTGGGCTGAGGGACGTCATGAACGACTCGTTCATGACGTCCGGCGACCTGAACGAGTCGTTCATGACGTCCGGGTCCCGCTCGGCTCCGGTCAGGCCGCGCCGCGGTAGGTGCCGATCGTCCAGGCGTTGCCCTCCGGGTCGCGGAGGCTGAACGTGTGCGAGCCGTACTCGGTGTCCGTCAGCTCCGCCGTCACCTCCGCGCCCGCCTTCTTCACCCGCGCGTAGATGTCGTTCACCTGGTCCGACACCACGTACACCGCGCCGGTGCCGGGCTTCATCGCGTCGTGGATCCCGTCCGGCGGGCGGACGCTGCCCAGCATCACCGCGCCGCCCTCGGGCCAGCGCAGCTCCGCGTGCGCGATCAGGTCGCCTTCGGGCACCACCAGCGCCTCGGTGAAGCCCAGGACGTCGACGAGGAAACGGACGGCCGCCGGGGCGTCGTCGTAGCGCAGGGCTGGCCAGACGTTCGGTTCAGGAGTCATGCCGGCGAGTCTTGCCCGGCCCCGGCTTCCTCGTCTTGGAGGAACGGGAGCTCCTCGGCGATCCACGTGCCCGGCGTGCACCCGGCCAGCGCCCGCCACTCGTTGGTCAGGTGTGCCTGGTCGTAGAACCCGCACTCGACCGCCAGCGCGGCCAGGTCCGCCCGCCCCTGCCGCAGCAGCCTCCCGGCCCGCTCGAACCGCAGCACCCGCGCCGCCTGCTTGGGCGCCAGGCCCAGCTCCGCCCGGAACCGCTCGCCCAGGTGCCGGCGGCTCCAGCCGACCTCGCCCGCCAGCTCCGTGACGCGCACCTGACCGTCCGCGCCCCGCATCCGGCGCCACGCCTCCCCCAGCTCGGGCGGCGGCGCCACCGGCTCGACCGCCCGGGCGGCCAGCACGTCGTCGAGGAGGGTGAACCGCTCGCCCCAGGTCGGCAGCTCCCGCAGCCGGTCCGGCAGCGAGCCCAGGCCGAACTCGGCCAGGTCGTGCACCTCGCCGCTCAGCTCCGCCGCCGTGACCCCGAACAGCGTCCGCACGCCCAGCGGGTCGAGCTCCAGCTGCAGCCCTTCCTGGCTGCGGTCCTGCCGGATCAGCACCGCGCTCGTGTGCAGCCCGCCGACGAGCCCGTGCAGGCTGTGCCCGGCCATCCGGACCGGCCCGGCCAGGCTGATGACCAGCGTCACATACCGGGACGGCAGCCCGCGGTGGACGGGCAGCGTCACGTCGTCCTGCCGGTACCCGACGTAGCGCGTGACCAGGGGCCGCACCACGGGGTGCGGCTGCCGGACGGCCCAGGTCACGCTCACGAATACCAGCGTAAACGTCACCACCGACAGTTCCGCTTTCTGCTAACACGGAAGGGCGTCCCCCACCGCGGAAGGAACCCCATGACGATCCAGGAGCAGGCGCAGCAGCTCGAGCTGCTCGCCGACCAGGTGCCGACCGGCATCGCGCTCGCGACGAAGAGCGACCTCGAAGACCTGCAGGCGCAGGTGATGGGCCTGCTCGGGGAGACGTCGACCGCGACCGCGATCCAGGGCTCGATCCAGCTGGCCTCGCAGCAGATCGACGAGGTGGCGGCCGCGCTGGAGAACGTCCGCCTCCAGATTCGCGACGCCGCCCAGCACCACCTACAGGGTTGACTCGTAGTACGAGTGGAGCGCCGGCCGGCCCGGGTAGTCGGGGCCGGCCCGTGTAGGTGGGGCCTCCGGAGCGTCGTCCGTCAGCAGCTCAGCCGGCGGTGACGACCGGCTCGCCCTCGCCGAGGGACTCGCCCGCCTCTTCGGCGATGCGCATGGCCTCTTCGATGAGCGTCTCGACGATCGCGTGCTCGGGCACGGTCTTGATGACCTCGCCCTTGACGAAGATCTGGCCCTTGCCGTTGCCGGACGCGACACCCAGGTCGGCCTCGCGGGCCTCCCCCGGGCCGTTCACGACGCAGCCCATGACGGCCACGCGCAGCGGGATCTCCATGCCCTCGAGCCCGGCGGTGACCTGCTCGGCGAGCGTGTAGACGTCGACCTGCGCGCGCCCGCACGACGGGCACGACACGATCTCCAGCTTGCGCTGCTTGAGGTTCAGCGACTGCAGGATCTGGATGCCGACCTTGACCTCTTCGACCGGGGGCGCGGACAGCGAGACGCGGATCGTGTCGCCGATGCCCTGGCGCAGCAGCGCCCCGAACGCGACGGCCGACTTGATGGTGCCCTGGAACGCCGGGCCCGCCTCGGTGACGCCGAGGTGCAGCGGGTAGTCGCACTGCTCGGCGAGGATCTCGTACGCGCGCACCATGACGACCGGGTCGTTGTGCTTCACCGAGATCTTGATGTCGTGGAAGTCGTGCTCGGCGAACAGCGACGCCTCCCACAGCGCCGACTCGGCCAGCGCTTCCGGCGTCGCCTTGCCGTACTTGTCCATGATCCGCTTGTCGAGCGAGCCGGCGTTGACGCCGATCCGGATCGGCGTGCCGTGGTCCTTCGCGGCCTGCGCGATCTCCTTGACCTGGTCGTCGAACTTCCGGATGTTGCCCGGGTTCACGCGCACCGCGGCGCAGCCGGCCTCGATCGCGGCGAAGACGTACTTCGGCTGGAAGTGGATGTCGGCGATCACCGGGATCTGCGACTTCTTCGCGATCGCGGGCAGCGCCTCGGCGTCGTCGGCCGACGGGCACGCGACGCGGACGATGTCGCAGCCCGCGGCGGTCAGCTCGGCGATCTGCTGCAGGGTCGCGTTGACGTCGGAGGTGAGCGTCGTCGTCATCGACTGGACGGAGATCGGGTGGTCGCTGCCGACACCGACCGAGCCCACCTGGAGCTGGCGGGTCTTGCGGCGCTCGGACAGGACGGGCGGGGGCAGGGCAGGCATACCGAGTGCGACGGTCACGGTTTCCAGCGTACCTACCCCGACCGGGCCACCTTCATCATGTCAACCGTCACGGTGAGCAGCATTACGCCCGGTATGACCCGCCACGGAGGGGCCGGAACCCCTCCGTGGCGGCTATTGCCCGATCCGAATCGGATTGACGATGTCCGCCGTCACCGTGAGTAGCGTCACCGCGCCGCCGATCAGCACCAGCACCATCGTGATCCCGGACAGCTTGGTGTAGTCGACGGGACCGCCGGCCGCCTTGCCCCGCCGGGCGCGGATCCAGTCGCGGATGCGCTCGTACCAGACCACCGCGATGTGCCCGCCGTCGAGCGGGAGCAGCGGCAGCAGGTTGAACACGCCGATGAAGAAGTTCAGGCTGGCCAGCAGGAAGAAGAACAGCACCCAGATGCCCCGCTCGACGGCCTCGCCGCCGATCCGGCTGGCGCCGACGACGCTGACCGGGGTGTTCGGGTCGCGCTCGCCGCCGAAGATCGCGGTGACGACGGCGGGGATGCGCTCGGGGAACTCGACGAGCCGCTGGGCCGTCTCGGAGAACATCGTGCCGGTGAAGCTGAACGTGGCGCCGATGGCGGCGACCGGACCGTACTGCGTGGTCGGCGACGCCCGCTGGGCCGACGCGCCGATCATGCCGACCGACTTGACGCCGTCGGCGGTCCAGCGCTGCACCTTCGGCACGTCGACGACCAGGGCCAGCCGCTGGTCGCCGCGCTGCACGTCGAACTGCGTGGGGCCGCTGGTGGCCTGCACGGCGGCGAGCATCTGCTCCCAGGAGGCGACCGGCTTGCCGCCGACGGCGAGCACCTTGTCGCCGGGCTGCAGGCCGGCCGACTTCGCCGGGGTCGGCGAGCCAGGACGGCAGCTGTCTTCGCTGAGCTGCTTTTCGGTGGTGGCCGACTGGGCGCAGGAGGTCGCGGCCAGCACCGGCTCGGTCGTCTGCGGGGTCAGGACCGGCAGCCCCATCGTCACGGCCATCAGGTAGAGGACGACGAAGCCGAGGATGAAGTGCGTGACCGACCCGGCGCACATGACGACCGTGCGCTTCCAGGTCTTGAACCGCCACATCGCGCGGGGCGCCTCGTCCGGCGTCACCTCGTCGAGCGCGGTCATGCCGGCGATGTCGCAGAACCCGCCGAGCGGGATCCACTTCAGGCCGTATTCGGTCTCCCCGCGGCGCCAGGAGAACACCGTGGGCCCGAAGCCCACGAAGTACCGCCGTACCTTCATGCCGAAGGCCTTCGCGGTGACCATGTGGCCCGCCTCGTGCAGGGCGACCGAGACACAGATCCCCAGCGCGAAGAGCACCACACCGATGATGTAGGACACCCGCTACTTCCCCTCGATGATCGAACGGGCCCGCGCGCGAGCCCAGCGCTCGGCGGCGAGAACGTCGTCGACGTCGCGCGGTTCGCGACGCCACTCGTCGGCGGCTCCCACCACCTCGGAAACAGTGTCCACTATCGACGTGAAGCGGGTGTTCTGCGCAAGGAAAGCGGCGACCAGCTCCTCGTTCGCGGCGTTGTACACCGCGGGCAAGCAGCCGCCCACGGTGCCGCAGTGCCGCGCCAGCTCGACGGCCGGGAAGGCCTCGTCGTCCAGCGGCTCGAAAGTCCAGGTCGCGGCCTTGTCCCAGGTGCAGGCGGGCGCGGCGTCGGGCACCCGGTCGGGCCAGTGCAGTGCGAGCGCGATCGGCAGCCGCATGTCGGGCGGGCTGGCCTGGGCGATCGTCGAGCCGTCGGTGAAGGTCACCATCGAGTGCACGATCGACTGCGGGTGCACGGTGACGTCGATCCGCGCCGGCTCGATGCCGAACAGCAGCGCCGCCTCGATCAGCTCCAGGCCCTTGTTGACGAGGGTGGCCGAGTTGATGGTGATCAGCGGGCCCATCGACCACGTCGGGTGCGCCATCGCCTGCTCGACGGTGACATCGGCCAGCTCGGCGCGCTTGCGGCCGCGGAAGGGGCCACCGGACGCGGTCAGCACGAGCCGGGCGACTTCGTTCCGGTGGCCGGCGCGCAGGGCCTGCGCGATGGCGGAGTGCTCGGAGTCGACCGGCACCAGCTGCCCCGGCTTGGCCGCGGCGAGCACCAGCGGCCCACCGGCGATGAGCGACTCCTTGTTCGCGAGCGCGAGGGTGGCGCCGGTGGCGAGCGCACGCAGCGTCGGCTCGAGGCCGCGGGAACCGGGCAGGGCGTTGAGGACGGTGTCGACGGGCACGGCCTCGATCAGGTCGGTGACGGCGTCGGAACCGGCGAAGAGCCGCGGCAGCTTGAAGTCACCCTGGTCGTAGCCGCGCTTCTTCGCCTCGGTGTACAGCGCGAGCTGCACGTCCTCGGCGGCCGTGGCCTTGGTCACGGCGACGGCCTCGACACCGTGGGCGAGCGCCTGCGCGGCGAGCGCGGCCGGGTCGGCGCCGCCCGCCGCGATCCCGGCCACCCGGAAGAGGTGCGGGTTGCGGGCCGCGACGTCCAGGGCCTGCACGCCGATGGACCCGGTGGAGCCGAGCACGAGAACGCTTCGCGAGGTAGTCATCGCGGGTCATTGTCGCGCGGGGCGTCTCCGCGGCGCACCCGGAGGTGTGGGATCATCGGCGCGTCCGTGGTTCATGGGTCTTGAGGAGTTCATCGTGGCAGGCAAGGCGGTCGAGAAGCGGCCCGAGGTCGACCCCCGCGACGAACCGTCCGCCGCCTGGGGCTGGCACGGGTCGTTCCCGAAGGCCACCCGGATCGCCGGCTGGGTCAGCGCGATCATCCTGCTGGTGATGATCAAGGGCAACCACGAGAACAACACCGAGAACGTGTGGCTCGTCGGCCTCGCGCTGTTCCTGATCCTGCTGCTGGTGCTCGACATCCGTAAGCAGCGCACGGCCTGGCGCAAGTAGTCCGTTACCGGCTAACGTCCCGGGGCATGAAGGTGCGCTGGGGTCTGGCTCTCGTCGGTGTGCTGGGTGCGTTGCTCGTGGCCCCGGCTTCGGCCTCGGCCGCGTCACCGCCGGTGGTCCGATGCTCCTTCACGCCGACGCCGTCGAACCCGGCGGCCCGGCCGGTGGTGCGCCCGCTGCCGTTCGCGCTGACGCGCGGGACCGTGGATGTGACCTTCCGCTTCAACTACGGGCCGGTGACGGTGCGGCTGAATCGCGCCGGAGCGGCGCCCTGCGCGGTGCACAACATGGTGTCGCTGATCCTCCAGCGGTTCTACGACCGTTCGCAGTGCTGGCGGCTTTCGAACTCTTCGCGTCTCGGCGTCCTGCAGTGCGGGGACATCTACGAGGTCGAGAAGGGCGGGCCGGGGTACAAGTTCCCGGACGAGGTGACCGGTGCGGAGACCTACCCGCGCGGGACCGTCGCCATGGGGAACCAGGGGCCGGGGACGAACGGCTCCGAGTTCTTCATCGTGCATTCCTTCGCGAACATCCCGGCGAACTACTCGGTGCTGGGCACCGTGGTCCGGGGGATGGACGCGCTGGACCGGATGGTGGCGGACGGGATCATCCCGACCGACCCGAACGGGCCCCTGGACGGCGCCCCGGCACATCCGGTGAAGATCCAGCGCGCGTCGCTCAGCCGATAGCGATCAAGTACGGTACCGGCCCCGACATCCGGAACGTCACCCCAAAGAGTGAATGCCGTTCTCGCCCGATTACATTGTGCGAGTTGAGCAGCCTGAGGGGGACCCCGCGATGATGACGCACGACCAGTACCTGGCCACTCGCAGATTCGACGCCCTCGACGGGGTCCGGGCCATCGCCGCCGTGCTCGTCGTCGTCTTTCACTACGGGGGCCCCAACTGGGTGCGGGCCAACGGCTGGATCGGCGTCCACCTGTTCTTCGTGCTCTCCGGCTTCCTGATCACCACCCTGGCCCTGCGTGAGGAAGCCCGCAACGGCCGGGTGTCCCTGCCGGAGTTCTACATCCGCCGGGCGTTCCGCATTCTTCCCGTCTACTACGTCGTGATCGGCGTGGTCGTCGTCTTCGCCTACTTCCGGGGCTTGGGCCTGCGGCACAGCGGGATCGTCGAGGCCCTGCCGTGGAACGTCCTCTTCGTCGGCGAGTACCACCAGATGACGTTGTTCGGCCAGGCCTGGACGCTCGGCGTCGAGCAGAAGTTCTACCTCGTCTGGCCGCTGCTCGCGTTCGGCATCGGCGCGCTGAGCTTCGTGAAGCGCCTAAGCCTCTCTCTCGGGCTCGTCGCCCTCATGCTCGCCCTGATCCCTTTCATGCCTTACGCGGGCGCGTACTCGCCGATCCTCATCGGCTGCACGCTGGCGATCGTGCTGCACCACCGCAAGGGCTTCGCCGCGCTGCGGGTGTTCACGCACCCGGCCGTCGGGCTGGTGGTCGCCGCCGCGCTGATCGCGGTCCAGACCATGTTCGGCGAGATCACCGAGCTGCTGGGTGACGAAGGCGGCTCGATCACCGGCACGATCTACATCCTGTTCGCCGCGCTGCTGGTGCCGTCCCTGGTCGCCGGCCGCGGCCCACTGGTCTGGGTGCTGTCCCGGCGGCCGATGCGGTTCATCGGCGAGCGCTCGTACTCGCTCTACCTCATGCAGGGCGTCGTCGCGATGGCGCTCGCGGGCGCGATCCCGCAGTTCGCCCCGCACCGGACGCTCACCGCGATCGCCGTGACGATCGTCGGGCTCTTGGCCGCCGACCTGACCTACCGCTGGGTCGAGGTCCCGATGATCGACGTCGGCCGCCGCATCATCGTGCGCCGCCGGGCGAAGAAGGCCGAAGCGGCCCCGATGGCCGAGGCCGCCGAACCCGCACTCGCGGCGGCCCTGATCCCCACCGACGAACGCGAACGGATCTCGTCCAACGCTGCCGTGAGGTAGCCGGCGGCGGACTCCCGCTCCCCCAAGACATCGGAAGCCGGGTGCCGCGCAGTGCGGCACCCGGCTTCCGAAACCACCGTCAGCGTTCGACGGCGGGCGACACCAATTCGCTCGGCCCGCCACCGGACTCCCCGGCGACCGCGGCCAGCTCCTCGCCCACCGACTCGCGGTCCTTCGGACGGGCGTCCTTCGTCAGCAGGGACGCCACCGCGCCGATCAGGCAGACCGCGATCGCGAACCCGAACGCCACCGCCAAGCCCGACTGGAACGGGCCCGAGATCAGGTTCGGGAAGAAGCTGCGGCCCGTCAGGAACGACGCCTGGTCCGGCGGCAGCGACGACAGCTGGCCGCCCAGGAGCTGCTGGATCGGGTTGTACCCCAGGAACGCCGCGAACAGCACCGCCACCGCCGGCAGGTTCGCCACCTGCGTCGCCGCCGCGTCGGAGACGCCGTGGGCGATCAGGCCGTCGTGCATCGTCGACGGGAGGCTGCTCGACAGGCCCGAGATGATCAGGCTGAAGAAGAAGCCGATCGACAGGACCATCGCCGCGTTCTGGAACGTCGTCATCATGCCCGCGCCGGAGCCGCGGGAGTCCGCCGGGAGGCTGTTCATCACCTCGGCGCGGTTGGGCGAGGAGAACATGCCCATGCCGATGCCGTTGATCAGCAGGATCGCCGCGAACGCCCAGTAGTCGAAGTTCACCGGCAGGATGATCAGCAGCAGGAACGTCACGGCCGTGATGAACAGGCCGCTGGACGCGAGCATACGGCTGCCGATCCGGTCGGCGAGGATGCCCGACGTCGGTGCGGCCAGGAGGAAGCCGATGGTCATCGGCAGCATGTAGATGCCCGCCCACAACGGCGTCTGCTCGAAGGTGTAGCCGTGCTGCGGGAGCCAGATGCCCTGCAGCCAGATGATCAGGATGAACTGCAGGCCACCCCGGCCGAGCGACGCCGTCAGGTTGGCGACGTTGCCCCAGGTGAACGACCGGATCTTGAACAGCGACAGCCGGAACAGCGGGTTGTCGACCTTGGTCTCGATGATCACGAAGGCGACCAGCACCGCGACGCCGCCGATCAGGCACGAGAGCACCATCGGGCTGGCCCAGCCGGTCTGCGAGGAGCCGTAGGGCTGGATGCCGTAGGTGATGCCGACGAGCACCGAGATCAGGCCGACGGCGAAGGTGATGTTGCCCCACCAGTCCATCCGCGCGTGCTTGCGGATGCCGGTGTCGTGCAGCTTGAGGTACGCCCAGATCGTGCCGATCACGCCGAAGGGCACCGACACGAGGAAGATCAGGTTCCAGTCGACCGGGGCGAGCACCCCGCCGACGACCAGGCCGAGGAACGAGCCCGCGATGGCCGCGACGCCGTTCATGCCGAGCGCGAGCCCGCGCTGGTTGGCCGGGAAGGCGTCGGTGAGGATCGCCGAGGAGTTCGCCATCAGGAAGGCGCCGCCGACGCCCTGCACGATCCGCCAGCCGATCAGCCACAGCGCGGCCGCGTCACCGCCGAACCAGGTGACGGCCAGCATGATGGAAGAAACGGTGAAGACGGCGAAGCCGAGGTTGTACATCCTCGCGCGGCCGTACATGTCCCCGAGCCTGCCGAAGCTCACCACCAGCACCGCGGTGACCACGAGGAAGCCCATGATCATCCACAGCAGGTAGCTGGTGTTGGCGGGCTCGAGGGGGTTGATGCCGATGCCCTTGAAGATGTCGGGCAGCGCGATCAGCACGATCGAGGAGTTGATCGTGGCGATCAGCATGCCCAGCGTCGTGTTGGACAGCGCGATCCACTTGTACCGCGGCCCCAGTTCCGCGATCGAATACGTCCGGCGTTCCGCCACTGTGCAACCCTTCTGCTCGCAAGTCCCTTAGCTAGGCTAAGCAACTTGCTTGCGTATGGCAACCAACTGGGCGAATCCCCTGCGAGAGCATGATCACACTCGGTTGAGTGTCCTTTGTGGATCCTTTACCGAACGGGCCAACCGGCCCAGGATCGCGATCCCCTCGGCGATCTCCGTCGACGTCCGCGCCGCATACCCCAGCACCAGCCCAGGCCGCCCCGGACGCTGCCGGTGCCACGACAGCGGCTGCACCTTCACCCCCTCTTCCAACGCGGCCGCCGCCAGCGCGACGTCGTCCAAATCCGCATCGAACGTGATCGTCAGGTGCAGCCCCGCCGCCGCGCCGTGGACCACCGCGATGGGCAGGTCCGAGGCGAGTGAACGGATCATCGCGTCGCGGCGGCGGCGGTGCCGGGTCCGGACAGCCCTCAGCTGCCGCTCCAACTCGCCCGTCTCCATCAGCCGGGCCAGGACCAGCTGGGCCAGCACCGCGTTGCCCAGGTCCGCGAACCGCTTCGCCGCCACCAGGTCGTCCCGGAACCGCGCGGGCGCCAGCAGCCAGCCCACCCGCAACGCCGGCGCCAGCAGCTTCGACACGCTGCCCGTGTACAGCACCTCCGGCAGCATCGACCGGACCGCGGGCACCGGCGCGCGGTCGTAGCGGTGCTCCGCGTCGTAGTCGTCCTCCACGACGATGCCGCCCTCGGCCGCCCAGCGCATCAGGTCGCGGCGGCGCTCGCCGCCCAGGACCACGCCCATCGGGAACTGGTGGGCCGGGGTCAGCAACACCGCCGGCGCACGCAGGTCGGCGACCCGCAGGCCGTCTTCGTCCACCGGGACCGGCGGGGTCGCCAGGCCGCAGTGGTGCAGGTGCTGGCGCGCGCCCAGCGAGCTCGGGTCCTCCACCGCGATCTCCGCGACGCCGTGCTGCCGCAGCACCTCCCCCACCAGCGTCAACGCCTGCGCGACGCCGGCCACCACGATGATCTCGCCGGGGTCCACGCGGATGCCGCGGCTGCGCGCCAGCCAGTGCGACACCGCGAGCCGCATCGCCGGCGCCCCGCGGGGGTCGCCGTAGCCGAAGTG
The DNA here is from genome assembly GCF_040650695.1 of Amycolatopsis sp. NPDC048633. Lineage (NCBI taxonomy): Bacteria > Bacillati > Actinomycetota > Actinomycetes > Pseudonocardiales > Pseudonocardiaceae > Amycolatopsis > Amycolatopsis sp. NPDC048633. The sequence continues at coordinate 72,574 of NZ_JBEZHS010000009.1, forward strand.
CGACGGCTCCAGCTCGTCCAGCACCGCTCGTTCGGCCCGCAGCCACGCCGCGCGCGGGAACGCCGTCAGGTCGGGGACGCCCGGCGTGAGGTCGATCCGGGCCGGGGCCGCGCGGACGGCGTCGAAGACCTCGACGCCCGGCATCGGCGTGATCACCTTCGACGACGGCCGGACGTGCGCGGGAGCCGGCGGGAGGACCGGCGCGGCCACCACCACGGTGCCCGCCCGGCCGCGGCCCGCGGCGTGACCGTCGTCGATCAACCGCTGGTAGGCCTCGGTGACGACCCCGCGGGACACGCGCAGCTCCGCGGCCAGGACCCGCGATGCGGGCAGCCGCCCACCGACCGGGAGCCTGCCGTCGGCGACGGCGGCGCGCACCTGCCCGGCGAGCCAGTCCGCGAGCCCGCCCGGCGGTGCCTCGCGGACGTCGAGCTGGAGGAAGTCCGAACCTATGGACCCCTCCGAGAGCGAGGTTTTGGCTCTGTCCATCGAGCCATTGTCGCAGCACGCTGGTCGCATGGACACCACCTACGTGCACGGATACACCGAACCCGAGGCCCGCCGCCTCGGCGACCAGGCCGACACCCTGGCCGCGCTGCTGCACGCCGGGACGGCCTACCCCGCCGGGAGCCGCGTGCTGGAGGTCGGCTGCGGCGTCGGCGCCCAGACCGTCCACCTCGTGGCCCGCAGCCCGGACGCGCACCTGACCGCGGTCGACATCTCCGAAGCCTCACTGGACCAAGCCAGACAAAGAGTCCAGGGCGTCGAGTTCCGCCGGGCCGACCTGTTCGCCCTCGACGGCGAGTGGGACCACCTCTTCGTCTGCTTCGTGCTCGAACACCTGCCGGAGCCGGAGAAAGCGTTGGCCCACCTGAAAACCCTGCTGCGGCCGGGCGGGACGATCACCGTCATCGAGGGCGACCACGGCTCGGCGCTCTTCCACCCGCGCAGCGAGCACGCCCAGGCGGCGATCGACTGCCTCGTACGCCTGCAAGCCGAAGCGGGTGGCGACGGACTCCTCGGACGGCGTCTCCACCCACTGCTCGCCGACGCCGGTTTCGGCGACGTCGAGGTCGAACCGCGGACGGTCTACGCCGACGCGTCGAAGCCGGACCTCGTCACCGGGTTCACCCGCGACACCTTCACCGCGATGGTCGAAGGCGTCGGCGAAGCCGCCGTCGCGCAAGGGCTGATCGACGAAGCCGGCTGGGCCCGCGGGATCGCCGATCTTTACCGCACCACCAGGGAATACGGGACCTTCCTTTACACGTTCTTCAAGGTAACAGCTCGTCGTACTCCGGGAGGAGCGTCATGATCATCGCCGTTCTCGCAGCCCTTGTCTTGCTCGCCTGGGCGCTCGACCACGCCTACCGCCGCCGTCCGTACCCGCGCAACCGGCTGGCCGGCAGCACCGACGTCCCCGACCGGGACTTCCAGCGCCTCGAAGGCGACCTCGTCGCCGACGAACGCCACTACTCGAGGTCCGCCAGCCGGTCCCGGACGCGCTTCACGCCGGGCACGCACTCCCCGGCGTAACACGTCAGCGCGCGTTCCCAGTGTCCGCGCGCGGTTTCCGGCTCACCGAGTCCACAGTGGACTTCGCCGAGCCCGCTGTACGCCCGTCCCTGCTCGGGACGGCAGCCCGTTTCCTTGGCCACGGCAAGGGCTTCGCGGTGGTAGCCGAGCGCGTCCGAAGACGCGCCTCGGGCCGCCGCCAGCGCGCCGAGGCTGTTGAGGACGCGGGACTCCACGCCGCGGTCGCCGCATTCGCGGACCAGGCCCAGTGCCTCTTCGAGGTGCTGGGCCGCTTCGGCGTGCCGTCCTTGCGCGAGCCGGACGTCGCCGAGGTGCTTCAGCGCGAGGGCGCGGTTGGTCGGGCTTCCCGTCTCCTGCGAGATTTCCAGCGCCCGCTCGAGGTGCGCCGCGGCTTCCGGGTACCGGCCGCGCGCGTGCTCGATGTCGCCGAGGATGCCCAGCGCGTAGCCCTCGCTCACCCACACGCCCATGGCGCGGAAGTGTTCCAGCCCCTGCTCCAGCGCACGGACCGCTTCGTCGTGGCGGCCCAGCGCCGACAGCGCGTCTCCCGTGTTGACCAAGGCATAGCCTTCGCCCGTGCGGTCGGCGGTGTCGCGGGCGAGCGCGTGCGCTTCTTCGAGGTAGCCAAGCGCTTCGCCGTACCGGCCGATGCCGCGGCAGGAGCAGCCGAGCACCACGAGCACCAGGCCTTCGCTGGTGCGGTCACCGGCCTTGCGCGCCAGGGACAGGGCTTCCGTCGAATACGTGATCGCCTCGGCGAAGCGGCCCAGCGCCCGGCAGACCAGGCCGAGGGTGTTGACCGCGTGGATCTCGGTGCGCTGGTCGCCGGTCTCGCGGGCGAGGACGAGCGCCTCCTCCAGGTACCGCCGTGCTTCCCGGGACCGGCCGACGCGCCAGTGGCCGAGCGCGATCAGGATGAGCGGCTCGGCCTCGGCCACCCGGTCGCCGGCGTCGTGGGCCAGCGCCGACGCGTGCGAGTGCAGCACCAGCGACTCTTCGTGGTAGCCGCCGACGTCCAGGTAGTGCCACAGGATCCCGGACAGCAGCCGCAGGTGGTCGGCCCACCCGTGCCGCGTCGCGTGCGCCGCGACGGCCAGGAGGTTGCGGCGCTCGGCTTCCAGCCACGCCGGCGCGTCGATCACCTTGACGTCGGGGTCGGGCACCTCCGGGCGCAGGTGCCGTTCCTGCGGCAGGACGACGTCCATGGCCTGCGCGGCGGACCGGACGTAGAAGTCGAACAGCCGCTCCTGCGCGCCGTGGCTCTCGGCCTCGTCCCCCGCGGCCAGTTCGGCGGCGTAGACGCGCAGCAGGTCGTGCTGCTGGACGCGATCTTCGCCGGTCTCCTGCGCGAGGTGGGCGCGGACCAGCGTGCCGGTCAGCCGTTCCGCCTCCGGCAGGTCGACGCCGGCGAGCGCCGCGATCGCGGCGTGCGTCAGGTCGCGGCCCGGGTGGAGGCCGCAGAGCCGGAACACGCGCGCGGCGTCGGCCGCCAGGTGCCGGTAGGACCACGAGAAGACCGCGCGGACCGCGGTCAGCGGGTCGCCGCCGCCGTCGAGCAGGTCGAGCCGCTTGCGTTCGTCGGCCAGCTCGGCGGACAGGGCGGCGAGCCGCTCGCCCGGCCGGCTCAGCGCCAGCTCCGCGACCAGCCGCAGCGCCAGCGGCAGCCGGGCCGAATACCCGATCAAGGCCTCGGCGGCGTCCGGTTCGTCGTCGACGCGCGCGCCGAGCAGCGTCCGCAGCAGGTCGAGGGCTTCGGCTTCGGTCAGCAGGTCGACGAGCACGCGGCGGGCGCCGTGCCGCGCGACCAGCCCGGGCAGCGCGTCCCGGCTGGTCACCAGCACCAGGCACGACGACGAGCCGGGCAGCAGCGGGCGGACCTGCCCGACCGAGCCGGCGTTGTCCAGCAGCAGCACCATGCGCCGGCCGGTGAGCGCGGTGCGGAACTTCGCGGCGCGCTCCTCCTGCTCGGCGGGGATGTCCGCGCCGTCGACGCCGAGGGCGCGCAGGAACCCGGACAGCGCGTCGCCCGGCTCGACCGGCCGGACCGTGCCGTAGCCGTGCAGGTCGAGGTGGAGCTGGCCGTCCGGGAACTCGTCGCGCGAGCGCTGGGCCCAGTGGACGGCGAGCGCGGTCTTCCCGACCCCGCCGGTGCCGGACAGGACCGCGATGCGCCCGCCGGTGCCGCTGTCCTCCAGGAGGGCGTCCAGCTCGGCCAGCTGGGCGGCGCGGCCGCGGAAGCCGGGGACGTCCGCGGGCAGCTGGGCGGGCACGCGGGCCGGCGGTTCCGGGGCGGCGAAGTCCTGTCGCAGCACCTGACGCTGGGCCGCGCGCAGCTCGGGGCCGGGTTCGATGCCCAGCTCGCCGTCCAGCCGCAGCCGGACTTCTTCGAACACCGCCAGCGCGGCCGCCTGCCGACCGGACGCCGCGAGGACCTGCATCAGCCGGGCGTGCGCGGACTCGTTCAGCGGCTCTTCGGCGGTGAGTACGCGCAGCTGCACCGCGGCGTCCTCGGGGTCCGCGGCCCCGGCGTACGCCATGACCGTCTTCGCGCGCTTCATCGCCAGGGCCAGCCGGGCGGGGTGCTGCCGGAGCGGTCCGACGTCGGCGAGCGCCTGACCGCGCCAGAGCGCCAGGGCCTCGCGGTGGGCGCCCTCGGCCAGGAGCGCTTCGAAGTGCAGGAGATCGAGGTCGTCCGCACCGGCGGACAGCCGGTAGCCGCCCTTGTCGGTGGCGATGAGGTCGGCGGGCCGCAGCGCCCGCCGCAGCCGCGCGACGTAGGTGTGGAGGAGGTCCAGGCACGACGGCGGCGGCTCGTCCCAGATGACGTCGACGAGGTCCTCGCGCCGGACGGTGCGGTTCGGCTCCAGGGCCAGCATCGCGAGCAGCAGGCGCTGCTTCTCGGCGCCGATCTCGACCGGGGCGTCCCCGCGCCGCACGGTGAGCGGCCCCAGGACGCCGATCCGCACCCGCTCCGGCGGTGCTTCGGCAAGCGCTTCCCGCAGCCGGCGTTCCGTCTCCGGCCGGGGCCGGCGGACGCTGCCGAGCTCGGCGTTGCGCACCGCGCGCAGGCTCAGCCCGGCGCGGTCGGCCAGCTGGGCCTGGGTGAGACCCGCGAGCACGCGCCGCTCCCGCAGCCACCGGGCGAACGGCAGGCCTTCGTCCACTGGCGTCCTTTCCCCGCGTGCCCCGCAGCGGAACGTACCCCTCCAGCATTCCGATCGTGCCGCTATACCTGTACCACCGAACGGCGAAGATAACCGTTTCCGCAGGTACCGAGGGTGACGACGGCGGGCCCGGCGGGTACAGGCCCACGTCCACCACGGTTTCCTAGGCTTGCCGGGTCCGGTGGTGACGAGGGGTTCGGAGCAGCCGTCGCGTGGGGTACGACGGCTGCACCCGGACCTTCAGACGCCGAGGCGCTCCAACAGGGCGCGGATGGCGGCTGGATCCTCGACGTGGGCGTTGTGCCCGAGACCGGTGAGGGTGACCGCGTCCGGGTCCAGCGCGCGTAGCTGGTCAGGACGGCTCATCGGGTCGTTCTCGCCCGCCGCCAGCACGACCGGGCACCGCGCCGCGGCGAGCAGCGCCGGCATGTCCGGCGCGCCGACGCCGAACGCGGCCGGGTCCATCGCGAGACGCCAACCTCCCTCGGTCTCGCGAAGCCCGGCCGGGTCCGCGGGCGCGATGCCGAGCAGCCCGGACACCTTGAGGTATGCCTGGTCGGCCTCGGGCTGCGTCTCGAACACCCGGGGCGGCCGCGCCGCGAACGACGCCGCGCGCCCCAGGTCGTCCTGGGTCCACTCGACCTTCACGCCCAGCGCCAGCACGCCCGCGACCTCGACGTCGTACTTGCCCGAGGCGAGTTCGAGCGCGAGCACCCCGCCGAGCGAGTGCCCGGCGACGACCAGCGGGCCTTTCCCGGGCAGCGCCCGCGCGACGGCCGTGGTCAGCGTCTCGAAGCTGTAGTGCGGCAGCGGCGCGGACGGGCCGTGGCCGGGCAGGTCGGGCACCAGCACGCGCCGGGGCACCTGTTCGGTCAGGTGGGCCCACACCGCGCCGGTCGCACCGAGGCCGTGCAGGAACAGGATGGCCGGTTCGCCCTCGCCGCCGGTGCGCATGTTCAGCGTGTCCATCGGAGCAGCCTGCCAAACTGTCGGTGGGCGCGGCTAGGGTCGGCTCGTGGGGATCACCGATCCGGACACCTACGTGCGGGGTGTCCCGTACGACGAGCTGGCGCGGCTGCGGCGCGCGTCTCCAGTGGTGCGCGTCGATGACTTCTGGGCCGTGCTGCGCCACGCTGACGTGCGGCGCGTCCTGCGCGATCCCGCCCTCTTCTCCTCGCAGCTCGGCGGGACGCAGATCCGCGACCCGGCGACGTCCTCGGACCTCGCCTACGTGCGGCGGATGATGCTCAACATGGACCCGCCGGAGCACGGCCGGCTGCGCGGGCTGCTGACGCGGGCGTTCACGCCCCGCGCGATCGCGAAGCTGACCGAGCGGATCGAGACGTCGGCGCGGGATCTCGTCGCGGCGGTCGCCGGGCAGGGTGAGTGCGACTTCGCCAAAGTGGCCGCCGACCTGCCGCTGCTCACCCTCGCCGCGGTGTTCGGCGTGCCGGAGCAGGACCGGCGGCTGATGTACGACTGGAGCAACCGGGTCATCGGCTACCAGGACGCCGAGTACGCGGCAAGCTCGACGGTCTCCGAAACCGACGTGACCGGCCTGGCGCGGGCCGCGCTCGCCGTCCGCCCGTCCCCCGGGCCGGACGGGTCGATGCCGGACCCGCGCACGCGCGCCGGCATGCCGGACCTCTACGCCTACGCCAACGCGCTCGGCGAGTACAAGCGCGAGCACCCGGGCGACGACGTCATGAGCAACCTGATGCGGCACGTCGGCGACGACGGCGGCCGCGTCTCGCTCGCCGAGTTCGAGAACCTCTTCTGGCTGTTTTCCGTGGCGGGCAACGAAACGCTGCGCAACGGCCTGCCCGGCGGGATGCTGGCGCTGCTCTCGCACCCCGCGCAGTACCGGCGGCTGCTGGCCGACCGGTCGCTGCTGCCGTCCGCGGTCGAAGAGATGCTGCGCTTTTGGACGCCGGTCATGAACTTCCGGCGGACGGCGACCGCGGACGTCACCTTGTCCGATGTGGACATCCGGGCCGGCGACAAGGTGGTGGTCTGGTTCTCCGCGGCCAACCGCGACGAGGACGTTTTCGACGCCCCGGACGCGTTCGACGTCGGCCGGACCCCGAACGACCACCTGACCTTCGGCCACGGCCCGCACTTCTGCCTGGGCGCGCACCTCGCCCGCGTCCAGCTGCGGGCGATGTTCGGCGCGGTGCTGGACCTGCTGGGCGAAGTGTCGCTCGCCGGTGAACCGGTGCGGCTGCGGTCGAACTTCCAGAACGGCCTGAAGTCGCTGCCGATCCGGTGGGCACGCTGATGGAGATCCGCGAGATGCGGGCGTTCGTCGCGGTCGTCGAGGCGGGCGTGATGGCGAAGGCGGCGCGGCAGCTGCACGTGAGCCAGCCGGCGCTGTCCCAGACGATCACCGCGCTCGAACGCCGCCTCGGCGTCCAGCTGCTGGTCCGCACCAGCACCGGCGTCCAGGTGACGGACGCCGGGACGACGCTGCTGGGCGAGGCCCGCGCGGTGCTGGCCCGCCACGACCGGGCCGTCGCCGCCATGACCCGGCACACGAAGACCGGCGGTGGCGTGCTGCGCGTCGGCGTACCTCTGGAACTGCCGCCGGAGCTGCTGCCCGCGGCCCTCGCGCGGCTGGCGGAGGCGTGCCCGGACACGCGGGTGCAGGCCCGCCACCTGTCGTCGGTGGCGCAGGTGGCGGCGCTGCGGACCGGCGAGCTGGACGTCGGGCTCGTCCGTGAGCGTCCGGCCGGGCCGGACCTCGACGCGGCGCTCGTCGTCGAGGAGAACGTCGGCGTCCTGCTGGCGGCCGACGTCGCGGAGAAGCTCGCGGGGCCGGCCGGAGTGCGCCTGGAGAAGCTGGCCGGGCTCGACTGGTTCGCCTTCCCCCGCGCGGGCAGCCCGGCGTGGTACGACGAGCTGGCGGCGACGCTGCGCAGCCACGGCCTCGACATCGGGCCGGAGGTGCCGGAGGAGCAGCGGCTGATCGTCGAGCTCAAGATCCCGGCGGTCAGCGCGGGCGGGGCGTACGCCTTCGCGCCGCCCGGGTGGCCGTACCCGATGCCGGACACGGTCCGGTGGCTGCCGCTGGCCGGGAACCCGATCGTGCGGCGGACCTGGGCCGTGTGGCCGGCGACATCGCACCGCCGCGACCTCGCGCAGTTCGTCGCCGCGCTGGAAGACCATCGGCGCGGCGAATCGCGGGCATAAGCAGCGCCGAACGCGCAGCCGGAAGTCCTGTCCGGTGCTCGTCCTTGAACCCGGTGACCGGGGAAACACCCCGGCCGCGAGGAGTTGAGTGATGACTGAAGGACTGTCCGGGACCACGGCGCTCGTGACCGGCGGAACCAGCGGGATCGGGCGGGCGACGGCGATCGCGCTCGCCGGGCTCGGGGCCCACGTCGTGCTGTCCGGCCGGGACGCGGCGCGCGGGGCGGAGGTCGTCGAGCGGATCCGGGCGGCGGGCGGAAAGGCCGACTTCGTCGCGGCCGACCTGACGGACGCCGCGTCGGCGCGCGAACTGGCGGCCCGGGCGCGCGAGGTGGGCGGGCAGGTCGACGTGCTGGTGAACAACGCCGGGATCTTCCCGACCGGGTCCACATCGGACACTGCCGAGGCCGACTTCGACCGCGTCTACGAGACGAACGTGAAGGTGCCGTTCTTCCTCACCGCCGAGCTGGCGCCGGAGATGGCCGCCCGCGGCCACGGCGCGATCGTCAACGTGTCGACGTTGGTCGCGGCGCGGGGCATGGCGGGCATGGCGCTCTACGGCTCGTCGAAGGCGGCGATCGAGCTGATGACCAAGGCGTGGGCGGCGGAGTTCGGACCGTCCGGCGTGCGCGTCAACGCGGTCAGCCCCGGCCCGACCCGCACCGAAGGCACGGCGGTGTTCGGCGACGGCCTGGACGAGCTGGCCTCGGCGGGCCCGGCCGGCCGGGTGGCCGCGCCCGAGGAGATCGCGGCGGCGATCGCGTTCCTGGTGACGCCGGAGTCGAGCTTCGTCCACGGCGCGATCCTCCCGGTGGACGGCGGCCGCTTGGCGGTCTGAGCCCCACCAGGACGGCGTCACCGCAGGAAGGTGACGCCGTCCTGGGGTCGCTCGTCCACCGACAGCGCGAAGATGTCCGGACGCGCGTAGTGCCCCGACACGTCGAGGCTCTTGCGCGCCGCCACGATCTCGTCGAGGTCGATCTCCGCCGTGATCAGGCCTTCGCCGTCGTGCAGCGGGCCCGCCAGCACGTCTCCCTGCGGCCCCACGATCACGCTCCCGCCGCGGAACGGGTCGTCGCCCTCGGTCTCGTACGGGCAGGCCGAGATCACGAAGCACCGGCCCTCGTCCGCGATGTGGCGCATCGACGCCTGCCAGACGTCGCGGTCGTCCGCCGTCGGGGCGCACCAGATCTCCACGCCCTTCGCGTACATCGCCGCGCGCAGCAGCGGCATGTGGTTCTCCCAGCAGATCGCCGCCCCGGCCAGGCCCGCCGCCGTCGGCACCGCCGGGAGCGTCGAGCCGTCGCCGCGTCCCCAGAAGAGCCGCTCCCGCGCCGTCGGGACGAGCTTCCGGTGCTTCGCCACCAGTCCGAGGCCGGGGTCGAGGAACACCACCGTGCTGTACAGCGTCGAGCCGTCCCGCTCGATCACGCCGACGACCAGGCTCGCGCCCGTGCGCGCGGCGAGACCGGCCAGCGCGGCCGTCTCGGGTCCCGGCACCGTGATCGACGCGTGGAAGTAGCCGACGAACGGCTCCCGGCCCGGGTACCCGCCGAGCACGGCTTCGGGGAGCACCACCAGGGAGGCGCCGCGGATCTCCTCTTCGAACTCCAGGACCCGCGAGACGGTCACGCCCGTCGCGATCTGGAGCGCCGCGACGACGGTCATCCGCGGACGGTCTCGCGCTTCGGCGGCCACGGCACGACCGGCGACGTCCGGCGCTGGTAGTCCGCGTACTCCGGGTAGCGCGACTTCGTGATGCTCTCGGTGAACTTCGTCGAACCGACGAACAGCAGCGTGAGCAGCACCGCGCCCGCCACCGTCCACTGCAGACCGCCGGCGACGATGCCGAACACCGCGATCACCCACCACTGCGCCTGCTCGAAGAAGAAGTTCGGGTGCCGCGAGTAGCGGAACAACCCCTCCTGGAGGAACCGGGTCGACGCGCGGCCCGCGTGCTTCTCCCGGTGGAACACCCACTGCTGCTGGTCGGCGACCGTCTCGCCGACCAGGAACGCCGCGAAGACCACCGCGACGACGACGTCCGCCACGCCGAACGAGCCCTGGTGGTCCAGCGCCGTCAGCGCCGGCAACGTGATCAGCAGCAGGATCGCGTTCTGGTAGAGCGAGATGAAGAAGAAGTTGAACACCTGGAACTGCCACGGCGCGAGCTTCTCGCGCAGCACCGCCCACCGGTAGTCCTCGCCGCCGCGGGCGTAACCACCCTTCCGGGCGAAGTTGAACGTCAGCCGGATCCCCCACAGGGTGACCAGGGCGAACATCACGTCGAGGCGCGCGTCGGCGAACCCGGCGGCGCCGGCGAAGATCGCCAGGTAGGCCACCGGGACGATCGACCAGATCCGGTCGACCCAGGAGTACTCCCTGGTCAGCACCGACAGCAGCCAGGTGCCGAGCGTCACTCCGGCGAAGACGTACAGGCAGACCCGCAGCGCGTCCATCCGCTCACCTTAGGACCTAGGATCGATCTCATGAACCTGCCGCTGCGGGACCGGAAGATCGACATCTTCTTCGCGGTGCTGTTCTCGGCCTTCACGGTCACGTCGCTGATCAGCGACCTGCTGCCGACCGTCGGCGTCGACTTCTCGCAGCCGTCGGACAACTTCTTCGTGAACTCGAACTACTGGTACGCCCACGACGCGGACCAGCTGTTCATGCACCCGCCGGACTGGATGCGGATCGTCACCGGGCTCTCGGCGTTCGTCTACATGCCGTTCTACGTCGTGCTCGTGTTCGCGCTGCTGACCGGCCGGAACTGGATCCAGCTGCCGTCGGTGATCTACGCGACGATGATCGTCACGCTGACCGGCGTCGTCGTGTTCGGCGTCGAGTTCTTCGGCGACCCGGCGATGCGCACCGGCAACCCGGCGAAGTTCCTCGCGTTCAACCTGCCCTACGTCCTGGTGCCGCTCCTGCTGCTGATCCGGATGCGCGCGCCGAAGCCGTTCACCCGCCGCTTCTGACCGGAGACGCCGTGCCGTACTCGTTCCTCAGCCACCTCGAATGCTCCCGGACCGGCGAGCGCCTCGACGCCGACGCGGTCCAAGGCCTCTCGTCCACGGGTGCGCCGCTGCTCGCGCGGTACGACCTCGACGGCGTCCGCGAAGCCGTGACGCCGAAGGAGATCGCCGGGCGAGAGCCGACGCTGTGGCGCTACCACGAGGTGCTGCCGGTGCGCTCGCCCGAGCACGTCGTGAGCCTCGGCGAGGGCATGACGCCGCTGCTGCCGCTGCCGCGCTATGGCCGTGAGCTGGGGCTTTCGCGGTTGTGGATGAAGGACGAAGGCCTGGTCCCGACCGGCACGTTCAAGGCCCGCGGTGCCGCGGTCGGCGTGTCGCGGGCGGCCGAGCTCGGCGTGGGCGGGGTCGCGATGCCGACGAACGGCAACGCCGGCGCGGCGTGGGCGCTGTACGCGGCGCGCGCGGGCCTGACGAGCCTGATCGCGATGCCGGACGACGCCCCGGCGATCACCATGCGCGAGTGCGTCGCCGCGGGGGCCGAGCTGTACCGGGTGGACGGCCTGATCGGCGACGCGGGGAAGCTCGTGGCGGCGGCGGTTCCGCGTCGTCCGGGGGTGCAGGACGTCTCGACGCTGAAGGAGCCGTACCGCATCGAGGGCAAGAAGACGATGGGGTACGAGATCGCCGAGCAGTTCGGGTGGCGGCTGCCCGACGTCATCCTCTACCCCACCGGCGGCGGGGTCGGGATCATCGGGATCTACAAGGCGCTGCTGGAAATGCTCGCACTCGGCTGGGCTTCCGGGCCGTTGCCTCGGTTGGTGGCGGTGCAGGCCACCGGGTGCGCGCCGATCGTCCAGGCCTTCTCGCAGGGGGCCCGGGAAAGTGTTTCGTTCCCCGACGCGCACACGGTCGCCTTCGGCATCACCGTACCCAAGGCGCTGGGCGACTTCCTGGTGCTCGACGCGGTGTACGCCACCGGCGGCACCGCGGTGGCCGTCACGGACGAGGAACTGCTTGCCGCGCAACGGGAACTGACTACTTTCGAAGGCACGTTCGTCTGCCCGGAAGGCGGGGCGTGCTTCGCCGCGCTGCGACACCTTCGCGAGTCGGAGTGGCTTTCCGGCGACGAGGACGTCGTGGTCTTGAACACCGGCGCCGGGATCAAGTACCCGGAGACGGTGCCGCTCGACGTGCCGCTGCTTCCCCGGGACGGTCGCATTCCTTAGAGGACCGAACGCACCGTTTCGGGGTCGCGGGCGACGACCGTCGTGCCGTCGTCGGCCGTGATGATCGGGCGCTGGATCAGCTTCGGGTTCTCCGCGAGGGCTTCGATCCACTTCGGCCGGTCCGCGTCGGTGCGCCCCCACGTCTTGAGGCCGAGCTCCTTCGCGATCGGCTCCGCGGTGCGCGTGATGTCCCACGGCTCCAGGCCGAGCCGCTTCAGGACGGCCTTCAGCTCCTTGGCGGTCGGCGGGTCGTCGAGGTAGCGGCGGACGGTGTACTCCGCGCCGGCTTCGTCGAGCATCGACACCGCTGACCGGCACTTCGCGCACGCCGGGTTGACCCAGATCTCCACGGCGGCAGCTTACCGCCTTGGTTTTGGAGCACGCGTTCTGTTATGGTCGCGGCATGCCCCGCCCTCGCGTCCACGACCTCGACGCGCTGCTCGACGTCGCCGAACGGCTCGTCGCGTCGTCGGGCGAGGTCACCGTGCGTGGCCTGGCCGCCGCCGCGGGCGTACCGAACGGGACGATCTACCACGCTTTCGGGTCGCTCAGCGCGTTGCTGGCCCAGGTCTGGCTGCGCGCGGCGACCGCGTTCCTCGACCTGCAGACCTCACGCGTGGACGCCGCTTCCTCCCCGGTGGACGCGGTCGTCGCGGCGGCGGACACACCCGCGGTGTTCGCCTCCCTGCGTCCCGACGGAGCCCGGATGCTGCTTCGCGTCAAGGCGGACCGGCTCTTCGGGCCCGAGTTGCCCGACGAGCTGGCGGACGCCCTGCACGCGCTGGACAAACGCCTGGTCGCGCTGCTCGTGCGGCTGGCGCGTCAGGTGTGGGACCGCGGCGACGGACTGGCCGTCGAGGTGATCACCACCTGCGTCGTCGACCTGCCGACCGCGTTCTTCCGGCGGGACGTCACCGATTCCCTGGTGCGGGAGAGGCTCGCCGCCGCCGTGCGGGCCGTGCTGACCGTGCCCCCTCGAGAGAAGGACCGACCGTGACCGTTTTGCCCTTGGGCGACGACGAAAACCGCTTCTCGCCGGAGTGGCTGCAGCGCGTCCATTCCACTTTGGACGAAGTCGAAGACGTGCTGGTGACCACCGGCGGCGGCAAGTTCTATTCGAACGGCTTGGACCTCGAGTGGCTCATGGCCAACGGGGACAAGGCTTCCGAGTACGTGGCCGACGTGCAGGAGCTGTTCGCGCGCGTGCTGACGCTGCCGGTGCCGACGGTCGCGGCGATCAACGGGCACGCGTTCGGCGCGGGCGCGATGCTGGCGATGGCGCACGACTTCCGCGTGATGCGCGCCGACCGGGGCTACTTCTGCTTCCCGGAGGCCGACATCAACATCCCGTTCACGCCGGGAATGGCGGCGTTGATCCAGGGAAAGCTGACACCGGCGGCGGCGATCGCGTCGATGACGACGGGCCGCCGGTTCGGCGGCGCGGACGCTTTGTCGTTCGGCCTGGTGGACGAGATCGCGGCCGAGAGCGACGTGGTGAAGGTGGCTTCCGAGCGGGTCCAAGCGTTGGCGGGCAAGGACCGCGGAACGCTGGGCGCGATCAAGGCGACGATGTTCGCCCCGGCGGTCGCGGCGCTGCGCACGCCGGCGTAGGCCTCCGGCCCCCGGTATCCACTTTACCCGGCGGCACCGACAGTTCCGGACACTCGCACGACCGGCTCGAATGCCGTGAAGGGCACCCTCATGGCTCGTATGTCCCTAAGGGTGCCCCTCACGGCTTTGCGCACCCGACTTGAAAGCCGTGAAGGCCTGCGCGAGTTCCGCCGAGCGTCGCGAATGACTCATTCGCGACCTCCGACGCCGCCAATGACTCATTCGCGACCTTTCGCGGGCTCGCCCACCTCGCCCACCTCGGCGAGCCGGCGGCGCAGGTGCTCGCGTTCTGGTTCCGTGCCCGCCAACCCCAGCGCCTCCCGGTAGGCCGCCGAAGCTTCGGCGTGGCGGCCGAGGCGGGCGAGCAGGTCGCCTCGCGCCGTCGGGAACGGGCTGTACTCCCGCAACCGCGGCTCGTCCGCCAGCGAGTCGAGCAGCGCCAGACCCGCCGCCGGGCCATCCCTCATCGCCACTGCCACCGCGCGGTTCAGCTCCACCACCGGGGACGGCGCCAGCCCGCGCAGCACGTCGTACAGCCCCACGATCTGCGGCCAGTCCGTCCCCGCCACGTCCGCGGCCTCGTCGTGCAGGGCCGCGATCGCCGCCTGGACGCCGTACAGCCCTGGCGGCCCGCCCGTCAGCGCGACCTCGACCAAGGCGGTCCCCTCCGAGATCATCGCGCTGTCCCAGCGGCTGCGGTCCTGGTCGTCGAGCAGCACCAGGTCGCCGTCCGGGCCCGTGCGGGCGTCGCGGCGCGCGTGGATCAGCAGCATCAGCGCCAGCAACCCCGCGACCTCCCGCTCCCCCGGCAGCAGCCGGTGCAGGATCCGGGCCAGCCGGATCGCCTCCTCCGCCAGGTCGAGCCGCTGCAGATCCGGCCCCGAACTCGCCGCGTACCCCTCGGTGAAGATCGAGTAGACGACCTGGAGCACGCCCGGCAGCCGCCCGGGCAGCTCACCCGCGTCCGGCACCCGGAACGGGATCCGGGCCGCGCGGATCCGGTTCTTCGCCCGCACGATCCGCTTGCCCATCGTCGCGCTGGGCACCAGGAACGCACGCGCCACCTCGGACGTCGTCAGCCCGGCGAGGCAGCGCAGGGTCAGCGCCGTCCGGTCTTCGGCGGGCAGCGCGGGGTGGGCGCAGGTGAAGAACAGCTGGAGCCGCTCGTCGGGCAGCTCGCCATCCGACGACGGGGCGGGCGCCGCGCGGTCGGCCTCCACCTGCAGCACCGCGAGCCGGGCCACGTAGGCCTGGTCGCGGCGCAGCCGGTCGACGGCCTTGCGCCGCGCGGTCGTCATCAGCCAGGCGCCCGGCTTCGGCGGGACGCCCTCGGCGGGCCAGTGCACCAGCGCCGCCTCGATCGCCTCCGACGTCACCTCCTCGGCCAGGTCGAGGTCGCCGAACCGGCGGACGAGCGCGGCCAGCAGCAGCCCGCGCTCCTCCCGGAACACCGCTTCGACCGACGCCCGCCCCTTCATCGCCGTCAGTCCCCGTACGAAGCGAGCGGCCGGACGACGATGTTCCCGCCGTCGCGGGCGCCCGGGCAGCGCGCCGCCCAGTCGAGCGCGACGTCGAAGTCCGGCACGTCGACGACGAAGTAGCCGCCGAGCACCTCCCGCGACTCGGCGAACGGCCCGTCGGTGACGATCCGCTCGCCGCGCTCGTCGACGCGCACCGCGGCCGCCGTAGTGAAGTCGGCGAGCGAGTTCCCGCCGACGTGGACGCCGGCGTCCTTCATGGACTTGTCGAACAGCATCCAGTCCTCGGGTGTGCTGCAGCCGGTGGGCGCGCCGTCCGCGTCGAGCGAGGCGTTGATCAGCATCAGGTACTTCACGGGATCCTCCAGTGGCTCGGTTGCCGTACGCGATCACTACGAACGGCCTGCGCCGCCTTGGACACTCTCGCCGAGGATTTTCTCATGTCAAGAAACTTTGACACGGTGTCTGCTTTGCTTTACCTTGGGGATGTCAAAGTTGTTTTACACGGGAGCGGTCGTGACACACGAAGAGAAACGGGCGTGGATCCTCGGGATCGCCGCGATAGCGAGCTACGCGGTGTACCTCGTCCTGGTCCTCGGCCGGGCCGGCGGGCGACCGCTGGCCGAAGTCCCCTACGTCGCGGCGCTGCTGTGGACGGTCGGCGCGTCCATCGTCGCGACGATCGCGGCGAGCATCCTCGCCGCGATCGTTTCCAAGGACGGCGGGAAGGACCAGCGCGACCGCGAGATCGGCCGGTTCGGCGAGTACGTCGGCCACTCGTTCGTCGTCATCGGCGCCGTCGCGGCGCTGCTGCTGGCGATGGCCGAGGCGCCGCACTTCTGGATCGCCAATGCCGTCTACCTGGCCTTCACGCTCTCGGCGATCCTCGGGTCGGTCGCCCGGATCTTCGCCTACCGCCGGGGTTTCCAGCCGTGGTGAAACCGACCCGCGTCACCAACTCGATCCGCGCCCTCCGGTTCGCGCACGGCCGGCTGACCCAGGCCGACCTCGCCAGCCGGATCGGCGTCACCCGCCAGACCGTCATCGCGATCGAGCAGGGCCGCTACTCGCCCTCGCTCGAGATGGCGTTCCAGATCGCGCACCTGTTCGGAGTTCCGCTCGAAGAAGTGTTCCAGTACCCGGAGGAGTCACCGTGAAAGCCATCGTCCAAGACCGCTACGGCAGCCCGGACGTCCTCGAGTTCCGCGACACCGGCAGACCGTCGCCCGGTGGCGGCGAGGTTCTCGTGCGCGTCCACGCGGCCGGCGTCGACGCGGGTGTGTGGCACCTGACCACCGGGCAGCCGTACCTGATGCGCCTCCTGGGTTTCGGGCTGCGCGGGCCGAAGCAGCCCGTGCGGGGCCTCGACTTCGCCGGCACGGTCGAGGAGGTCGGCGACGGCGTCACGCGGGTCCGGCCGGGTGACGAGGTGTTCGGCGCCTGCGAGGGCGCGTTCGCCGAGCACGCCGTCGCCAAGGCGGACCTCGTCGCGGCCAAGCCCGCACGCCTTTCGTTCGAGCAGGCGGCGGCCGTCCTGGTTTCCGGCGGCACCGCCCTGCAGGCCGTGCGCGACGTGGGCCGCGTCCAGCCGGGACAGCGCGTCCTGGTCATCGGCGCGGCAGGCGGTGTCGGCTCCTTCGCGGTCCAGCTGGCCAAGGCCTTCGGCGCGGAGGTCACCGGGGTGTGCAGCACCGCCAAGACGGACCTGGTCCGCACGCTCGGCGCCGAGCACGTCGTCGACTACACGCGCGAGGACTTCGCGGCGCAGCGGTACGACCTGGTCGTGGACACCGCGGGCCTGCGCTCGCTGACCGACCTGCGCCGGGCGCTGACCCCGCGCGGCACGCTGGTGATCGTCGGCGGCGAGAACGGCGGCAAGTGGCTCGGTGGCATCCAGCGCGTGCTCCGGGCGGCGCTGCTGAACCCGTTCGTCGGGCAGCGGCTGTGCGGGCTCGTCTCCCGCGTGCGCGCCGCGGACCTCGAAGACCTGCGGGAACTCATCGAGGCCGGGAAGCTCACGCCGGCGCTCGACCGGACGTACCCCCTCGCCGACGCCGCCGCCGCGATCGGCCACCTGCACGCGGGACGCGCGGCGGGCAAGGTCGTCCTCGCCGTGCTCACAGCCTGACGCCGAGGTCTTTCAGCCGCTTGACCCGGTCGATGTGGGCGGGGTGCCCGGCCATCAGCCGGGACCACAACCGGCGCTCGTCCCCGTGGTCGCGCAGGTTCCACGCCTTCAGCAGCAGCGCCAGCTCGCGGCCGTACCCCAGCCGCGCCGCCATCCGGTCGGCCCGGTACTCGCCGAGCCGCTTCGACCAGGCGAGCACCGGGCCGAGCAGCGGCGTCAGCAGCAGCCACGGGTCGAGGAACGCGAGTGCGGTGAGGACGCCCAGGCTGAGCAGCACGGTGACCAGCACCTCGGCCGACCGGCCGAAGGAGCGGAACACGCGCCCGACGTGCGGCACGACCCAGGCGATCAGCCGGACCAGGCGGGACAGCACCCGGGCCGGCAGTTCGAGCCAGTGGACCAGCAGGGTGGCCCGCGTGTGCCCGGACAGGTGGTGGCCCAGCTCGTGGGCGAGGATCGCTTCCAGGCCCGGGCGCTCCAGGTCGAGGGCGGCCCGGGTCACCGCGACGGTCCGGCCCCCGGCGGCGAACGCGTTCAGCTCGCGCGACGGCTCGACCCACAGCCGGTACCGGCTGCCGTCGACCCCGGCCGCGTCGCAGACGGCCGCCCAGCTCGGCGTGAGCCAGGTCAGCTCACCTTGGCTGGGCTCGCGCATCTTGAGCAGCACGGACAGCACGAGGTGCTCGTAGACCGGGACGAACGTGATCGCGCCGGCCAGCGCCCAGCCGGCCGGGAGCACCCAGAAGTACGCCGGCCAGACCAGCTTCCCGAGCAGGCCCAGCACCAGCAGGCTGCTGGCGACCACCGGGACGGCGAGCACCACCCCCAGGACCGCGGAAAGATCCACCCTGGCCCGCTCTTTGTCGCGCACGCTCCCCCTCCCGGCCGGGGTCCACCTTGGCGTGGCGCCCGGCGGAGCACAACGGTCCGCCGGAAATGTCCGGGAGCTGTCAGGAAAACGCGGCCGCGCGCGCCTCGGCCAGTCGGCGAAGGTGCGGGCGGGCCGGCCGGTCACCTCGGCCGGCACCGCGACCTGGTCGGCGGGCCGCAGCGCCACCGGGCCGGTCAGGTCGTGGTAGCCGGGCAGCAGGAAGATCCCGTCGACACCCTCGAGCGCGTCACCGAGGCTCGCGGGATCGTCGAGATCGCCGGTGACGGCTTCGGCGCCGTCCGGCAGCGCGGCGTCCGGCCGGCGCACCAGCGCCCGGACCGGTTCGCCCGCTTTCGCCAGTGCCGCGACCACTTCCGCGCCGACGTTGCCGGTGGCGCCGGTGACCGACCTCAAGGCCGGCCTAGCGCCACCGGCGGGCGCCGGTCCTACGCCGGAAGGTCTTCGAACTCGGAGACCTGGCGCACCTCGACCTCGATGT
The DNA here is from genome assembly GCF_040650695.1 of Amycolatopsis sp. NPDC048633. NCBI lineage: Bacteria > Bacillati > Actinomycetota > Actinomycetes > Pseudonocardiales > Pseudonocardiaceae > Amycolatopsis > Amycolatopsis sp. NPDC048633. Next base: position 91,254 of record NZ_JBEZHS010000009.1, read on the forward strand.
CGATGTCGAACAGCTCGACGTACTTCTTGGCGAACTCGACCGCGTCCGCCCGGTCGGCGGCGTTGATCAGCGCGAACCCGCCGATGACCTCCTTGGCTTCGGCGAAGGGCCCGTCGGTGACGCGGATCGCCGCGCCGCGCGGCTTGCGGACCAGCGCCCCCTTGTCCGACTTGTGCACCCCTTCCCCCGTGATCAGGATGCCCTTCTCCGCCGACTCCTGGATGAACCCGCCCATCTTCTGCATGAACTCCGGGCTGGGGTTCCACGCCTGCGGGTCGTTCTCGTCGAGCCGGTGCATCATGAGGAAACGCATGGCCTTGCTCCCTGGTTCTCGTCGGCCGGGGCCCGGGTCTTCCGGGGCTCGTTGACCGGCCTTCACCCCCGCGTCGATCGGCCGCTCGCGGCGTTCGACATTTTTCCCCGGAAGTTTTCCGGGAGAATACTGTGACCCCGGTCACTGGGAGGAAGGGTGCTCGATGTCCGTTTTGCTGGCGATCGGTACGCGCAAGGGTCTGTGGCTGGCGACCAGCATGGACGACCGGAGGAGCTGGGCGGTGACCGGCCCCCACCACCCGATGACCGAGGTGTACGCGGTCGGCATCGACACGCGCCGGTCGGCGCCGCGGCTGCTCGCCGGAGTCACCAGCGAGCACTTCGGGCCGAGCGTGGCCACCAGCGACGACCTGGGCGCGACCTGGCAGGAACCCGACCACGCCCCGATCGCGTTCCCGCCGGACACCGACGAGTCCCTCGTCCGGACCTGGCAGCTCGTGCCCGGGCCGGTGAGTGAGCCGGACGTCGTCTACGCCGGCACTGAGCCGTCCGCGCTCTTCCGCTCGGCCGACGGCGGCCGCACCTACGAGCTGGTCCGCGGCCTGTGGGACCACCCGCACCGTGAGCACTGGACGCCCGGGGGCGGCGGCAAGGCGATCCACACGGTGCTCCCCGACCCGGTGGACGCGGACCGCGTCACCGTGGCGATGTCGACCGGCGGCGTCTACCGCACCGAGGACGGCGGCACGTCCTGGCAGGCGAGCAACACGGGCATCAAGGCGGTGCACGTGCCCGACCCGTACCCCGAGTACGGCCACTGCGTGCACAAGGTCGCGATGCACCCGAGCGCGCCGGACCGGTTCTTCGCGCAGGTGCACCACGGCGTCTACCGCAGCGACGACGGCGGGGCGAGCTGGCAGTCCATCGCCGACGGCCTGCCCAGCGACTTCGGCTTCCCCATGGTCGTCCACCCGCACCGGCCCGAGGTGATCTACACGTTCCCGCTGACCGCCGACGTCATGCGGTTCCCGCCCGAGGGCCGGTGCCGGGTGTACCGCAGCGAGGACGCCGGGAAGTCGTGGGAGGCCGTGGGTCCGGGGCTGCCGGACGGATACTGGGCCGGGGTCATGCGCGACGCGATGTGCGCCGACGACGCCGACCCGGCCGGGATCTACTTCGGTTCCCGGACCGGCGACGTCTACGCCAGCCGGGACGACGGCGACAGCTGGGAGCTGGTCGTCTCGCACCTGCCCGACATCCTGTCCGTCCGCGTCGCGACGGTGTGACCGTGCGGATCACCGTGCTGGTGCCCGGCGCCCTGCGGGAGAAGACCGGCGGCGAGTCCCACCTGGAGCTCGAGGTCGCCGAACCGGCCACGCTGGGGACCCTGCTCGACGCGCTCGCGCAGCGGTACCCGGCGCTCGAACGACGCCTGCGCGACGAACAGGCGGGGCTGCGCCGCTACGTCAACTTCTACGTCGACGGCGAGGAGTGCCGCCACCGCGGCGGCCCGTCGGCGGCGTTGCGCGACCGCGGCGAGGTGCAGATCATCCCGTCGGTCGCCGGAGGCTGACTCCTTCGACTTCGGCGAACAGGGCCGCCTGCGTGGCTGTGACCGCCACGCGGCGGCCGGCGCTGAGCAGCGCCAGGGCGAGGACACCGGCGCCGAGCGCGGCCACCACACGCCGGCCGGCCATCGAGGCCGGCATCCCGGAGACGGCTGTGGTGGTGATCGGCGGGTTGACCGTGCCGAGGAAGACGCCGAACAGCAGGTAGACCGCCAGTACGAGCGGCAGCGGCGTCGCCGGGCAGCGCTGGTCGTGGGAACGAGCCGGAACGGTTGGCGCTGCTGGAATCCCATCGGGCTGAGGTGCTGGCTCGGTTGGCTGAACTGGAGGAGAACGTTCAGCTGAGTGATCGGAAGATCGGCGTTTATCGGGGGCGGCTTGAAGCCGGGGATGCTGATGGGCTTTGGGCTCCTGGGTCTTCCTGAGGTCGGGTTTTACTGATGCGGCTTCGCCGGGGCGTGGGAAATCGGCGCTTCGTGTTGTTGCTTGCCGCTCGGTGCGAGTGCGCCGATTCCCCACGCAACGGTGTCCCTGCCGCGCCGCCGCTTCCACCTGATCGTGTGATGCCCATGCGTTCGACTGCCGGTAATCTTGGTGTGTGGACAGCGAAACGGTGCGGAAAGCGGATGCGGTGGCCTTGGCCGATCGTGTCTCCGCGCTGCTCACTGTTGTGCGGTCTGCCGAGGCTGAGATCGGTTCACTGCTCGTGGAAATCGAGTCCCGCGGTGTCATGGAACTCTTCGGATACCGCTCTGTAGCACGGCTTTTCGAGCATCTCGCCGATGTTCCCAAGTCTGCCGCCGAAACCGTGGTCAAACGAGCCCGAGCCCTTACCCCCGGCCGTAACCTCGACGGCACGCCGATCCCCGCTGTTGCTCCCGCCACCGGCACTGCCGCTGCTGATGGCCGGTTGAGCAATCCGATGATCGACACCATCGTTGGTGTAGTGACTCAACTTTCGCCCGAGCACCGCGACGAGGCCGAACAGCACCTCCTCACCTTCGCCGAAGACGCCGGGCACAAACAGGTCGCGGCGTTGGGCGCGCGAATCGTGGCCCACCTCGACCCCGACGGCACCGAACCCGACGAGACTGAACCGGCCACCCCCAGCCGAGAACTTTCCTTACGCCGCAAAAGAACCGGGGTCTGGGAGCTGAACGGCCGCTTCGACGACGAGACCGGCACCCGCGCCAGCGCACTCTTGGACTCCCTGGCTCAACGCCGCACGACCGACGAGGGCCCAGACCTCCGCTCGCCGCAGGAACGCTACGGCGACGCCTTCTCCGACGCCATCGACCTCGCGCTCAACACCCCAGACCTGCCGATGCAAGCCGGCGAACGAGCCCACGTGATGATCGCGGTCTCGTTGGCAGATCTGAAGTCCGGCATCGGCACAGCCTCGCTCGGCAACACCCCCACCATGTCCAAGACCGGCGCCGGCCAGGCCATCCTCGGCAACCTCGGCACCGCGTCCAAGGTCGGGGCCGGCCAGGCCACTCTCGGCGACACCGCCACACCCAAGGCCGGCGCCGGCCAGGCCACCCTCGGCGACCTCGGCACCATCTCCGCCGCCGAAGCGAGGATCCACGCCTGCGACTGCATGCTCATCCCCGCAGTCCTGGGCAAGAAAAGCGAACCCCTCGACCTCGGCCGCCAGAGCCGGTTGGTGACAACCGGAATCCGCCGCGCGCTCTACCTGCGCGACCGAGGCTGCGCCTTCCCGGGCTGCCATCGCCCACCCCGGCACTGCCAAGGCCACCACATCCGCCACTGGGCAGACGGCGGCCCCACCGAGCTGAGCAATCTGGTGTTGATGTGCGCCCATCACCACCGGTTGCTGCACCGTTCCGGCTGGCAAGTCCGGATCGCCGCAGATGGATTGCCCGAGTTCCTGCCACCAGTATTCCTGGACAGGCGCCGAAAACCCAGGCGCAACAACCTCCACCAACCACTGCCATTCGCGGCGTAACGGGAAAGGCCCGCAGCCACCGGCTACGGGCCTACACCCACACCGTCAGAACAACGTCGCCTGAGCCGGATCCTCCGGAAAGCTGCTGCCCCGCCTCCCGCTCCGGATCGGCGACAGAAACACCGTGCAATCCATGCCCTCGTCCCGGATCGCGCGGACCATTGCCGCCAAGGGGCTTCGTGGGCGGCGACGGTCAGGTACCGGAACTCCGGCGTCGGACACTGCGCACCAACCCGGTCAGCCGCGCCAGCCCGGCAATGCGCCCGCGTCCACCCGGTCCGCACACCGGCCACTCCATCGCATCGCGTCTCCGGCCACCGGCCACCGGCCACCCCGCGGAGGCCCAGGCCAGCGAGACTCGGACCTCACCGCCGGAACGTCTCGCCAGCCACCCCGTTCGTCCGTAATGTTCTTTTCCAAAGCCGCCGCACAGCTCTCGCACATGCGTCCCTTACCTTCTCCCGGCAAGTTCGGAGACATGGAAAATCCGCATCCGGCCTACGAAGGCCGCCCGCTGCCCCGGCCGCGGGACGAGGTCGTCGACCAAGGTCTCGGCTTCGACGTCGCGACGTTGCTCAGCCGCCGGCGGGCGCTGACGTTTCTCGGGGTCGGGGCGGCCGGTGCCGTGTTGACCGCGTGCGGCGCCGGCTCCGGCGGTTCTTCGGCCACCTCCACCTCGTCGGCGGCTTCGGGCGAGATCCCGGACGAGACCGCGGGGCCGTACCCGGGCGACGGATCCAACGGGCCGGACGTTCTCGAGCAAAGCGGCGTCGTGCGCGGGGACATCCGGTCGAGTTTCGGGACCGGCAGCGGCACCGCCGAAGGCGTGCCCATGACCCTGGAACTGGTGGTGGCGGACCTGGCCAAGGGCGGCGCACCGTTCGCCGGCGTGGCCGTCTACGTCTGGCACTGCGACCGCGCCGGGCGGTACTCGCTCTACTCGGACGGCATCGAGAACGAGAACTACCTGCGCGGCGTCCAGCTCGCCGACGCCGACGGCCGCGTCCGCTACACGAGCATCTTCCCCGCCTGCTACGACGGCCGCTGGCCGCACATCCACTTCGAGGTGTACCCCGACCAGGCCGGCATCACCGACTCCACCAAGGCCATCGCCACCTCACAGGTCGCCCTGCCGCAGAACGTGTGCGAAGCGGTCTACGCCCAGCCCGGCTACGAACAGTCCGCACCGAACCTCGCGAAGGTGAACCTGAGCAGCGACAACGTGTTCGGCGACGACAGCGGAGCATTGCAGCTCGCCACGGTGACCGGAGACGTCACGAGCGGCTACCAGGTAACGCTCAACGTCGGAGTCGACACGACGACCAAACCCTCCGGCGGCGCACCTCCGGGAGGCGGGCAGCCACCGTCCCGCTAGTCAGACGAGTGTCATCGTCGAGACGTCGGGCAGCCGATCGGGGGCTTCGTCGGTGACCCACGCGTATTCGATGGCCGACAGATGACCGCCGCCGACCCAGACGAGCACCTCACCCAGGTACTGTCCCGCGCGGTCGCGGACTTCCGCCCCGGACGGTATGACCCCGTCCGGCACCCGCGCCGGGGCGGCGGTCGCGGGCACGGCGAGGTCGACGCTCGGCAGCCCGTGCACCCAAACCGCCACGACCCGGCAATGCGGTATCTGCGCGCGAAGCCGGTCCGCGCCGTCGAAATCCGGCGACAGCACGAATTCGAGAACTTCGCGCTCCGCCCGCGTCAGCTCGCGGGGAGTGCTGGTCAGCGGCCCAGCCAGGGAGCCAGCAACGTCTCGAGATCGGCGTCCGACAACGCGCGCGGCCCACCGTGGAACTCGTGCCACCTCGAAGCATCACGCGCCGCGTTGTACTCCACCTCGTACGCACGCATCAAGACATACATGAACGTCACCGAGCTGAACCGCTCACCGAGCAACGTGCGGGCTTCGCGCGCAACATCCGTCGCGCCGGTGAAGTCCGAGAGCTTCAACGAATCCGCAGCCGGGTCCAGCAGGCTGGGGGCATACATCACGACAATTTCTCCATCATAGAAACGAAAACTCAGCCTTCGGCCGCGAGCTGGCCACAAGCCGCGGCGATCTCCTGGCCGCGCGTGTCACGCACCGTGCACGCTACTCCGCCGGCGTTCACCAGCCGCACGAACTCCCGCTCCACCGGCTTCGGCGAGGCATCCCACTTCGACCCCGGCGTCGGGTTCAGCGGGATCACGTTCACGTGCACCAGCTGACCCAGGTGCTTCCGAAGCCGCTTCGCCAGCAGCTCGGCGCGCCACGGCTGGTCATTGATGTCCCGGATCAACGCGTACTCGATGGACACCCGACGACCGGACGTGTCGGCGTAGTACCGGGCGGCAGAGAGCACCTCGTCCACCGACCAGCGCTCGTTCACCGGCACCAGCGTGTCCCGCAGCTCGTCGTCCGGCGTGTGCAGCGAAACCGCCAGCCGCACCTGCATCTTCTCGTCCGCCAGCTTGCGGATCGCCGGCGCCAGCCCCACGGTCGACACCGTCACCGAACGCTGGCCGATCCCCAGCCCACCCGGCGCGGGATCCGTGATCCGCCGGACCGCGGCAACCACGCGCTTGTAGTTCGCGAGAGGTTCACCCATGCCCATGAAGACGATGTTCGACAGCCGACCGGGACCACCGGACATCGCGCCGTCGCGCATGACCGCCGCCGCCGAGCGGACCTGGTCCACGATCTCCGCCGTCGACAGGTTGCGGTCGAGGCCGCCCTGGCCGGTCGCGCAGAAGGGGCACGCCATGCCGCAGCCGGCCTGGCTCGAGATGCACAGCGTCGCGCGGTCCGGGTAGCGCATCAGGACGCTCTCCAGGAGCGTGCCGTCGTGCGCGCGCCAGAGCGTCTTGCGCGTCGCGCCCTTGTCGGCCTCCAGCGCGCGGACCTCGGTCAGCAGCGTCGGCATCAGCGACTCGACCAGCTTCGAGCGGGACGCCGCCGGGATGTCGGTCATCTCCGCCGGGTCGACCGTGAGGCGCGAGAAGTAGTGGTTCGACAGCTGCTTCGCGCGGAACGGCTTCTCCCCCAGCTCGGCCACTGCGGCGGCGCGGTCGGCCACCGAAAGGTCGGCGAGGTGGCGCGGCGGCAGGCCGCGCTTGGGGGCGTCGAAAACGAGCGGGAGGGCAGTCATAACCGCACCAGTCTCCCACGCGCCCCGAGCCCCGGCACGCGCCGCCCTGGCCGGGTGTAGGCCAGGTCACCCACGGACCGGACGTCGTCGCCTTCACCCGTCTGGCTAGATTGTCGATCGCTCGGTGAAACCTGCCGGGGCGGTCGTGAGTCCAAGGGCGGACGAAAGAGGTGAGCCCGTGCGGAGCCGTTTCATCCTGGCCGTCGCGGTGGCGCTGAGCGCCGCCGCCTGCAGTACCTCCACCGGCGGTCAGGCGCAGCCCGTTCCGACCGTCACCAAGGTCGCCGGGCCGCAGATCGTCGTCGGGACCATGCACGTCGCCCTGCCCGTCGGCGCGAAGTACACGGACAAGAGCCAGGACGGCCTGCTCGACGGCTGTATCGGCGAAGGCGGCGCCGTCTGCCAGGCGCGGCTGCTGGACCTGCGCGAAGCAACTTCGGACCCCAACGCGCCCATCAACCTGCCCAGCGCGAAGCGGCCCTTCGGCTGGTACACGGGCACGGACGTCCCGACGTGCATCACCGCCGCCTCGCCGCCTGGGGACGCCGCCGTGGCGACCGGCAGCAACCTGCTCGACTCCGGGTTCAAGCCGATCGGCACGAAGACGGCCGAGTACGGCAAGTGGCAGGTCACCTGCCAGGACGCGACCCAGAACAACCAGGTCCGCATGTGGTGGCTGCCGACGAGCAAGATCCTCGCGGTCGAGTACGGGTCCTCCCGCGACTGGGACGAGAAGATGGACGCGATGCTCGCCGCGGCGACCTTCAGCTGACGACGTCCAGCGCCGCCCGGATGATCGCGTCCGTGTCGATGCCGTGGTGGCGGTACACGTCCTCCAGCGACCCGGACTGACCGAAGCCCGTCACGCCCAGCGCGACCGAAGGCACCCGGTTGATCCCGGCGAGGAACGCCAGTGTGTGCGGATGACCGTCGAGCACCGTGACCAGCGGCTTCGCCCGCGAAGCCGGGAACGCCTGGTCGAGGATCCACGACTCCCCGCTGCCCCGGCCCGACCGCGCTTGCTGAGCCTCGAACAGCAGACCCGGGCTGGTCACGCACACGACGTCGGCCTCGACGCCCACCTGGGCCAGCCGCTCGGCCGCCGCCAGGGTGTCCGGCACCAGCGCGCCCATCGCCGCCAGCGTGACCGCCGGCGCAGAAGCCCGGCGGAGCAGGTACGCCCCCGCCACCACCTGACGGCGACGGCGTTCGCGTGCCGCCGGGTCCGCCGGCACCGCGGCGAGCGTCTGGTCGACGGGGCGCGTCGAGAGCCGGAAGTACGACGACGTGCCGCCCGGCTTGCCGAGCCGGCCGAGCGCCGCCAGCAGCGTCCACTCGGTGTCGATCGCGAACGCGGGTTCGTAGCTGACGCAGCCGGGCTGCTCGATGCCGATCGACGGCGTGGTGATCGACTGGTGCGCGCCACCCTCCGGGGCGAGCGTGACGCCCGACGGCGTGCCGATCAGGATCGACTGCCCGCCCGCGTAGATGCCGAACGACCACGGCTCCAGCGCGCGCTCGACGAACGGGTCGTACATGACGCCGATCGGCAGCAGCGGCTCGCCCCACCGGCTCCAGGTCGCGCCCAGCTCGCCGAGCAGCCCGACCAGGTTCGTCTCGGCGATGCCCAGCTCGACGTGCTGACCAGTCGGCTTCTCCCGCCAGTGCATGATCGTCTCGGGGTCGTCGTCGAACCAGTCGCGGCGCTCCGTCGCCGACCAGACGCCGACCTTGTTGACCCAGCCCCCGAGGTTGGTCGTCGAGCTGACGTCGGGGCTGACCGTCACAACCCGCTTCGCCGCTTCGGGCGCTTCGCGCGTCAGGTCGAGCAAGACGCGCCCCAGCGCCGCCTGCGTCGTCGCGGTCCCGGACGGCGTCCGTCCGATGTCGACGGGCAGGTCCAGCGAAGGCACCGAAGGGACGTCCGGACGGCGAAGGCGCGAAGCGACTTCAGCGCACAACGCGGCTTCGGACGACCCATCCGCGAAGCCCTCCCACGGCGAAGCCAGGTCCGTCCCCAGCGACGATGCCAGCTCTTCCATCTGCTCGACGGTCAGCAGTGAGGAGTGGTTCTGCGGGTGCCCCTGGGTGGGCAGCCCGCGACCCTTGACGGTGTAGCAGAAGATCACCGTCGGCCGGCTGTCCGAAATGGACGCGAAGACCTCGTCGAGCGAGCCGAGGTCGTGGCCGCCGAGGTTCCGGATCGCGGCCAGCAGCGTCTCGTCGTCCAGCGACGCCACCAGCCCGGCCAGCGCGTCATCGCCGGCGGGCAGCCGGTCACGCAGCTGGGCGGCGTCGCAGCGCAGCAGCCGCTGGTACTCGGGGTTCGGCATCGCGTCGATGCGGGCACGCAGCTCGGTGCCGCCGGGCCGGGTGAACAGCTCCTCCAGCAGCCGTCCGTACTTCAGCGTCAGCACCTGCCAGCCGGCCGCGTCGAACATGCCCTGCAGCCGCGCGGCGGCGATGTTCGGCACGACGCGGTCGAGCGACTGGCGGTTGAGGTCGACGATCCAGACGATCTCGCCGAGGTCCGCGACCCCCGGGTCGAGGATGGCCTCCCAGATCGCGCCTTCGTCCAGCTCGGCGTCGCCGACCAGCGAGTACTGCCGGCCGGTGCCGGCCGACGAGCCCCGGGTGGTCAGGTAGCGGCGGGCCAGCGCGCCCCAGATCGGGGCGGTCGCGCCGATGCCGACCGAGCCGGTCGAGTAGTCCACCGGGTCGGGGTCCTTGGCGCGGCTCGGGTAGCTCTGCAGGCCGCCGAACTCGCGCAGCGTCGGCAGGTAGGCCTCGTCGAGCTCGCCGAGCAGGTAGTTGATCGCGTGGAGCACCGGCGACGCGTGCGGCTTCACCGAGACGCGGTCCTCGGGGCGCAGGTGCCGGAACCACAGCGACGTCATGATCGAGACCAGCGACGCGCACGACGCCTGGTGCCCGCCGACCTTGAGCCCGGACGGGTTGGGCCGGACGCGGTTGGCCTGGTGCACGATCGCGGTGGCGAGCCACAGCACCCGCTGCTCGATCGAGGCGAGTGTGCCGGTCGCCTGAGCGGACGGGGAGACCTGGGTCATCGTCGACACCTTTCGTGCAGGAAGCGCACACCAGAACAGCACTGGTGGACGCTTCGCACAACCGACGCCCGCGAAACCGAGCAGAATGCCCACCCGAACGGGACGGCTCAGGTCTCCGGGTGCGCAGAATGCACGCGCTCCAGCAGGGGTGCGAGCCGGTACGGGACGAGCTCGCGCATGACGAGCGAGATGTTCGTCCGCTCCACCCCGGGCGAGGCCAGGATGCGCCCGGCGATGCGGTAGAGGTCGTCGGCGTCGACGGCCACCACCTGCACCATCAGGTCGCTCGCCCCGGTCAGCCCGCACACCTCGGTGACCTCGGGGATCTCGGCCAGCGCGTCGGCGATCTCCGCCAGCCGCCGCTGGTCGACCTGCGCGTTGACGAACGCCCGCAGCGGGTAGCCCAGCCGGGCCGGGTCGATGCGGCGTTCGAACGACCTGAGCACACCGCGCTGCTCCAGCCGCGCGAGCCGGGCCTGCACCGTGTTGCGGGACAGGCCCAGCCGCTCGGCCAGCGCGACCGCCGTGGACCGGGGGTCCTCCCCCAGCGCCTGGAGCAGGCGCGCGTCGATCTCGTCGATGGTTTCCGGCACCGCCCGATCCTGTCAGCCCAGGTACTTCTTCAGGTCGTCGAGGACCTTCATCGCCCCGATCGGGCCGAGGCCGAGGAACCACACCGAGTCGTCGACCGGGATGGCGTGCTTCGCCTTGACCGCGCTCAGCCCGGCCCACAGCCCGCTGCTCGTGACGGCCTTTTCGTCCGCGCCCGGGCCCGCGCCCAGGCTGGAGTAGAAGATCCAGTCGGCGTCGGCCTCGTCGATGCGCTCCCGGGAGATCTGCGCGGCGAGCTCGTTGATGTCCTGGTTGGCCGGCCGCGCCAGGCCGGTGTCCTTCAGGATGACGCCGATGAACGACAGGTTGCCGTAGAGCCGGATGCCGGTGGAGTGGAACCGCAGCAGCGAGATCTTCGGCGCGCCCTTGACTGCGGCCTTCACCTCGTTGGCGCGCTTCTGGTAGTCGTTCAGCAGCCCGGTCGCCTGCGTCTCCGCGCCCAGCGACGCGCCGATCAGGAGCAGGTTCTCCTTCCACGGGAACCCGGGCCGGATGCTGAACACCGTCGGCGCGATCTTCGACAGCTGCGGGTAGAGGTCGTTGGCACGCAGCTTGCTGCCGAGGATCAGGTCCGGGGTCAGCGCGGCGATCGCCTCGAGGTTGAGGTTGCTGACGCCGCCGATCGCCGGGATGCCCTTGGCGCGGTCGGCGAGGTAGGCCGGCACGTCGTTCTGCCCGGCGTTGGTGGCCATGCCGACCGGCGTGATGCCGAGCGCGAGGACGTCGTCCAGCTCACCGCTGTCGAGCACCACGACCCGCGTGGGCTTCTTGTCCAGCTTCGTCTTGCCCAGCGCGTGGGTGACGGTCCGCGGGAAGACGCCGGGCCCGACGTCCGCGCCGAGCTTCGCGGTCTCGGTGTCCGCGGTCGAGAACAGCCGGCCGCCGGTGGCGACGTCCTGGTCGCCGACGCCGGAGGTGCTCTGCTTCTCCGGCTGGCCGCACGCGGCGAGGAGCGTGACCGCCGCGAGCGCGGCGACCAGCTTCGTCCACTTAGGACTCATGGGGACTTCCTTCCGGGGTGGCCCGCCGGCGGCCGATCGGGACGACCATGGGGGTGCGGGAAACGGGGTCTTCGATGATCCGGCAGGGCATGCCGAAGACGTCGGCGACGAGGTCGGCGGTGAGGATGTCCGCGGGCGCGCCTTCGGCGGCGATCCGGCCGTCCTTCATCGCGATCAGGTGGTCGCCGTAGCGGGCGGCCAGGTTGAGGTCGTGCAGGACGATGACGATCGTGCGGCCGTCCTCGGCGTTCAGCTCGGAGAGCAGGTCGAGGACCTCGACCTGGTGGGCGATGTCGAGGAACGTCGTGGGCTCGTCGAGCAGCAGCAACGGTGTCCGCTGGGCCAGCGCCATGGCGATCCAGACGCGCTGGCGCTGCCCGCCGGAGAGCTCGTCGACGGCGCGGCCGGCCAGCTCGACGGTGTCGGTCGCGAGCATCGCCTTCGCGACGGCGTCGTCGTCCTCGTCGCTCCAGCGGCGGAAGACGCCCTGGTGCGGGTAGCGGCCGCGGCCGACGAGGTCGGCGACAGTGATGCCCTCGGGCGCGGTCGGCGACTGCGGCAGCAGGCCGAGCACGGTGGCGACGTCCTTGCTGCGCAACGTCGTGATGCCTTTGCCGTCGAGGTAGACGGCGCCGGCGGTCGGGGTGAGCAGCCGCGCGAGGCCGCGCAGCAGCGTCGACTTCCCGCACGCGTTGGTCCCGACGATCATCGTCACGCGACCTTCGGGGATGCGGACGGAGAGGTCCTTGACGACGCGCAGCGGGCCGTAGCCGAGGTCGAGGTGCTCGGTGTGCAGTGTCATGGCGTTCCCCTCACACTCGCCCGGCCCGGTTCGCGGTCGCGAGCAGCCACAGCAGGTACGGCGCGCCCACGGCGCCGGTGACGACGCCGACCGGCAGCTGCTCGCCGAGCAGGTGCTGTGCCACGAAGTCGCCGAGCAGCACCACGAGCGCGCCGGTCAGCGCGGCGGGCAGCAATCCCGCGCGGGCGCCGCCGACGAGCCGGGTCGCGATCGGGTTGGCCACGAACGCGACGAACGAGATCGGGCCGGCGGCCGCGGTCGCGAAGGCGGCGAGGGCGACGGCGACCAGCAGCAGCGCCAGGCGGCTGCGTTCGACGCGCAGGCCGAGCCCGGCGGCGGTGTCGTCACCGAGCTGCAGCCCGGTGAGCGCCCGGCTCTGGACGAGCGCCGCCGGCAGCAGGACGACGAGCGCGGCGGCCAGCGGGACGGCGTGGTCCCAAGTGCGGGCGTTGAGGTTGCCGGTGAGCCAGATCAGGGCCTGCTGGGCCAGGGTGACGTCGGCCCAGGTCATCAGGTACGAGACGACGCTGGTGAGCACCGCGCCGACCCCGACGCCGATGAGCACCAGCCGGTAACCGTGGACGCCGCCGCGCCGGGAGAGCAGGTAGATCGTGGCGCCGGTGAGCAGCGCGCCGGCCAGCGCGGCGGCCGAGACCACGGTGCCCGCGGCGCCGAAGAGCACGATCGCCACGACCGCCGCCGCGCTCGCGCCTTGCGTCACGCCGATGATGTCCGGGCTGGCCAGCGGGTTGCGCAGCAGACGCTGGAAGAGCGCCCCGGACGTGCCGAAGGCGATGCCGACGAGCAGGCCGGTGACCGCGCGCGGCAGGCGGAGTTCCGTGACGACGTAGGCGGCGCGGCCGACACCGTCACCGCCGAAGACGAGGCCGGGCAGGTCGCCGAGCGGCACCGGGAAGTCGCCGACCGCCAGGGAAACCGCGAAGAGGACGACGATCGCCAAGAAGAGCAGCAGCGACACCGATCGGGCGCGGAAGGTGCCCTGGCGACGCGCCGAGCGCGTGGCGGCGACAGCTTCGGCGAGGGCGCTCACACCGCCACGACCTTCCGGCGGCGCACCAGCAGCACGAACACGGGCGCGCCGACGAGGGCGGTGATGATCCCGACCTGGACCTCGGCCGGGCGCGCGACCACGCGGCCGACGACGTCGGAGACCAGCAGGAGCACGGGGGCCATCACTGCGGAGTACGGCAGGAGCCAGCGGTGGTCGGGCCCGGTGATCAGCCGGGCCGCGTGCGGCACGGTGAGCCCGACGAACGCGATCGGCCCGGCGATCGCCGTCGCCGATCCGCACAGCACGACGACGGCCAGCGCGCACACCAGCCGCGCCACCGGCACGTTCTGGCCGAGCGAGCGGGCGACGTCCTCGCCGAGGGCGAGCGCGTTGAGCAGCCGGGCCGCGACGAGCGCGAGCACGACGCCGACCACGACGAACGGCACCGCCTGGCTGACGGTCGCGGCGTCCCGGCCGGTCAGCGAGCCGACCTGCCAGAACCGGTACTGGTCGAACGTCGTGGCGTCGGTGAGCAGCAGCGCGCTCGTCACCGAGGCCAAGGCCGCCGTCACCGCCGCCCCGGCCAGTGCGAGCTTCACCGGTGTCGCCCCCGCCCGGCCGAGGGAGCTGACGCCGTAGACGACGGCCCCGGCGGCCGCGGCGCCCGCGAAGCCGAACCAGACGTAACCGCCGACGCTGGTGATGCCGAAGGTGCCGATGCCGAGCACGACGAACAGCGCCGCGCCGGCGTTGACGCCGAGCAGGCCCGGGTCGGCCAGCGGGTTGCGCGTCGCGCCCTGGATGACGGCGCCGGACAGGCCCAGCGCGACGCCGGCGAGCACCCCGGCGAGGGTGCGCGGGAGGCGGAGCTCGCGGACCACGAGGTGGTCGGGGTTGCCCGGGTCGAAGTGGAAGAGCGCGTCGAGCACGGTGCCCGGGCCGAGACCACGGGTGCCGACGGCGACGCTGAGCAGCACGGCGGCGACCAGGGCCGCGGTGAGGACCAGCAGCCCGGCCGTCAGCGGGAGCGAGCGGGTCCGCACGGGTCGTTACCTTTGCTAACCGGTGTTTAGGCTTGCCTAATCTATGGCGCGGAACTTGAAGGCTCAAGCTCCGTGAGCGGTATCACCGGACCGAGGTTGCTTTCCGACTGTTTCCGATATATCGTGAACGTGTCGCAACAGTTCGAGAAAGGAACACAGACATGCGTAGGCAACGACACCCCTTCGCCCACGAGCGTGGGCGCGCACCTTTCGGCCCCTTCGGTGGTTTCGGCGAGTTCCCCCCGGGCTTCGGCCCCGGTGGACGCGGTCGCGGCCACGGACCGGGCAGGCGGGGTCACGGCGGACGGCGCAGCCGCCGCGGTGACGTCCGCGCCGCGATCCTGGCGCTGCTCGCCGAGCAGCCCCGGCACGGCTACGAGATCATCCGCGAAATCGGCGAGCGCTCCGGCGGCTTCTGGCGGCCGAGCCCCGGCTCGGTCTACCCGACCCTGCAGCTGCTGGCCGACGAAGGCCTGGTCGTCAGCAAGGACGAGCACGGCAAGAAGCTCTTCGAGCTGACCGACGCCGGCCGCACCGCCGCGGAAGAGCAGGACAGCACCCCGCCGTGGGAGCAGATCGCGCAGGACGTCGACCCGTCCGAGGTCGGGCTGGCCAAGGCGGGCAAGAACCTGGCCGCCGCCGTCGTGCAGATCATGCGCGCGGGCAGCGAGAGCCAGCAGGCCCGCGCGGCCGAAGTGCTCAACGACGCCCGGCGCTCGCTCTACGGCATCCTCGGCGAAGACGAGGACGAGTCCTCGACGTCCGAAGAAGCAGCCGAGTGACCTGGCAGGACGAGGCCGGTGGGCTTGACCCGCGTGTGGACGCGGTAGCCCACCGGCAGCGTCAGGTCGTGCGCGCGATTCCCATTACGCTGCACCGACTCCGCGATCGCCTGTTCGGCGACGCGCTTGCTGAACTCGATCTTCAGCACCGCTTCGAGATCCCCCGCCGTCTCGAACCGCCACTCGGCGGTCACCCGGCGGCACCCGAAGCCGGCCCGGGCGAAGAACCGTTCGACGGCACCCGGGTCGTAGTGCGGTAGGTCGGCGCGCATCCAGCCGCCGTAGGGCTCGCTGGTCACGTCGAGGTCGACGATCAGGAGCACCCCGCCCGGCCGCAGCACCCGCTCGGCCTCCGCCAGCCCCGGCTCGCAGCCGGGCCCGAAGAAGTACGCCGTGCGCGCGTGGACGACGTCGACACTCGCGCTGCGGACCGGCAGCCGCTGGGCCCGGCCCATCTTGACTTCCGCGTTCGACAGACCCTTGACCCGCTCCAACGCGCTTCGCACGAGCGGCTCGTGCGGCTCCACCCCGAGCACGGACCGCGCGTCACGGGCGAAACGCGGCAGGTGGAACCCGTCGCCGCACCCGACGTCCAGCACGTCCCGGCCGGCCCAGTCACCCTCTTCGCGCAGCACACGCCAGATCTCGCCGCCGCTGTCCTGCGCCCGGTTCTCCAGCTCGTAGGCGGACTGGTAGTACCAGATGTTCGGACTCGGCACGACCTCCGCGCGCCGGGACGACCACCGCACCGCTGCTCCTTCCGGGGCCTTGACCGCCGCCGGTGACTTTCCGGCGTCGAATCTTGGCGGAAAACTTACCGAGCACGCCTAGAATTCGGTGGGTCTCGGGAGGAGCACCCATGGCGATCGACCCGTCCATCACGTCGTCCCCGGTCCCGGCCGGAATTCCGTGCTGGATCGAGCTGGCCTGCCGCGAACAGGCCGTGGCGGAAAGATTCTACGGGGCCCTCTTCGGCTGGACGTACGCCACTCAGCGCGACCCGGCGACGTCCGACGGCCGGTACGCCATCGCGACGCTCAACACCGTCCCGGTCGGCGGCCTCTACCGCGCCGCCCAGGGCGCGCCGCTGGGCTGGATGCCGCACCTGTCCGTGCCGCACACGGCGAGCGCGGCCGAATGGGTGGAGCACCTCGGCGGGCGGCTGACGCTCGGCCCGATGCCGATCCCGCAACGCGGCACGATCCTGCACGCCTACGACACCAGCGGCGCGCCGGTGGTGTTCTGGGAGGTGCCGCCGGACTGGGAGTTCGTCACCGGGATCCCCAACACCTTCAGCGGCGCGGACCTCAACACCCACGACGGCAACGCGGCCGATCACTTCTACACCAAGCTCTTCACCTACGGCAGCCACCAGATCGGCGACGGCGAGTCCCTGGACTACGTCGAATGGCTCATCGAGCACGAGCCGGTGCTGTACCGGTACGTGATGGGCTCGGAGTACAGCCTCGACACCCCGCCGCACTGGCTCGTCTACTTCGACATCGACCCGGCCCGCGGCGTCGACGCGGTCGCCGGCGAAGCGCTCATGAACGGCGGCACCGTCGTGATCCAGCCCTACGACACGCCGTTCGGCCGGATGTCGATCCTCGCCGACCCGGAAGGCGCCGTCTTCGCGGTGATCGACCACTCGCGCGTCTCCGAGGCCTGGGGCCGCGCCGAGGTCGACGACCCCTACGACGACTGACGTTCGGCCAACGCGAGCCCGGCGACGAGCGCGTACCCGCCCGCCACCAGCCACATCCCGGTGGCGGGCAGCAGCGCGCCGACGAGCGCGACCCCGATCGCGCCGCCGGTCTGGCGGGACGCGTTGAGCACGCCCGCGGCCAGCCCGGCCTGGCCCGGCAGGGAGTTCATCGCCAGCGACGTCATCGCGGGCATGGCCAGCGAACAGCCGCCGAACACGACCGACACCACGACGAACGCCACGAGCGCGCGGTCCGTGGGCAGCAGCGCGAAGCCCGCCGAACCGGCCAGGCCCGTCAGCGCCCCCGCGACCATCGGGACGCGCGGGCCGAAACGCCCGGTCAGGCGGCCGCTGAAGAACGCGTTGAGGCCGACCGCCACCGTCAGCGGCACCAGGGCGAGCCCGGCCGCGAGCGCGCCGAGCGACCAGGCGCGTTGCAGGTACAGCGCGAGGCAGAAGAGCGTGCCGTAGAGGCAGAAGTTGAACAGGCCGCCGATCCCGGTCGCCACCGCGAAGTTCCGGATCTTCAGGATCCCCAGCGGGAGCACGGGTTCCGGGACGCGCTTCTCGACCACCACGAACACCGCGCCGGCCACCACTCCCCCGCCGAGCAACGCGATCGTGGTGGGCGCGAACCACCCCGCATGCCCGGACTCGATGAACCCGGCGACGAACCCGGCGAGCGACACCGTGCCCGTCAGCTGCCCGGCCAGATCCAGGCGGGTGGCGGCGTGCCGGGGCGGTTCCGCGACCGCGCGCCGCGTCAGGACGATCGCGACCACGCCGACCGGGACGTTGACGGCGAAGACGAGCCGCCAGTCGGCGAGGCCGACCGCGAGCCCGCCGAGCATCGGCCCGGCCGCCAGCCCGACGCCGCTCATGCCGCCCCACACACCGAGGGCGCGGGCTCGCTCCCGCGCGTCCGGGAACTGGTGGACGATCAGCGCGAGCGACGACGGCAGCAGCGCGGCGGCCCCCGCACCCTGCACCGCCCGCGCGGCGATCAGCCAAGCCGTGTCACCGGCGAGTGCGCAGGCGATGCTCGCGAGGACGAAGACGGCGACGCCGGCTTCGAAGACGCGTCGCGAGCCCCAGCGGTCCCCGGCGGCGCCCCAGGTGAGCAGGAACGCGGCGAGCGTGACGGTGTAGGCGTCGACGACCCACTGCAGCGCCGCCGTCGACGGTTCGCCGAAGTCGGCACCGATCGCGGGCAGGGCCAGGTTCACGATGGTCGCGTCGAGCGTGATCATCACGAAGCCCAGGCAGACGGCGGCGAGCGCGAGCCGGGCGCGGGTTTCGGTGAGCATGCCCCGAGTCAAACCCGCGGAAGCTTCGGCCGTCCACGAACCATCGCCTACGGCTGGTAGCCGGAAGCTCCCACCGCAGGTCAGCCGAGCGGTACGAAGGCCGAGAGCAGCAGCCAGGACACCACCGCTGAGGGCAGCAGCGAGTCGAGGCGGTCCATGATCCCGCCGTGCCCGGGCAGCAGCGTGCCCATGTCCTTGACGCCGAGGTCGCGCTTGATCAGCGACTCGACGAGGTCGCCCAGGGTCGCGGTCAGCACGATCGCGACGCCGAAGATCACGCCCTGCCAGACGTGGCCGTCGAGCAGCAGGCTGAGCGTCAGCGCTCCCGCGACGACCCCGCCGACCAGCGAACCCCCGAAGCCTTCCCAGGTCTTCTTCGGGCTGATGGTGGGCGCCATCGGGTGCTTGCCGCCGAGGACGCCGGCGATGTAGCCGCCGGTGTCCGACGCGACGACGCCGATCAGGAAGGTGAGGACGCGGCCGACGCCGTCCGAGGGCGGCACGAGCATCGCCGCGAAGGCGCCGAAGAGCGGCAGGTAGGCGGCGGCGAACGTCGACGCGCTGATGTCGCGCAGGTAGCCCTTCGCACCGCCGGGCAGCCGCCAGATCAGGCAGGCGAGCACGGTGAGGACGAACGCGGTGAGCGCGCCTTCCCGGCCGAACGGCCAGGCCAGCCAGATCATCGCCTGCCCGCCGACGAGCACCGGGATCATCGCGACCCGGGTGTCGGCGACCCGGCGCAGTACCCCGGCGAACTCGAAGGTGCCGACCGCGATCGCGATCGCGATGATCCCGATGAAGATGAAGCGCACGGTGAGCAGGGAAACGATGATCGCGGCGCCGAGCAGCAGCCCGACGCCGATCGCCGCGGGCAGGTTCCGGCCCGCCTTGGAGGCCTTCTTGGCCTCCGGCGCCGGTTCCGTGCTCACTCCCGGAGTCGGCACGCCCTGTTCCGAGGCCGCCGCCGGGCCCGTTCCCGAAGCCGCCGGCGTCACCGGTGTGCGGCCCGCCGCCCCGGCGGTGCCCGGGAACTCCGGTGCGGCCGGCGCACCGTCCTCGGCCGGCCCCGGCGTGCCGGAGGCGGCCGGCGGTTCTTCGCCGGTGGCGTCCACCCGGTTCTCGCGTTCCTCGCTCACCTGTGCCATCAGACCTCGAGCAGCTCGGCTTCCTTGTGCTTGACCAGCTCGTCGACCTTGTGCGAGTAGGTGTCGGTGAGGTTCTGCAGCTCCTTCTCCGCGCGCACGACCTCGTCCTCGCCCGCTTCGCCGTCCTTGCCGATGCGGTCGAGCTCTTCCTTGGCCTTGCGGCGGATGCTGCGGATGGTCACCCGCGCGTCCTCGCCCTTGCCCTTGGCGACCTTGACCATCTCCTTGCGCCGCTCTTCGGTGAGCTGCGGGATGACGATCCGGATGACCTGGCCGTCGTTGCTCGGGTTGACCCCGAGGTCGGACTCGCGGATGGCCTTCTCGATGGCGTTGAGCTGGGTCTGGTCGTAGGGCTTGATCAGCGCCATCCGGGCTTCCGGCACGTTCACGCTGGCCAGCTGGTTCAGCGGGGTCGGCGCGCCGTAGTACTCGACCACGATGCGCGAGAACATGGACGAAGTGGCCCGGCCAGTGCGCACCGAGGTCAGGTCGTCCTTGGCGACGGACACCGCTTTTTCCATCTTCTCCTCGGCGTCGAGGAGGGTCTCGTCGATCACGGCTACTCCCGGTGTTGTGATGGTGTGGCGCTTGCTGATCCCAGCAGGTCTAGGCCGGCACCCCGTCGGCGGGGGTGCTGACCAACGTGCCGATTCTTTCACCACTCACTGCGCGGGCAATGTTCCCCTCGGTGAGCAGGTTGAACACGATGATCGGCATGTTGTTGTCCATGCAGAGGCTGAACGCCGTCGCGTCGGCGACCTTGAGGTCCCGCTCCAGGACCTCGCGGTGGGTGATCTCGCGGAACATCTCGGCGGTCGGGTCGGCCTTCGGGTCCGCGGTGTAGACGCCGTCGACGGCCTTCGCCATCAGCACGGCCTCGCAGCCCAGCTCGAGGGCCCGCTGCGCGGCCGCGGTGTCGGTGGAGAAGTACGGCATGCCGACCCCGGCGCCGAAGATCACGACGCGGCCCTTCTCCAGGTGCCGCTCGGCGCGGCGCGGGATGTACGGCTCGGCGACCTGGCCCATCGTGATCGCGGTCTGCACCCGGGTGGGCAGGCCCTCCTTCTCCAGGAAGTCCTGCAGCGCCAGGCAATTCATGACCGTGCCCAGCATCGCCATGTAGTCGGCGCGGTCGCGGTCCATGCCACGCTGCGAAAGCTCGGCGCCGCGGAAGTAGTTGCCACCGCCGATGACGACGGCGACCTGGACCCCGGTGCGGGCGACGTCGGCGATCTGCTGCGCGACCGAGTGGACGACGTCCGGATCGACGCCGATCGAACCACCGCCGAACATCTCGCCGCCCAGTTTCAGCAGCACCCGCCGGTAGCCACCCTCGACCCGGTCACCCATCTATGTCGCCTCCTAGGCCCTTCGACCCGCGAAAATCTTCTTCTGGACCCGCCAGTGCCCCGTCCCCGATGGACGGAGACGGGGCACTGGAGGCTGAAACCTACACCCGGACCTGGCTTCAGGCCTGGCCGACCTCGAAGCGGGCGAACTTCGTGATCGTCACGCCGGCCGCGTCGAGCAGGGCCTTGACGGTCTTCTTGTTGTCCTTGACCGACGGCTGCTCGAGCAGGACATTGTCCTTGTAGTACGCGTTGACCTTGCCCTCGACGATCTTCGTCATCGCCTGCTCCGGCTTGCCCTCTTCACGGGCGGTCTTCTCCGCGATGGAGCGCTCGTTCTCGACGATCTCGGCGGGCACCTCGTCGCGGGTCAGGTACTTCGCGCGCAGCGCGGCGACCTGCATGGCGGCGGCGCGGGCGGCCTCGGTGTCGTCACCGGTGAACTCGATGAGCACACCGACGGCCGGCGGCAGGTCCGAGCCACGGCGGTGCAGGTAGTTCGTGGTCTGGCCCTCGAAGGACACGACGCGACGCAGCTCGAGCTTCTCGCCGATGCGGGCGGACAGCTCCTGCACGACCTCGTTGACCGTCTTGCCGTCCAGCTCGGCGCCCTTGAGGGCGTCCACGTCGCTGGTCTTGGCGGTCTTCGCGACCTCGACGATCTTCGCGGCGAGCGCCTGGAACTCGGCGTTTTTCGCGACGAAGTCGGTTTCGGAGTCGAGCTCGATCAGGACGCCGCCGTCGCCGGCGACGAGGCCTTCGGCGGTGGCGCGCTCGGCGCGCTTGCCGACGTCCTTGGCACCCTTGATCCGGAGGAACTCGACGGCCTTGTCGAAGTCGCCGTCGTTCTCCTCCATCGCCTTCTTACAGTCCATGAAGCCGGCGCCGGTCATCTCGCGCAGGCGCTTCACGTCAGCGGCGGTGTAGTTCGCCATTCTGCTAAATCCGTCCTTTTCAGGTACGTGAAATCCTTGGGGGGAGCTACATCCGTGCGGCCTGGCCGGGAGCCGGCCCGGCCGCACGGACGGCGGTGCATCAGGAGGAGGCGGTCGCCTGCTCGGCCTCGGCCGGCGTCTCCACCGGGGCCTCGACGGCCGCGGCCGCCTCGGTCGCGTCGGCGGCGGCGGTCTCGGAGCCGGCGAGCAGCTCCTTCTCCCACTCGGCCAGCGGCTCGTCGGTGGCGACACCCGGCTCCGGCTTGGAGTCGGCCGAAGCACCGTTGCGGCTGGAGCGCTGCATGAGACCGGCGGCCGCGGCCTCGGCGACGACCTTGGTCAGCAGCGCGGCCGACCGGATCGCGTCGTCGTTGCCCGGGATCGGGTAGTCGACCTCGTCCGGGTCGCAGTTGGTGTCCAGGATCGCGACGACCGGGATGTTCAGCTTGCGAGCCTCGCCGACGGCGATGTGCTCCTTCTTCGTGTCGACGATCCACACGATGCTCGGCACCTTGGCCATGTCGCGGATACCGCCGAGGGTCTTCTCGAGCTTGTCCTTCTCGCGGGTCAGCGTCAGGATCTCGCGCTTGGTGAGGCCCTCGAAGCCGCCGGTCTGCTCGCGCGACTCGAGCTCCTTCAGGCGGAGAAGACGCTTGTGCACGGTCTGGAAGTTGGTCAGCATGCCGCCGAGCCAGCGCTGGTTCACGTAGGGCATGCCCACGCGCGAGGCTTCGGCCGCGATGGCTTCCTGCGCCTGCTTCTTGGTGCCGACGAACATGATCGTGCCACCGTGCGCGACGGTTTCCTTGATGAACTCGAAGGCACGGTCGATGTAGGTCAGCGTCTGCTGCAGGTCGATGATGTAGATGCCGTTGCGCTCGGTGAAGATGTAGCGCTTCATCTTCGGGTTCCACCGACGGGTCTGGTGCCCGAAGTGGACGCCGCTGTCGAGCAGCTGCTTCATGGTGACGACGGCCATTGCCGGAATCAACCTCTTCTGTGTCGTGCGCGCCCGCGGCGCGCTACTCGGTTTTGTCGCTCGCGGCCGGGTGGCCGCTCGCCCTGGTGCCCGTGGCGGTGTCCGGACCCTGAGGAGTGAGGAACCCAGGGACCGCCGGACACCGTGCGACTCGCCCGTGTCGAAACCGGGGAGCGCGCACGTGCACGCGAAGTCAGCCCGCTGATGCGGACCGCGGAAAAGATTCTACCCCCTGCCACCAGCCCCTCTCCCACCGGCGGCCGCGGAGCGACGGAGTTGCCCACATCGGCTCCGGTTATCCACAGATTCGGCTTCGGGCCCCCGCGGCGGTGATCGGTGTCGCAGGCTGGAGCCATGGAGTCGATCAGTGGTTTCCGGGGTTGGCCGGCGAGTCGTGGTTGGGGTGTTATCGCCCTGGTCACGGCGGTGTTCGCGGGCGTTTTCGCGGCGGCACCGGCCGGGGCTGCGGGGTCGGTCCGGCCCCAGGATGAGGCTGTCCGGGCGGCAAGACCGGACGCACCAGCGGCGCTGGGGACTACTCCCGCCGCTCGCGGCCGACCACTCCCGCCGAGAGGAAATCGGCGAGCCGTGCCGCAAGCGCGGCTGTCCTGGCCGTTGTCACCCGTTCCGGTGGTCACCAAGTACTTCGACGCCCCGGAAACGCCCTACGGCGCCGGGCACCGCGGCGTCGACCTGGCCGCCGTGCCCGGCCAGGACGTGCTGGCGGCCGATGCCGGGGTCGTCGTCTTCGCCGGGCTGGTGGCCGGGCGGCCCGTCATCTCCGTCGACCACGACGGCGGCCTGCGCACCACCTACGAGCCCGTCGAGCCGAAGGTGCCCGTCGGAGAGCAGGTCTACCGGGGGCAGGTGCTCGGGTCCGTGCTCGCCGGGCACCCCGGCTGCGCGATCGCCGCCTGCCTGCACTGGGGCGTGCGGCGGGGCGACGAATACGTCGACCCCCTCGCCCTGACCGGTGAGGTGGGCGAGTTCCGGCTCAAGCCGTGGGGAGGTGGTCCGTGATCAGGAGCCGGTCTGCTCGACCAGCTTGGCGCGCAGCCGCATGACCGCCCGCGTGTGCAGCTGGCTGACCCGCGACTCGGTGACGCCGAGGACCTTGCCGATCTCGGCGAGGGTCAGGCTCTCGAAGTAGTAGAGGCTGACCACGATCTTGTCGCGCTCGGTCAGCTGCGCGATGGCCTGCGCGAGCTGGCGGCGGTTGTCCTGGTCGACGAGCACGGCGACCGGGTCGACGGCGTCGTCGTCGGGGATGGTGTCGACCAGGGACCCGCTGTCCTTGCCCGCGGCCACCAGGTCCTCCAGCGCGACGACGCTGGTGAGCTGCAGCTGGCCGTAGAAGTCGCGCAGGTCGTCGAGGCCGATGCCGAGCTCGGCGGCGAGCTCCGCGTCGGTCGGGGTGCGGTTCAGCCGGGCGCCGAGGCGCTCCATCGCGCGCTCGGCCTCCTTGGCCTTGCTGCGGACGGCGCGCGGCACCCAGTCCTGCGAACGGAGGTCGTCGAGGATCGCGCCGCGGATGCGCTGCATCGCGTACGTCTCGAAGCGCAGGCCGCGCTCGGGGTCGAACTTCTCGATCGCGTCGACGAGCCCGAAGATGCCGGACTGCACGAGGTCGCCGACGTCGACGTGGGTCGGCAGGCCGGTGCCGACCCGGCCCGCGACGTACTTGACCAGCGGGGCGTAGTGCAGCACGAGCCGATCGCGCGACGCCTGGTCGGGACTGTCGGCGAACTGCCGCCACAGTGCCGCGATCCCGGCGTCGACGTCGTAGCCGGCGCGCGATTCCGCGGGCACGGCGGCGTCACCGCGAGTGGTCACTCCGGTGGCGTCGGTCACGTGCGGTCCTGCGGTCATTGCACAGTCGTTCTCGGCATGCGGCTCAGTGTCGTCTCCGTGCTCGTGCGGATGCGCGTGCGCCGCCGGGCCCGCTGGTGACGACCCTGGCGAGACTCCCCGGGCCGCCTCAGGCCCTGGGGTGCGCTCGGTCATGGATCGCTTTCAACCGGTCGACGGTCACATGAGTGTAGAGCTGCGTCGTGGCAAGCGTAGCGTGACCAAGCAGTTCCTGAACGCTCCTGAGATCGGCGCCGCCCTCCAGCAGATGCGTCGCCGCCGAATGTCGCAGGCCGTGGGGCCCCATGTCGGCCGCTCCGGGCACCGCCGTGACGGCGTCGTGCACCACGCGCCGCACCGCACGCGGGTCGAGGCGTTTCCCCCGGACACCGAGGAAAAGCGCCGGCTCGGCGCCGTCACCGGCGGATTCCGCGACGATCTTCGGCCGCCCCTCGGTGATCCAGTCGTCCAGCGCTTCCCCCGCCGGGACGCCGAACGGCACCACGCGTTCTTTGCCGCCCTTGCCGAGCACCGTCACGACACGACGGGAGAAATCCGCCTCGCCGACGTCCAACCCGCACAACTCGGACACGCGGATGCCGGTGGCGTAGAGCAGCTCGACGATCGCGCGATCACGCAGGGCGACAGGATCGCGCTGGGCCGCACCGGCCGCCGACGCCTGCATGACCTCCCCCGCCTGCCCGGCGCGCAGCACCCCGGGCAGGGTGCGGTGCGCCCGCGGGGCGGCGAGCCGTCCGCCCGGGTCGGTCGGGAGGACGCCGGTGCGGTGCGCCCAGGCGGTGAACGTCCGCGCCGAGGCGGCCCGCCGCGCGAGCGTCGTCCGGCTCGCCCCGCCGGACTGCTGGGCGGCGAGCCACGACCGTAGCCGCGCGAGGTCCAGCTCCGCGAGCGCGCCACCGCCGTCGACGACGACGAACCCCAGCAGCGACACCGCATCGCCGACGTACGCCCGGACGGTGTGCGCGGACAGGCCCCGTTCGAGCCCGAGGTGCCGTTCATAGCCGGTGACGGCGGCCTGGACCGGCGCGGGCAGCGCGGCCCGGAGCGCGCGCAGGTCCGGGCGGCGGCCCCGGCCGGAGCGTGATGGCGGCGGCATGGATGTCACGCTGCGCGAACAACCGCCATCGGTCAAGGATCGCCACGCGGGCCCACCGGACCGGCCGAACACTTTCGACGATTTCGCCGGGAATTCGTGGCCTTCATGCGCTTTCCCTCCGCCGTCGCCACCCCGCTTCCCCGCGGACCGCGAATCCGTCGATCTCCAGCGCCGGCAGCAAGGCCCGCACTTTCCGCAGCGGGAGCCCGGATTCGGTCGCGATTTCGGCGTCGGACCGGTCGGCGCGCACGGCCAGCGCCTCGTACGTCCGCAGCGCCTCGGGGCCCAGCCGGTCGGTGGGACGTTTCGGCCGGGCGGCCTGGTCCTCGGCGATCCCGAAGCGGCCCACGGTCTCGAGGACCTCGTCGACCGTCGAGACGAGTGTCGCCCGGGCGTCGCGGATCAGCTCGTGGCAGCCGACGGACATCCCGGACGAGATCGGCCCCGGCACCGCCATCACCACCTTGCCGAGCGCGCCGGCGGTGCTCGCGGTGTTGCGCGCACCGCTGCGTCGCCCGGCTTCGACGACCAAGGTGCCCTCGGTGAGAGCGGCGATGAGCCGGTTGCGGACGAGGAAGCGGTGCCGGGCCGGCGGGGTGCCGGGCGGGTATTCGCTGACGACCGCGCCACCGTTGCGGACGATCCGGTTCAGCAGCCCGACGTGGCCCGCCGGATAACCCGCGTCGACGGCGCAGCCGAGCACCGCGACGGTGACCCCGTCGGCGGCGAGCGCACCACGGTGGGCGGCGCCGTCGATGCCGTAGGCCGCACCCGAGAACACCGGGACGCCCCGGGAGGCCAGGCCGTACGACAGCTCGGCGGCGTGGTGCTCGCCGTAGTCGGTGGCCGCCCGCGCCCCAACCACGGCAACGGCGCGATCGGCGGCAGTGCCGAGCGCGACATCACCGGCAACCCAGAGCGCGACCGGAGGCACGGCTTCGGTCACTCCACGCCGAGCCGCGAGCTCGAGGGCGAGCAGCGGCCAGCCGGGCCACTCATCGTCCTCGGGCACGACCAGCCGAGCCCCGGCCGCGGCAGCCCGCGCGAAGTCTTGGCCGACGAGGTCGTACTCGCGGCGCGCCTCGGTCGCCTTCAACACCTCGGGCGGACAGTCACCGCGTCGGACCCGGGCGGCCGCGTCGATCGGCCCGTGGTGGGCGATGAAGGCGACCAGCGCCGGCGCGGGCGGTTCGGCGACGCGCAGCAGGTAAGCGCGAGCTTGGCGCAGCTCGCTGGCGGTCACCTCGCTAGCGGAAGCAGGGAGCGACTGGCGGTCCTGGTCGGGACTCACGTCGCTGCCTGCGACAGCGAGCGCTTGGCCGTGCACGTCGGGGCTCATGTCGCTCCCTGCCGGAGGAAGCGACTGCCGAAGCTCGCCAGAACTCACGTCGCTACTAGCAACAGGGAGTACCTGGCCGCGCTCGCCAGGACTCATATCGCTCCCTGCCGGAGGGAACAACTGGCGAAGCTCGCCGAAACTCACACCGCCACCTGCGGCAGGGACCGCCTGGCCATGAACGTCAGGACTTATGCCGCTCCCTGCCGGAGGAAGCGACCGGCGGCACTCGTCAGAACTCACGTCGCCACTAGCGACAGGGAGTACTTGGCCGCGCTCGCCAGGACTCATATCGCTCCCTGCGGGAAGGAGCGCCTGGCGATACTCGCCGGAACTCACGTCGCCACTAGCGGCAGGGAGCGCTTGGCAATGCTCGCCGAGGCTTATGTCGCTGCCGGTAGCAGGGGGCGACTGGCATTGCCTGTCGGGACTCACCTCGCCACCTGCGGCTTGGCGGGGCTCGTCGGAACTCATGGCGCCACCCGCGGGCAAGCGCGCCTCGTGGTGGTTGTCGGGGCTCATGCTGCCACTCGCTCTCGGAAAGCCAGGGCTGAGCTGACCTGGTCTGTGCCTGGGCGTTCCTCGCCGTCCAAGTCCGCCAGGGTCCAGGCGATGCGCAGGCAGCGGTCTGCTCCCCGGCCGCTCAAAGCTCCGCGGTCCATTGCCCGGTCCAGCAGCTGGGTCGCGGCCGGCGAGAGGGTGAAGTCGCGTCGTAAGGCCGGGCCTGGGACCTCCGAGTTCGATCGCCAGCCGTGGGCCTGCCAGCGGTGGGCTGCTCGGTCGCGGGCCTGCAAAACCCGGGTGCGGACCGTTTCCGAGGACTCTGTCGCTCCCGTGTCGTGGGCGTTGATCGCGCTCAGGGGCCGTAGGCGGACTCGGAGGTCGACGCGGTCGAGCAGCGGACCTGACAGCCGGCCGAGGTAGCGGCGGCGGGCGGTCGGGGAGCACACGCAGTCGGCTTCCTTCGGGGGTGCGCACGCGCACGGGTTCGTGGCCAGGATCAGCTGGAACCGCGCCGGGTACGTGATCGAACCCTTGACCCGGGCGATGCGGACCTCGCCCTCCTCGAGGACCGTGCGCAGCGACTCCAGGCGCTGGCCGCCGAACTCGCAGACCTCGTCGAGGAACAGGACGCCGCGGTGGGCCCGGCTGATCGCGCCCGGGGCGGCCAGGCCACTGCCGCCGCCGATCAACGCCGCCACCGTGATCGAGTGGTGCGGGGCGACGAACGGCGGCACCGTGACCAACGGCGACGACTTCGACAGCGAGCCGTCGACCGAGTGCACCGCCGTCACCTCCAACGCTTCTTCGTGCGACAGGCGCGGTAAGAGGCCGGGCAAGCGACGGGCGAGCATCGTCTTGCCGACGCCCGGTGGGCCGGTGAGCAGGAGGTGGTGCCCGCCTGCCGCCGCGACCTCCAGCGCCCAGCGCGCCTCCGGCTGGCCGACGACGTCGGCCAGGTCCGGTACCGCCGGTGGTGTCGGCGGTACCGGGGGTTCCGGCGACACGAGGCCGGCCTCGTTCTTCAGCCACGCCACCAAGTCGCGCAGATGGGCCGCGCCCGCGACGTCGATGCCGTCCACCAACCCCGCTTCGACCAGCGAGTCCGCCGGGACGACGGCTCGTTCGTAGCCGGCCGCGCGGGCCGCCAGGAGGCCCGGGAGAACTCCGCGGACCGGGCGGACGCGGCCGTCGAGAGCGAGCTCGCCCAGCAGCACCGTGCCGAGCAGCCGCGTCGCCGGGACCGCGCCCGTCGCCGCGAGGACCGCGGCCGCGATGCCGAGGTCGTACGCCGAGCCGACCTTCGGGAGGTTCGCCGGGGACAGGCCGAGCGTCACCTTTCCGTCCGGCCAGGGCTGGCCGGAGTTGCGGACGGCCGAGCGGACGCGGTCCTTGGCTTCGCGCAGCCCGGCGTCGGGGAGGCCGACCAGGGTGACGCGGCTCAGGCCGCCGCCGAGGTCGGCCTCGATCTCGATGACCCGGCCGTCGATGCCCAGCAAGGCGACGCTCCAGGCTTTGGCGATGGGCATCAGAACGCCGCCTCGATGTGCTGGACGCGGGGGCGCGTGCCGGGCTCGGCGAGGATCGTCACCACGTCGTAGCGGACCGGGCACCAGCCGATGCGGAACTCGCGCAGCCAGCGTTGGGCGGCCCGGCGCACTCGGCCGGCCTTCACCTCGGTGACGGTCTCCGACGGCAGGCCGAACTCGGTGCCGGTGCGGGTCTTGACCTCGCAGAAGACGACTCGGGTGCGGTCGGTCAGGATGAGGTCGATCTCGCCTTCGCGGCAGCGCCAATTGCGGCCGAGCAAGACCAGGCCGCGGTCCTGCAGGTACCGGGAGGCGAGGTCTTCGCCCCACTCGCCCAGGTCGCGGCGGTGTCTTGCGAGCTGGTCGGTGCCCGTCATCGTGTTCGCCCCCTCGTCGGTGCACCGGTCACCAGGGCGGTCCCGGCGATCACGGTGCGTGTGCGTTCGACGATGCCAGCGCACGAGGTGGCGAAACCAGAGCGAAATCGCCGCTCTGTGGACAACCGGGGGTATGTGGACAACCGGTCCACGGAACGCGGCGGAACGAGCTGAACTGTCGGCCCGCTGTGCTAAGGGCGCGCTGTGCCAAGACGCAAAAGAACCGCGCCGGCCCGTCCAAGACGGGCCGGCGCGGCGAAAGACCAGCTCAGCCCGAGAACGGGCCGTCTTCGGGCAGCCGGAGGTCCGGCTTGTCGAGCTCCTCGACGTTGACGTCCTTGAACGTGATGACCCGGACGTGCTTGACGAAGCGGGCCGGGCGGTACATGTCCCAGACCCACGCGTCGGACATGCGGACCTCGAAGTACACCTCGCCGCCGCCGTCGCGGACCTGGACGTCGACCGCGTTCGCCAGGTAGAACCGCCGCTCGGTCTCCACCACGTACGAGAACTGGCCGACTATGTCGCGGTACTCGCGGTACAGCGAGAGCTCCATCTCGGTCTCGTACTTCTCGAGATCCTCTGCGCTCATGAAATCCGCGCCCCTCCTCGGGATCGTGCTGCTGCTCCGCCGGCGGAGCGTTCATTGTGACCCACACCCGCGGCCGGGGCATGCAGCGGCAGGCTGAGTTGTGGCTCGAGTGCCTCGTCGAGGACCGCGGCGAGCCCCGCGCCGACACCGGCCTCCATGGCCTTTTCCAGCGCCGCGTAGGTCAGCAGGACCGGCCGCGCGGGCCGCACGCCGTGCTTGATGGCCACCGTCGCGACGTTCGTGTACGACCACCGGTGGACGTCGCTGGGGCCGTGCTCGCGCAGCGCGGCCAGGTGGTCGGACGTGCTGTAACCCTTGTGCACGTCGAAACCGTAGTGCGGGAGGTCGTCGTGGTAGCCCGCCATGATGCGGTCGCGGGTCACCTTCGCCAGCACCGACGCGGCCGCGATGCACGCCACCGAGCGGTCGCCCTTGATCACCGCCGTGTTCGGCGCCGTGAGGCCCGGTGCCCGGAAACCGTCCGTGAGGATGTAGCCCGGGTCCACGCGCAACGCCGCCGCGGCGCGCCGCATGCCCTCCAGGTTCATCACCCGGATGCCGTAGAGGTCGACCTCCGCGGTGGGGATGACGATCACCGAGTAGTCGACGGCCCGGGCGAGGACCAGGTCGTAGACCCGGTCCCGTGCCTTGGCCGTCATCAGCTTGGAGTCCGTCAGCTCGGTCAGCTTCGCCGCGTCACCCTGCTTGAGCACGCAGGCCGCGACCACCAGCGGCCCCGCGCACGCCCCGGCGCCGGCTTCGTCCACACCGGCGACCGGGCCGAGGCCACGACGGTCGAGCGCGCCCTGCAGACCCCAGAAGAGGTCGCCACGCACCACGGCCCGCGGCGGCCGGGTCGGCTCGGCCGCGGTGAGGGGAACGGGAAGAGTCAAGGCTGGATCACCCGTCTGCCGGCACGGATCGGGGTGGCTAGCGTTTCCGCCCGGCCGCCCGGCGTACTCCGGACTTGAGCTTGCGCCCGACGAAGAGCGCCGGCCAGGCCGCCGCGATACCGGCCCCGAGCGGGATGCCGCTCTGCCACGCCGGCGCACCGAGCGCCGCGGGCTGAGCCCCCTCCTGCGGGTTGTGGTCGGTGATCCCGCCCCACCGGCTCGGCGGCAGGACGATGATCCGCGCCTTGCCGATGATGTTGTCCACGGGGACCGCGCCGTTCACGCCGCCGCCGCCCTGGAACCGGGAGTCGTCGGAGTTGTTCCGGTTGTCGCCCATGACCCAGACCGTCCCGACCGGGACCTTGACCGGGTCGAAGGTCCGCTCGGTCTGGTTGGACGGGTCTTCCCAGTGGACGTACGGCTCGTCGAGCCCCTTGCCGTCCACGACGACCCGGCCCTGCGTGTCGCAGCACTGGACGGTCTGGCCGCCGACCGCGACGACCCGCTTGACGAAGTCGCGCTCGTCCGGCGGGGCGAACCCGACCAGCGAGCCGAGACCGCGCAAGCCCTGGACGATGATGTTGCTCGACTCCTGCGGCGCGATCTCGTTGTTGACCCACGCCGGCGGACCCTTGAACACGATCACGTCGCCCGGCGAGGGCTCGGTGAAGTCGTAGGTGACCCGGTCGACGAGGATCCGGTCACCGGTGCACCCGGGGCAGCCGTGCAGGGTGGCTTCCATGGACCCCGAGGGGATCATAAAGACCTTCGCGAGGAATGTCTGGATCAAGATCGTGAGCACCAGGGCGATCACGAGCAGGATCGGCAGTTCCTTCCAGAACGACCGTTTCTTGGCGGGCTTGGCTCGCCGCCGTCGGGACCCCCCGCGCTCCTCGGAGCGGGACCGCCTGGGCTGGTCCTCCTCGGAGCGATCGGGGTCATCCTCAGGAGCGTTCTGGGACACGGGTTCGGCCACGTCGTCAGGCTACCGGTAACCGGGTTGTGGCTCAGTTAGCCGAGGCCGTCTCGCGGTTCTCGCGGCGCTCCTTGATCTTGGCCTTCTTGCCGCGCAGGTCGCGCAGGTAGTACAGCTTCGCGCGCCGCACGTCACCGCGCTTGTGGACCTCGATCTCGGCCAGGTTCGGCGAGTGCACCGGGAAGGTGCGCTCCACGCCGACGCCGAAGGAGACCTTGCGGACGGTGAAGGTCTCGCGGATGCCGCCGTTCTGACGCCGGATGACCACGCCCTGGAAGACCTGGTTGCGCTCGCGGTTGCCCTCGATGACGCGGACGTGCACCTTGAGGGTGTCGCCCGGGCGGAAGTCCGGGATGTCGGAACGCAGCGACTGCTTGTCCAGCGCGTCCAGGGTGTTCATCGGTGGTCCGTCCTCGTCTTCGGTATGGCTTGCGTACAGATCCCGGGCGCGCAACGGTGCCGCTGCGAGCGACCCGGGGGGCTGATGGCGGGCTGGTGAACGACGAGGTCCACTCACGCCAACCTGTCAAGTATTACAGACCGGGATTCCGGGGGAAGAACCGGCCTAGGCCTGCTCGGGGTCCAAGCCCTCCAGGACCCCGCGATCGTGCTTGTCGAGACTACCTTCCGGCAGCGCGGCCAGGAGATCGGGGCGGCGGCGGGCGGTCCGCTCCAGGGCCTGGTCACGCCGCCAGCGGTCGATCAGCGCGTGGTTGCCGGACCGCAGGACGTCCGGGACCGCCAGGTCCCGCCACACCTCGGGGCGGGTGTAGCTCGGCCCTTCGAGCAGGCCGTCGGAGAACGAGTCCTCGGCGGCGGACCGCGAGTTGCCGAGCACGCCGGGCAGCAGCCGGACGACGGCCTCGACCATGACGAGCACCGCCGCCTCGCCGCCGACCAGCACGTAGTCGCCGATGGACACCTCGTCGACCGGCATCCGGCGGGCGGCGTCGTCGACGACGCGCTGGTCGATGCCCTCGTACCGCCCGCAGGCGAACACGAGGTGCTTTTCCGAGGCGTAGGCGTGGGCCAGCTCCTGGGTGAACGGCCGCCCGGCCGGCGTCGGCACGACGAGGCGCGTCTCCGGCCGGCAGACGTCGTCCAGGGCCGGGCCCCAGATCTGCGGCTTCATCACCATGCCGGGCCCGCCGCCGTACGGCGCGTCGTCGACGGCGCGGTGGACGTCGTGGGTCCATTCGCGCAGGTCGTGGACGCCGACCTCGATCAGGCCGCGGTCGATCGCCCGGCCCAGCAGCGCGGCGCGCAGCGGGTCGAGGTACTCGGGGAAGATCGTGACGACGTCGATGCGCACGCCGTCACCAGTTCCAGTATTCGGTGGCCTCGGCGTGCCAGGGGGACTCGACCTGCTGGTCGATCGCGAAGGCCATGCCGAGCCCCTGCGCGATCTTGATGTCGCGGCGCAGCGTCTCGCGGATCGGCGAGCCGGCGGGCAGGTTCTGGTCGGACGACCAGGACTCGCTCTGCGTGATGCAGGTCCGGGTGCCGAACTTCGCCGAGCTGCACGGCGCGGGCGCGTGCCAGGTCTGAACGTGCTTGAACCGGAAGGTCTTGCCGCTGCCCCGCTCCGTGACGGTGCCTTCGGCGCTCAGCTGGTAGTCCGCGGGCAGCACGGTCCACCGGACGTAGTGCTGCTGTCCCCCGTGCGAAGGCAGCGGTGTGCAGATCCCGCTCTGGCAGATCGTCTCGCCGGTGACGCGTTCGGTGTAGTAAGTGCCGTTGCCGTCCCAGCCGTCGAGCAGCACCCAGTTGCCGTCGCGGACGAAGTGCTCCGCGTACGACGGCGGCCAGGTGACCGGGTCACCCCAGGAGATCTGCGACTCGGTGGCCGACTGCGGCGACCACGCCCACTGGTACGCCTTCTCCCCCGGCGGAGCGAACTGGCCGGCGCTGCGCTGGAACATCAGCGAGAAGTCGCCGTAGACCGGGCTCGCGGCCTGTGCGGGCGGCGCGAGGACAGCGATGGCCGAAACGACGGCGGCCGCCGTGAAGGCGGCCTTCTTCCGGAACTTCACTCGCTCCCTCATTCGGCGTCGAGCAGGCCTTCGGGAGGGTCGAGCACGACCCGCCCGCCCGCGACGTCCACGGTGGGGACGATCGCCAGGACGAACGGCACCAGGACCTCGCGGCCGTCGACGTCCAGCTCCAGGAGCTCGCCCGCGGGCGAGTGGACGACCTCGACGACCTTGCCGACGACGGTGCCGTCGAGCAGCTCGGCCCGCAGGCCGGCCAGCTCGTGGTCGTAGAACTCGTCGGGGTCGCCGGTCGGCGGCAGCGCGTCGGTGTCGACGAGCAGGAGCGCGCCCCGCAGCGTCTCGGCGACGTCGCGGGTCAAGACCTCCTCGAAACGCACCAGCAGCCGCCCGCTGTGGTCGCGGGCGGCTGCGATGGTGAGTTCCCTTTTGCTGCCGTCACGCAGCTTCGTCGTGAGGACCGCACCGACCTTGAACCGCTCTTGCGGCGAATCCGTGCGCACGTCCACCGCGAGTTCCCCGCGGATTCCGTGCGCCTTGGCGATGCGGCCTGCTACGACGTCCATCTGACCGTTCTCTGAAGCCTGGATCAGCGGTCGGTGTCGACGACGTCCACGCGGACGCCGCGGCCACCGATGCCGCCCATGACGGTGCGCAAGGCGGTCGCGGTGCGTCCGCCCCGGCCGATCACCTTGCCGAGGTCGTCGGGGTGCACGTGCACCTCGAGCGTCCGGCCACGGCGCGTGGTCAGCAGCTCGACCCGGACCTCGTCCGGGTTGTCGACGATCCCGCGCACCAGGTGCTCGAGGGAGTCAGCCAGAAAGCTCACTCGGCCTTCTCACCCTCGGTGGCTTCGGCCTTCTCGGCCTCGGCCTTCTTGGGGGCGGACTTCTTCTTCGGCGTGGTGGCCTCGGTGGAGGGCTCCTCGCCGGCCGCGGCCAGGGCCGCGTTGAACAGGTCCTGCTTGGACGGCTTCGGCTCGGCGACCTTCAGCGTGCCCTCGGCGCCCGGGAGGCCCTTGAACTTCTGCCAGTCACCGGTGATCTCCAGCAGGCGCTGGACGGGCTCGGTCGGCTGCGCGCCGACACCCAGCCAGTACTGGGCGCGCTCGGAGACGACCTCGATGAGGCTCGGCTCTTCCTTCGGGTGGTACTTGCCGATCGTCTCGATGGCCTTGCCGTCCCGGCGGTTGCGCGCGTCGGCGACGATGATGCGGTAGTACGGCGCACGGATCTTGCCGAGGCGCTGCAGCTTGATCTTGACGGCCACGGGTGTGGGTACTCCTCGTATCTCTCTGATGCTGGGGTGGGCACTCGCGGTCCGAGTGGGGACACGGACGCGGGCACCCGAAGGTCAGGAGCTTTCGCGCGGTGAGAGGGTCCGGCGGAAGCAAGCAGTGACTCATTCTGCCAGACGGCCCCCGCGCACCGGGCAAGAGGCTCAGAAAGAGGCCACTCCGAGCGCTCCGAGCAGGATGGTGAGCGCCGGCAGGAAGTTGTTCACCTGGTGCGCGACGATGCTCGCCGGCAGCCGTCCGGTGACGAGCCGCGCCAGCCCGATCGGCACCGCGATGACCAGCAGCAACGTCGTACGCAGCGGCTCGAGGTGGCTGGCCGCGAACACCGCCGTGCACAGCAGGAACGCCGCGACGCGGCCCCAGCGCTCGCTGCGCCACTGCAGCTGTTCGGCGGCGCCCCAGAGCAGGCCGCGGTAGATGATCTCTTCGCAGATCGGGCCGAGCAGCCACAGGTAGACGAACATCACGATGGCCGCCGAGATCGACATCTTCCGGTCCTCGACCAGCGCGCTGATCGCCGATGTCGCGTTGGCGTTGCCGACCAGCTGCGTCCACAGGTAGGCGCCGAGGGTGGTGAAGACGAGCCCGACGCAGCCGAAGCGGAACCCGGTCTTCACATCGGCCCAGCGCCACTCGATCCGCAGGTCGATCACGGGCCCGTTGCCGCGCACGTAGGTGATCAGCACCGCGACGCCGGCCGCGATCATCGTCGGCAGCATGGTGCCGAGCAGCACGACCCGGATCGGCAGCGGGCCGGGACCGGTGTCGCCGACCAGCACGGACACGAACGCGGCCGAGGACAGCAGCACGGCCTCGACGAGCAGGAAGGCCCCGAAGCCCCACCGGTGCCGCCGCTCGGGCGGCAGGAACGCCGTCGCGGCCGGTTCTTCGGGCTCGGGGAACGGCGCGGCGTCGGGAGCCGGGTCCCGGGGCTGGGAAGTGGTCACGCGTTGCCCTCCGCGATCGTCGGCTCCTGTCCCGAGCCTAGCCGCCGGAGAGTGATCACACAGTATCCGTCCGACTACTGTCCATCGATCCGCGCACCACGCTCAGTGCGCGACGAACAGCAGTACCGCCGGCGGCAGGTTGTTGGCCGCGTGGGCGATCACCCCGGCGCTCACCCGGCCGGAGAGGTGCCGGGCCAGCCCGATCGCGATGCCCTGGCCGAAGAGGGCGATCGTGCGGGTCGGCTCGCCGTGCAGCTGCGCGAACACCAGCGAGGTGAGCAGCAGCACCACCCACGGCGGGACCCGGTGGAACTGCAGCGCCTTCCACAGCGTGCCGCGGACCAGCAGCTCCTCCGTGATCGGCGCGCCGGCGATGACGATCACCGCGGCGAGCACCAGCCAGACGGTGTCACCGTCGAAGGTGTCGGCGAGGTCGCTCAGCGGGCTGTCGGAGACGTCGTCGGCGCCGTAGACGGCGATCAGCACCAGGTTGAGCCCGTAGCCGACGACCAGGGCGAGCGCGCCGCAGGCGAGGCCGATCCGGACGTCGCGCCAGGTCGGCTTGAGCCCGAAGTCGGCGCGCAGGCCCTCTCCCCAGCGCCACGAACCCACCGCCGGGCCGAGCCCGAGCAGGAGGTTGGGCACGAACGCCAGGAGCAGCAGCGGGCCGATGTCGTGCAGCTCGAGGGGGTCGAACTCGCCGACGTTGCGGTTGACCGCCGCGGCGATGATCAGGTTGATCAGGTAGTAGCCGGCGATCCCCGCGAAGAACGCCACGAAACACCAGTGCGCCCCCAGCACGCGCCGTGCGCCGTCGTCGTCCGTCACGCACCCAACGCTACTGTGCCGTTCTTTACCGATCCGACAGCAGCCACAGCGGAAACAGGCACCTTGCGCTGATCGGTTGCGAAACGTATCCGCCTACTTGCTGCCGGATCGCTAAAGTGCCGACCCCGCAAGGAAATCGGCGGGGGTCTACGCGTACACCACACCGCCGAGCACGATGTGCGAAGGGTGCCGCAGGACGCCCAGGTCCTCGCGCGGATCGCTCGCGTAGACGAGCAGGTCGGCAGGCGCGCCGTCGGTGATGCCCGGGTGGCCGAGCCAGTCGCGCGCCGCCCAGGACGCGCTCGCCAGTGCCGCCTCGCGGGTCATGCCCGCGCGGTGCAATGCCTCGATCTCGTCGACGAGCCGGCCGTGCTCGACCATGCCACCGGCGTCACTGCCCGCGAAGACGCGTACCCCTGCTTCGATGGCCGTGGCGACCATCTCCCCGACGCCGGCGTGCAGCGCCCGCATGTGGTCCGCGTACGCCGGGTACTTGCCGGCCTTGTCCGCGATGCCCGGGAAGTTCTCGATGTTGATCAGCGTCGGCACCAGCGCGACGTCGTTGCGGGCCAGCTCGGACAACTGGTCGGCGCTCAGGCCCGTGCCGTGTTCGAGGCAGTCGATGCCGGCCGCGATCAGCCCGGGCAGCGCGGCTTCGCCGAACACGTGCGCGGTGACGCGGGCGCCGTGGTCGTGCGCGACCTTGACGGCTTCGGCCAGGACGTCGTCCGGCCAGAGCGGCGCCAGGTCGCCGGCACCGCGGTCGATCCAGTCGCCCACCAGCTTGACCCAGCCGTCGCCGTCACGAGCCTGCTCGGCGACGGCGTCCGGTAGCTGCGAAGGATCGTCCAGCTCGATGCCGAGACCCGGGATGTAGCGCTTGGCCAGCGCGAGGTGCCGGCCGGCGCGGATGATCGTCGGCAGGTCCGCCCGCGCCTGCAGCGGCCGGACGTCGATCGGCAGGCCGCAGTCGCGGATCAGCAGCGTGCCCGCGGCGCGGTCGGCCAGCGCCTGCTCGGTCGCCTCTTCCAGCGAGACGGGCCCGCCGATGCCGATGCCGGGGTGGCAGTGCGCGTCGACCAGGCCGGGCACCAGGAAGACGCCCCGGCCCAGCGTCTCGGCGTCCGGCACCGGCTCGAACGAGATCCGGCCGCCGGTGATCCAGACGTCCCGGGACTCGCCGCCGGGCAGGACCACCCCGGCGGCGTGGAGCGCGGTGCTCAATTGTCCTTGGGGTTCTTCGGCAGCTTGAACTTCGACGGGTCGAAGCCCGGGACGTCGTTCATGCCGCCGAGCTGCGACAGATCGGGCATGCCGCCGGGCATCTGGCCACCGGGCGGCAGCATCGGCATGCCGCCGGGGAAGCCGCCGCGGACCTTGGGCTGGGTCGGGCCGCGGCCCTTCTTGCCCTTCTTGCCCTTGCGCGTCTTGGAACCGCCGCCCCCGCCGCCGAAACCGAACCGGCCGGCCATCTGGGCCATCATCTTGCGGGCCTCGAAGAACCGGTTGACCAGGTCGTTGACCTCGCGCACCGAGACGCCGGAGCCGTTCGCGATGCGCAGCCGGCGCGACCCGTTGATCATCTTCGGGTTGTCACGCTCGGCGGGCGTCATGCCGCGGATGATCGCCTGCAGCTTGTCCAGGTGCTTGTCGTCGACCTGGGCCAGCTGGTCCTTCATCTGGCCGGCGCCCGGGAGCATGCCGAGCAGGTTGCCGATCGGGCCCATCTTGCGGACCGCGAGCATCTGCTCGAGGAAGTCCTCCAGGGTGAGCTGGCCGCTCGACAGCTTCGCCGCGGCCTGCTCGGCCTGGTCCTGGTCGAAGGCCTGCTCGGCGTGCTCGATCAGGGTCAGCACGTCACCCATGCCGAGGATCCGCGACGCCATCCGGTCCGGGTGGAAGGTGTCGAAGTCCTCGAGCTTCTCGCCGTTGGAGGCGAAGAGGATCGGCTGGCCGGTGACCTCGCGGACGCTCAGCGCGGCACCACCGCGGGCGTCACCGTCGAGCTTCGTCAGCACGACGCCGGAGAAGCCGACGCCGTCGCGGAAGGCCTCGGCCGTGGTCACGGCGTCCTGGCCGATCATCGCGTCGACGACGAACAGCGTCTCGTCCGGCCGCACGGCGTCGCGGATGTCCGCGGCCTGCTTCATCAGCTCTTCGTCGACGCCCAGGCGGCCGGCGGTGTCGACCACGACGACGTCGTGCTGCGCGCGCTTCGCCTCGGCAATGGCGCGGCGGGCGACGTCGACCGGGTCGCCGACGCCGTTGCCCGGCTCGGGCGCGAACGTGACGACGCCGGCGCGCTCGCCGACGACCTGCAGCTGCGTGACGGCGTTCGGGCGCTGGAGGTCGCAGGCGACCAGCATCGGCGCGTGGCCCTGCTTCTTCAGCCACAGCGCGAGCTTGCCCGCGAGCGTCGTCTTACCGGCACCCTGGAGGCCGGCGAGCATGATCACGGTGGGCGGGTTCTTCGCCAGGTTCAGCCGGCGCGTCTCGCCGCCGAGGATGCCGACGAGCTCCTCGTTGACGATCTTGACGACCTGCTGCGCGGGGTTGAGCGCCTGGGATACCTCGGCGCCCTTCGCCCGGTCCTTGATCCTCGCGATGAAGGTCTTGACCACGCCGAGGGCGACGTCGGCCTCCAGCAGCGCGATGCGGATCTCGCGCGCGGTGGCGTCGATGTCGGCGTCGGACAGCCTGCCCTTGCGCGTGAGCGTCTGCAGGGCGGCGGTGAGCCGATCGGACAGGGTGTCGAACACGGGTGTGCACGCTCCAGCTGGGTCGAGAGTGGCGCGCCGGACGAGGCCGGCCCTCCCGAGGGTAGTCGCTCCGGCTTCCCCGCCTCGCGGGTACGCGAAAGTCGCGCACGCGATCAGTACACATAGGTGTACTACCTCGCGCGCGAGCTGCGAGTAAAGATGGCTTTAACTGGGAAAAGTCGCTCGCCATCGTCGCCGGAATCGGTAAACATGCGTGTATGACTTCCGCGACCAGACCCCGGCCGTCACTCGCCGAACCGACCACGGACACCGACGAGCCGGTCCCCCTCCGGCGGATCGCCGGCCTGTTCCGGCCGCACCGCGGACCGCTCGCCGCGCTCTTCGCGCTGATCGTGCTCCAGGCCGGCCTCGGCGTCGTCTCGCCGTTCCTGCTGCGCGAGATCCTCGACGACGCCCTCCCGCACCGCGACACGCTCCTGATCAGCGTCCTGGCCGCCGGGATGATCGTCTGCGCGGTCGGCAGCGGCTCCCTCGGCGTGGCGACCACCGGGCTGTCCAACACCATCGGCCAGCGCGTGATGAACGAGCTGCGCGTCACCGTCTACGGCCACCTGCAGCGGATGTCGCTGGGCTTCTTCACCCGGACGAAGAGCGGCGAAGTGCTCTCGCGGGTGTTCAACGACATCGGCGGCGTCGACAACGTCATCACCACGACCGCCGGGTCGGTGGTCCAGAACGCGACCACGACGATCGCCATCACCGTCGCCCTGATCGTGCTCGACTGGCAGCTCGCGGCGCTCTCGCTGATCGTCGTCCCGCTGTTCCTGCTGTTCACGCTGCGGCTCGGCAAGAAGCGGCGGACGCTGGCCCGCGGCCGGACCCGGCGGATGGCCCGGCTGACGACGATGGTCGAGGAGTCCCTCTCGGTCACCGGCGTGCTGCTCGCCAAGACGATGGGCAACGAACGGGCGATGCGCGAGCGGTTCGGCGCCGAGTCCCGGGAGATCGCGTCACTGGAACGCGCGGCGGCGCTGGCCGGGCGCTGGCAGATCGCGTCGCGCGGAATGAGCCTGACTGTCATCCCCGCGCTGGTCTACTGGATCGCCGGGCTGGCGCTGGCCGGCGGCGCGTCGCCGATCTCGCTCGGCACCGTCGTGGCGTTCACCAGCATGCTCAACCGGCTGGTCGCGCCGGCCAGCGCGATGCAGACGATCGGGCAGAACGTGGCGACGTCGAAGGCGCTGTTCGGGCGCATCTTCGAGGTGCTGGACCTGCGGGTGGAGATCAGCGACAAGCCGGACGCGGGGTCCCTGCAGGTGCGCCGGGGTGACGTCTCGATGCGCGGAGTCTCGTTCCGCTACGACGACGAGGGCCCGCTGACGCTCCACGAGATCGACCTCGACGTCCCGGCCGGGACCACGACGGCGCTGGTCGGCTCGACCGGCTCGGGCAAGACGACGCTCGCGTACCTGGTCGCGAGGCTGTACGAGGTGAGCGACGGGTCCGTGGAGATCGACGGCACCGACATCCGCGACGTCACACTGGCCTCGCTCGCCGCCGGCGTCGGGATGGTGTCCCAGGAGACCTACCTGTTCCACGACACCGTCCGCGAGAACCTGCGCTTCGCGAAGCCGGACGCGACCGACGACGAGATCGAGGCCGCGGCGAAGGCGGCGCACATCCACGACACTCTCGCCGGGCTGCCCGAGGGCTACGACACCGTCGTCGGCCAGCGCGGCTACCGGTTCTCCGGCGGCGAGAAGCAGCGGATGGCGATCGCCCGGATCCTGCTGCGCAACCCGCCGGTGCTCATCCTCGACGAGGCGACCAGCGCGCTCGACACCCGCACGGAACGCTCGGTGCAGGCCGAGCTCGACCGGCTGGCCGCGGGCCGCACGACGCTGACGATCGCGCACCGGCTGTCCACTGTGGAGCACGCCGACCAGATCGTGGTGCTGCACGAGGGCCGGATCGTGGAACGCGGGACGCACGACGACCTGCTGGCGCGCGACGGGCGTTATGCCCGGCTGGTCCGGGGAACCGCATAGCCTGGGGCCATGCAGCCCGAACCCGACACCCTCGGCCGAGTCGCCTCGCAGGTCAGTGCGGACGCCGAGCTCGCCGAACTGGCCTACCGGGTCCGCGAAGGCGTCGGGCGGCTGAACTGGCGGATGCGCGCGGAGCGGGACCCGAACGGCCCGGGCCCGGCGGTGTTGGCGGTGCTGAGCCGGCTGTACCGGGCGGGTACGCACACGCCGACCGAGCTGGCCGAGGCCGAACGGCTGCAGCCGCAGTCGCTGACCCGGATCCTCGCGTGGGTGACCGAACGCGAGCTGGTGACGCGCGCACCGGATCCGGAGGACGGACGCCGTTCGCTGGTGAGCATCACGCCGGCGGGGCTGTCGGTGCTGCGCGAGTACAGCGTCCGCCGGGAACGCTGGCTGGCCGGCGCGATCGAGACGACGCTCTCGCCGACCGAACGGCAGCTGCTGAAACTGGCTTCGGAGCTGATGCTCCGGGTAGCGGAAGCCTGAAAACCGCCGTGGAGACCCCTCGACCCCTCCACGGCGGCTTTCAGGCCGCCCCCCTCGTCGCCCCGCCTCCCCGCGGTGCGACACGGGTCCCGGGAACGGGCCGCTCCTCCGTCGGCCCGCCCCGGAACCCTGGTGCCCGGACGGCTCACCTCCCCAGGGGCCGTCCGGTTCCTTCCCCCTCACCAGCGATCCGGTACCCGCTGGCAGAAGGAAGTCTGCCGCGCCGGGCACCCGGCCAGCAGTGGGAGAACCCTCAATTACCCGTGGGTAGTAATACTCAGGACGTCTTCGTGCGGCCGCGAGCAGCGGCCCGCTTCGCCGTCGTACGCGCCTTCGCCGCCCTCGACGCGGCGGCCTTGGCCTTCGCGACGGACGCGTTGCGTGCGTCCTCGGCTTCGGATGCCGACTCCTGCAGGGCCGCCAGCAGCCGCGTGACGCCCTCCGCCTGCTCCGCGGCCGTCGGCTGGACGACCTCGGCGCCGTCGATCTTCGCCTGGACCAACGCCTGAAAGGCTTCGCGGTAACGGTCGGGGTAGCGGCCGGGGTCGAACTCGCCGGTCAGCTCCTCGACGAGGTTCACCGCGCGCCGCAGCTCGCCGGGCCGGATGTCGACGTCGGCGTGCCGGAACGGGAAGTCGGGCGGGCGCACCTCGTCCGGCCAGAGCATCGTCTCCAGCACGATGACCTGGTCGCGCACGCGCAGCGCACCGAGCGTCTCGCGGCGGCGCAGCGCGACCGTGACCAGCGCGATCCGCCCGGACTGCTGCAGGGCTTCGCCGAACAGCACGTACGGCTTGGTGCCCGCCGGCTCCGGCTCGAGGTAGTAGCTCTTCGCGAACCAGATCGGGTCGACGTCCGCGAGCGGCGCGAAACCGCGGATGGCGATCGTGCGGCCGGGCATCGGGAGCGACGCGAGCTCGTGGTCCGAGAGCAGCACGACGTCACCGCCGGGCACGGTGTACCCGCGGACCATCTCCTCGGGCGGCACCTCGGCGCCGTCGACCTCGCACACCCGCTTCACCCGGACACGGCCGCCGTCGGCCTCGTGCACCTGGTGCAGCGGGATCTCGCGGTCCTCGGTCGCGCTGTACGCCTTCACCGGAATGGCGTAACTGCCGAACCCGATCGTGCCCATCCACACCGCGCGCATGCGAGTCACCTCCGCAGCTCCAGGCTAGGCGGGCGGCCGCGCGCGACGACAGCTACAAACGGGTGTCAGGCGCGACGGATTCGCTCACACATTCGAACGACGGCGTGACCTCGTCGAGCGCCTCGGCCGCGCAACGGGCCGCGATGGCCGCCTCGCGAAGCACCTCGGTGACGACCTCGACGTCCAGGGGCGGGGCCGCTGCGAGAGCGTTCGCACCGCCTTCGACGCGGGCGGCGAGGCCGGCGAGCGCGTGGGAGATGGCTTCCTGACCCGCGACCAGGTGCGCGACGACGTCGGCGAGCTCGGTGGTCGTGGCGCCCGGGCCGCCGCAGCGCAGGCTCGCGGCGAGCTCTTCGGCACACGAGCGCAAATGGGTGGCGACGACCGTCGGCGGCAGCGTCAGGTCCTGCATCGCTCGCCCCCTCCGGCCGGTCAGATCAGCCATGGTGCCACCGCACGGGCCGTCATCGGAGGCGACACACCGCCGGTCACATATTTGACCGATCGTTCTCGAAAAGGCTAGGGTTTCGATCATGTCCCGGGTCAAGGAGTTCGACGTCGACGAAGCCTGCGACGCCGCGCTCGCGCTCTTCCGGCGTCAGGGGTACGAAGCGACGTCGGTCAGCGACCTCGTCACGCACCTCGGCGTCGCCAAGGCGAGCCTGTACGCCACCTTCGGCACGAAGCACGACTTCTACGTGACGGCGTTGAAGCGGTACGCCGAGCGGACCGACACGCGAGTGCTGGCCGAGCTGTCGAAGCCGGGTTCCGGCGTGGCCGCGGTGCGACGGCTCCTCGACGGTTATGTCGCGGACATCCTCGGCGAAGACGGGCCGATCGGCTGCTTCGTCGTCAACGCGGCGATCGAGCTGCTCCCCCGCGATCCGGCGGTCGCCCGGATCGTGGAGCGCAGCTGGGACACCCTCGAAGTCGCCCTGACCATGGCCCTCGAACGCGCCAAGGCCCAGGACGAACTCCCCGCCGGCAGCGACCCGGCGACCCTCGCCCGGTTCCTGCTCACCGTGCTCCAGGGACTGCGCGTCCTGGGCAAGGGCACGGACGCGGCGAGCCGGCTGCACGCGGCCGTCTCGCAGGCGATGCGCGTACTCATTCGAGACTGATCAGACCAGAAAGAAGGCAGACATGGGGGCACGGTTCGCAGGCAAGGTCGTCCTGGTGACCGGCGGCGGCTCGGGCATCGGGCTGACGACGGCGAAGGCGTTCGCCACCGAGGGCGCGACGGTCGTCGTCGCGGGCCGGGACGAGCAGCGGCTCGCGTCCGCGGTGAAGGAGATCGGGGACGCGGCGAGCGCGGTGAAGGTCGACGTGACCGACTCCGCGGACGTGGCGCGGCTGGTCGCCACGGTCGTCGAGCGGCACGGCGGGCTGGACGTCGCGGTCAACAACGCGGGCGTCCTCGGGTCGCCGGCCCCGGTGGCGGACCTCGACGAGGACGCCTT
Source organism: Amycolatopsis sp. NPDC048633 (assembly GCF_040650695.1). Lineage (NCBI taxonomy): Bacteria > Bacillati > Actinomycetota > Actinomycetes > Pseudonocardiales > Pseudonocardiaceae > Amycolatopsis > Amycolatopsis sp. NPDC048633. Next base: position 136,037 of record NZ_JBEZHS010000009.1, read on the forward strand.
CGGCGCGGTGATCGGCACGAACCTCACCGGCACCTGGCTGTGCCTCAAGCACGAGATCGCGCACATGCGGACGCACGGCGGCGGCGCGATCGTCACCATCGCGTCGAACATCGGCGCGCACGGCCGGCTGCCGAACATGGCGGCCTACGCGGCGTCGAAGGCCGCGGTGAGCGCGCTGACCCGCACGGCGGCGCGCGACCACATCGCCGACGGCGTCCGCATCAACGCGGTCAGCCCGGGGGCGACCGACACGGACATGTCGCTGCGTCCCGGCGAGACGGACGCGGACCGCGCCGCACGACTGAAGGGCGCGATCCCGCTGGGCCGGGTGGGCGCCACCGCCGAGGTGGCCGCCGCGGTGCTGTGGCTGGCTTCGGACGAAGCGGCCTTCACCGTGGGGCACGACCTGGTGGTCGACGGCGGCGCGACCGCCTGAGCGGTCCCACCCGGGCGCGCGGTTCCTCAGGATTCACGGTTGCGCATGGTGACTTTCCCCTCTCGTACTGGGATGGATTCGGGTGCACGGCGTGGTCAGGACTCGCGGTTGCGCACGGCTGCTCTCCTTCCGGACCTGATGACGGGCGGGCGTGGGGTTCAGGACTCGCGATTGCGCACGACAGGCTCCTTTCCGGCGTGGTGACGGACTGCGACAGATCAGGATTCGCGGTTGCGCACGACGGCCTCCCTTCGCTGCTCCGAACGTGTGGCAATCGTCGATCGCGGTCGCCCGATGTGGTGAAGTGGACGTGGATCGTCGGATCACCCAGGGGAGTTGCACCCGCCTTGAGTATGGACGGCGCCCGTCCGGCCGAACCCCGCGTGGGCCGGATCCGTGGGGCGCTGAACCCTGCTCACTGGACCCTCTGGCGGCAGCGCGGGTCGCTCCTCTTCTACTGCCTCTTCATCGAGTCCGTGGCGCTCGTGGCCACCGTGTGGACGGCCGTCGCGGTGCCGGTCCACACGTGGGACCTGGTCGTCTTCGGCGTCCTCGCCGGCCTCGGCGTACTGCAGGCGGAGCTGGGCCGGCAGGTCGAGCGCGTCCGGCGGCTGGTGTCCGACACCCCGCACATCAACCTGACGTCGGTCTGGACGTTCGCCGGCGTGCTGCTCCTGCCGCCGGCGCTCGTCACGGCCCTGATCGCCGTCCTCTACCTGCACCTGGCGACGCGCAGCCTCGCGCGGATGAAGCGCGTCCCGCCGTTCCGGACCACGCTGAACGCGACCCTGGTCGTCATCACGTGCTACTCGGCCGAGGTCGTGCTCGCCCGGCTCGGCATCGGCGACATGTACACGGCGCTGACGTCGGGCTGGCGCGGCGTCACGGCCATCGCGCTGGCCGCGGCGACGTACTTCCTGGTCGCGGCGATCACGATCCTCCCGGCGCTGACGATCACGAAGCGCACGATCAAGGCGTTCTTCGGCGGCCTCGGCGACAACCTCCTCGAGGTCGCGACGCTCTGCCTGGGCCTGCTCACGGCGTTGACGCTGGCGACGCTGCCCGCGCTCGCCGTCGCGATCGTGCCGCCGCTGCTGGTGCTGCACCGGGCAGTGCTGATCAAGCAGCTGGAGATCGCCGCGACGACCGACGAGAAGACGGGCCTGTTCAACACGACCGGGTGGCACTTGCTCGCTTCGCGCGAACTGGCCCGTGCTCAGCGCAACACGCGGAGCACGTTCGGCGTGCTGATGATCGACCTGGACTACTTCAAGCTGATCAACGACGAGCACGGCCACCTGGCGGGCGACACAGTGCTGCGCGCGGTCGCGTCGACGATCAAGAGCGCGGTCCGCGACTACGACTCGGTCGGCCGCTTCGGCGGCGAGGAGTTCGTGGTCCTGCTGCCGGACATCGGCCCGGCGGCGGTGCTCGCGGTGGCCGAGCGCATCCGATCGGCGATCGAGTCCTTGAAGGTCGAGTACGAGGACGGCAGCCACATCCGCGTCGTCGACGCCCTGTCGGCATCGATCGGTGTCGCGACGTACCCCGACGGCGGCACGGCGGTCGACCGCCTGCTGCAGGCCGCGGACAAGGCCCTGTACCGGGCCAAGGACGCGGGCCGCAACAAGGTCGTCGGCGGCACCGCCACCGCCTGACCCACTCCCCCATTTCCCGGCCTTGACCAGGCGACTTGTCATTTTTGCTCGGCTGAGCTAAATTTTGCTCATGCGAGCAAGAACGTTCACCGAGTCCGGCAGGCGGGCCCAGATCGTGCGGGCGGCGATCGAAGTGATCGCCGAGGCCGGCTACGCCAAGGCGTCCTTCAGCCGGATCGCGAAGCAAGCCGACCTGTCGAGCACCGGCATGATCAGCTACCACTTCGCAGGCAAGGACGACCTGCTCGCGGCGTGCGTCACCGAGATCGAGCTGGTCACCGGGGCGTTCATGCAGCCGCGCATCGACGCCGCCGTCGGGCACGTCGCGCAGCTGCGTGCCTTCGTCGAAGCGAACGTCGAGCTCGTCGGCGAGCACCCGGCCGAAGTCCGCGCGCTGATCGACCTGGTGAAGAACGCCGGCTCGCAGAGCGCCGGCGTCAACGGGCGGCTCGCGCTGTTCGAAGAGCACTTCCGCACCGGGCAGGCAGCAGGCGCGTTCGGCCCGCTCGACGCCCGGACCACGGCGCTCGCCTTCACCTCCGGCCTCGACGCCGTCGTCGCGACGGCGGCCGCAGCCGGGCTGGAACCCGCTGAGCTCGCGCGCATCGGCCGCGACCTCGCCGACCTCTACGTGCGGGCGACCGCACCCGAATCCACTGGGGAATCCGCATGATGATCGAGCAGAAGTCCGAGCCCGACGCCGGTCTGCGCCGGGTGGTCCGCGCCAACGTCCTGAACGTCGTGTTCGAAGTGATCGTGCCGATGGCGCTGTTCTACGGCCTGCGCATCGCGGGCGTGAGCCAGTGGTGGGCGCTGATGGCCGGCGTCCTGGTGGCCGCGCCGTACGTGCTGTGGACCATCGCACGCAACCGCAAGATCGACCTGATCGCCCTGGTCACGCTCAGCGTCCTGGTGCTGTCGGTCGTGCTGGGCCTGCTGTCGGACGACCCGCGCACGCTGGCGATCCGCGAGGGGTGGACCGCCGCGCTGGGTGGCCTGTTCGGCGCGTGGATGCTGATCACGGTTTTCGTCGGCCGGCCGGCGCAGCTGACGCTGGGCCGCACGATCGCCGAGGTGAAGCGCGGCGCCGAGGGCGCGGACGCGTGGGCGGCCCGCTGGGACACCGACGCCCGGTTCCGGCGCGCCCTGCGGATCAACACGGCCGCCTGGGGTGGCGTGCTGGTGGTCAGCGCGGTGGCGCACATCGTGCTCGTCTACACGCTGCCGATCGACCTCATCGCCCTGGTCACCAACGTGCAGTGGTTCGCCATGCTGGCCGTCCTGATCGTCTGGCACCTCTGGTACCTCAAGAAGGAGAACCTCGATGCCTGACGTCCTGGTCGCGGGCGGCGGCCCGACCGGCCTGCTGACCGCGTTCGAACTGGAACGCGCCGGGCTCGACGTGCTGGTCCTGGAACGGGACGCCCGGCCCACCACGCAGTCGAAGGCCCTCGGGCTGCAGCCCCGGTCGGTCGAGGTGCTGGCCGACCGCGGTCTGCTCGCCGCGATCGAGCCGCACGTCCAGGCGAAGCTGCCCGCCGGGCACTTCTCGGGTCTCCCGATCGACTACACCGATCTGCCGACGCCCTTCCCGTACCAGCTCGGCGTGGAACAGGCCCACGTCGCGGCGGCGATCGAGGCGCGCCTGCGCACCCCGGTGCTGCGCGACGCGGCCGTCACCGCCGTGGCCCAGGACGACGAAGGTGTCACGGTCACCGCGGGCGGACGCGACCACCGAGCGGGCTGGCTCGTCGCCGCGGACGGCGGCCGCAGCACGGTGCGCACGTTGCTGGGAGCCGCGTTCCCCGGCACATCGGCGCGGATCTCCCTGGTCGTCGCGGACATCACCCTTTCCGCCAAGCCGGCCGGCCTGGCCGACGCCTGGGCACTGCCGTCTTCGGGGTCGGGATACCTGCTGCCACTGTCCGGCGGGCGCTACCGCACGATCGTCTTCGGCGAAGAGCAGCAACGGCTCGGCCGCGAGGAACCGGTCACCGCCGGCGAGCTGCAGCGGGCCCTGACCGCCGTACACGGACCGGAGATCAAGGTGGGCGAGGTGCGGTGGGCGTCGCGCTTCGGCGACGCGGCCCGGCAGCTGGAGCGCTACCGCCACAACCGGGTGCTGTTCGCCGGCGACGCCGCGCACATCCACCTCCCCGTCGGCGGCCAGGGGCTCAACCTGGGCTTGCAGGACGCGGTGAACCTCGGCTGGAAGCTGGCCGCGACGGTCCGCGGCACCGCACCGGACGGCCTGCTCGACAGCTACCACGACGAACGGCACCCGGTCGCCGCTCGCGTGCTGCTCAGCACGCGAGCGCAAGCGGTGCTGGGGGTGCCCGATCCCGACGCCGCGGCCGTCCGGGAGATCGTCACCGGGTTGCTCGCCGTTCCGGAAGCCCGCCGTGCGGTCGCCTTGGAGATCTCAGGCATCGGGCTGACCCACCCGGGGGTGTCCGGTCGCGCCGCCGTCCCGGCCCCACCCGACGGGCGCGCGGTGCTGATCGGTGCGGCGCTTCCCCCGGGGTGGGCCGACCGGGTCGAGACGCGGTCCGGTGACGAGCCGCGGCTGGTCCGGCCCGACGGCTACGTGGTGTGGGCCGGTGGCCCGGGCCTGGAAGACGCGCTGCACCGCTGGCTCGGTCAGCCCGCCGCGGTACTGAGCCGATGAAGCTTGCCCGAGCCGTCGCCGGCTCGGGCAAGCTCGCTCACGAAGCGGCCGCGAGGATCGCCTGCTCCACCTCGCGCCGCCAGCCCGGCTCGATCCGGCCGCTGCGGGGCGTCACCGCGAACGAGTCCACCACCGCGCCGCCCAGGGTCGAGACCTTCGCCCAGCGGACCTCGGCGTCACAGCGGCGCAGCGCTCCGGCGACCCGGAACAGCAGGCCGATCCGGTCGGCGGCGCGCAGCTCGAGGACCACCGTGTCGGGGCCGCTCGTCTCGTCGTCGAACCAGAGGACCTTCGGCGCGACCGGGGCCGCGTCCGATGAGCCGTAGTCGCGTTCCTTCGCCGCCAGGCGCTGGGTGAGCGGGAGGGTGCCGGCGACCGCGCGGGCGAACTGCTCGCGCAGCAGCGTCGCGTCCGGCAGGGAGCCGAACTTCGGGGACGCCGTGAACACCCCGGCGCGCCCGCCGTCGTGGCCGCGCAGGACCGCCGAGTGCACTTCCATCGAGTTCAGCGCCAGCACGCCCGCCGCCGGCGCCAGGAGCTCCGCGCGGGCCGGGACGGCCAGCAGCACCGTGACGACCTTGCCGTGCGCGCTGATCCGGATCTCCCCGGTGCCCGAAGCCACGGCCTGGGCGACGAGCTCGCGCTGTTCGTCGTCCATCGGCTCGGGCGCGGTGAAGCCCTTGCCGCGCAACACTTCTTCGCACCCGGTGACGAGCTGGGCGAGCAGCCGCGCCTTCCAGTCCGTCCAGACGCCGGGGCCGGTGGCCAGCGAGTCGGCCTGGGTGAGCGCGTGCAGCAGCTCGACCAGGACGAGGTCGCTGTCCAGGGTCTTCACCACCCGCGCGACCGTCTGCGGCTCGCTGATGTCCCGGCGCGTCGCGGTGTGCGGCAGCAGGAGGTGGTGCCGGACCATCGCCGACACCGTCGCCGCGTCCGCCGGGCTCAGCCCGAGCCGCGTCGCGACCTGGGCGGAGATCTTGGCACCCAGCTCCGAGTGGTCGGCGTCGCGGCCCTTGCCGATGTCGTGCAGCAGCGCGCCGACCAGCAGCAGGTCCGGCCGCGACACCGTGGTGGTCAGCTTGGCGGCCTCGACGCAGGTGCGCACGAGGTGCCGGTCGACCGTCCACTGGTGCACCGGCGAGCGCGGCGGCAGGTCGCGGACCGCGCCCCACTCGGGGAACAGCCGGGCCCACAGGCCGGTCCGGTCGAGCGACTCGACCGCGTCGACCAGGCCCTCCCCCGCGCCCAGCAGTTCGACCAGGGCGTTCAACGCGTCGGGCGGCCACGGCGCCCGCAGCTCAGGTGCCGATTCGGCCAGCGCCTTGAGCGTGCCGAGTGCGATGGGCTTGCCTGTCCGTGCCGACGCGGCCGCGACCCGCAGCAGCAGTGCCGGGTCTTTGGCCGGGACGGCGTCGCGGGCCAGCGCGACCTCGTTCCCGTGCAGCACCACACCTTCGGCGAGCGGGGTCCGCGACGGACGCCGTCCGAACCGCGCCTTCGGCGGCTCCACAGTGGACCGGAGGGCGACGTCCAGCGCGTACGCGATCGTGCGGCCCGCACCGGAAAGCTTGCGGGCCAAGGTGAAGCGGTCGCCGAAGCCGAGCTCGGAAGCCACCAGCTCGGCCTCCGGCGCGGACAGGATGTCTCGCTCGCGCCGGATCTCGCGCCGCAGCTCGGTGCGGACGTCGAGCAGGAGCTCCTTGGCTTCCAAGAGCTCTTCGCCGGGCCGCGCGGTGAGCTGCGCCGCGGCCAGGGCTTCCAGGACGGCGAAGTCCCGCAGCCCGCCCCGGCCGTGTTTGAGGTCGGGTTCGGCGGACTGCGCGATCTCGCCGCTGCGGGTCCAGCGCTGCCGGACCGACGCCGTCATGTCCGGGATCTGCTTGCGCGCGGTGCGGCGCCACTGGTCGCGCGCCGCGGCGACCAGGCGGCCGGTCAGCTCGGCATCCCCGGAAAGGTGCCGGGCGTCGAGCAGGCCCATGGCCGTGCGAAGGTCCTCCGAAGCGACCTTCAGTGCTTCGCCGGGTGTGCGGACCGAGTGGTCCAACCCGACTTTCGCGTCCCACAGGGGATACCAGAGCGCGTCCGCGATCTCGCCGATGGCGCTGTTGCCGTTGTGCACCAGCACCAGGTCGAGATCGGAGAACGGCACCAGCTCCCGGCGGCCGAGCCCGCCCACGGCGACCAGCGCGACACCCGGTTCCGCGGTGTCGACGCCGGCCGCCGAGGCGCCCCTGCCCAGCCAGAACTCGTAGAGGTCGACCAGGGCCGCCCGCAGTGCGGACGCCCCCAGCCTCCCGTGCCTGCCCTCGAGCAAACGCTCGGTGGCTTTGACCAGTTCGCCCCCGTCGGCCATTTCCCGGTCGCCTATAGCGCGTCCGTGCCGCGCTCGCCGGTCCGTACCCGGATCACCGTCTCGACCGGCGTCACCCACAGCTTGCCGTCACCGATCTTGCCGGTGTGCGCGGCCGTGGTGATGGCGTCCAGGACCTTCTCCACGTTGGTGTCGTCGGTGACGACCTCGATCTTCAGCTTGGCCACGAAGTCCACCGAGTACTCGGCGCCGCGGTAGACCTCGGTGTGGCCCTTCTGCCGGCCGTAGCCCTGCACCTCGCTGACCGTCATACCCAGCACGCCCAGCTGCTCCAGCGCGGAGCGGACGTCGTCGAGCGTGAACGGCTTCACAATCGCCGTGATGAGCTTCATGCCTTGCTCTCCTCGAGTTTCGCGTGGCCGGTGGCGGACTTGACCGGGATCGTCGTCGGCTGGCCGATGCCGCCGCTGGACCCGGTGAAGTCATACGCGCTCTCCGCGTGCTGGGCCTCGTCGATACCGGTGATCTCGTCCTCGGTGCTGACGCGGAAGCCGCCCGCCTTCTTGATCGCGAAACCGATGATGAAGGACAGGATGAAGGAGTACGCGAGCACCGCACCGGCGGCCGCCGCCTGACGACCCAGCTGGGTGAACCCACCGCCGTAGAACAGGCCGTCGGCGCCGAGCGAGTTGACGCTGGTGGTGCCGAAGAAGCCGATCAGCAGGGTACCGACGATGCCACCGACCAGGTGGACGCCCACGACGTCGAGCGAGTCGTCGAAGCCGAACTTGAACTTGAGCGAGATGGCGAGCGCGCAGAGGACACCGGCGATGAGACCGATCGCGATGGCCCCGAGCGGGCTCACGAAACCACACGCCGGGGTGATGGCGACCAGGCCGGCGACCGCACCGGAAGCCGCACCGAGGGTGGTCGGCTTGCCGAACTTCAGCTGCTCCACGATCAGCCAGCCGAGAACGGCGGCCGCGGTGGCGACGGTGGTGTTGGTGAACGCGACGGCGGCGAGGTCGTTGGCGGCCAGCGCCGAACCCGCGTTGAAGCCGTACCAGCCGAACCACAGCAGGGAGGCGCCCAGCAGGACGAACGGCACGTTGTGCGGGCGGCCGGTGTCCTTCGGCCAGCCCTTGCGCTTGCCGAGCACGAACGCGAGGGCGAGACCCGCGGCACCGGCGTTGATGTGGACCGCGGTACCACCGGCGAAGTCGAGTGCCTTGAGGTTGTTGGCGATCCAGCCGCCGACCGAGTTCTCGCCGATGAAGCCGTTGAACGAGAACACCCAGTGCGCGACCGGGAAGTACACGATCGTCACCCAGATGACGACGAACAGCGTCCAGCCCCAGAACTTCGCGCGGTCGGCGATGGCGCCGGAGATCAGCGCGGGCGTGATGATGGCGAACATCAGCTGGAACATGACGAACGCGAGCACCGGCAGTGCGTCGCTGCCCGGCCAAGCCACCGCGGGCGCCGAGTCGGTGGCGGCGACCGCGAAGCCGGCGAGCTTCCCGAAGGTGTTTTCCAAGCCGGCGAAGTGGAAGTTACCGACCAGGCCGCCGAAGGCGTCGTCGCCGAACGACATCGAGAAGCCGTACAGGGCCCAAAGCACCCCCACCACGGCCAGCGCGATGAAGTTCATCATCAGCATGTTCAAGACGCTCTTCGCGCGGACCATGCCGCCATAGAAGAACGCCAATCCTGGGGTCATGAGCATGACCAGCGCGGCGCTGGCCAGTACCCATGCGGTGTCTCCTGCGTTCAGCACATCGTCCTCCCGTGCCCTGGGTGCGTGCGATGGAAGTTTTGGCTCGCGGTGTTTCACGGGGCGGCGCGAGAGGTTTCCTGCGCGTGAACTGTCCGTGCCCGGTTGTTACGGCCAGGTTTCCCGTGACGTGTCCTGGAGTGTCCGGTTGCGTTACGTCGTGGTCGAATATCCCCATGACGTCGAGTGACCACGGGAATGACCCACTGCCACCCCGGGTCGTGGACGCGTTGCGCTGTTCGGTGTGCGGTACTCCGCTGGAGCCTGTTGATCGCACACTGCGTTGCTCGCGGAGTCACTCGTTCGATCTAGCTCGCCAGGGTTACGTGAACCTGTTGCACGCGCGAATCCCGGCCGGGACGGCGGACACGGCACCGATGGTCGCGGCCCGCGCGGACTTCCTGGCGTCGGAGGCTTACCGGCCCCTCGCGGACGAGCTGGCCCGCGTGTGCGCGGAGGCCGACGGACTCGTGATCGACGCGGGCGCGGGGACGGGCTACCACCTGGCGCACGTCTTGGAGGCGGCGCCCAAGGCTTTCGGTCTGGCGCTGGACGTCTCCGCGGTGGCCTTGCGACGCGCGGCCCGCGCCCACGCGCGCCTGGGCGCGGCGGTGTGGAACCTGTGGGAGCCGTGGCCCGTGGGCGACGAAGTGGCGTCGGTGGTGCTGAACGTCTTCGCGCCGCGCAACGGGCCGGAGTTCCACCGCGTCCTGCGGCCCGGCGGCCTGCTGACGGTCGCGTCCCCGGCCCCGGACCACCTGCGCGAGCTGGGCGACCTGGTGCTGTCGGTGGACGAGCGCAAGGAGGAGCGCCTGGACGGCACGCTCGGTGAGTACTTCGCCCGTACCGGACGGACGGAGGTCCGCCGGACGGCGCAGCTGACACCGCGGCAGGTCCGCCAGGCGGTGGAGATGGGCCCGACGGCGTTCCACCTCGACCGCGGCGACCGTCGTGCGCGCCTGGACGCGCTGACCGAGCCCCAGGCGGTGACGGTGTCGTTCACGGTCTCCACCTACCGGCGCCTGTGAGGACGTTCTGGAAGGCTGGGTGACGTGAAGCCCGACTGGACCGCGTCCGCGACGCTGCTCGTGGACGCGGAGTGGGTCCGCGCGCGCATCGGCGGCGCGGCCAAGCTCTACGGCTGTGCCCGGCCGGAAGTGCTCGGCACGATCTGGTGGTACTCGCTGTCCTCGGTGCTCGTGGCTCCCGCGCTCGAAGGCCTGGTCGCCGGGGCGCCGGCCGACCCGTCGCTCGACGCCATGGAGATCGACCTCCTCGCCGACGGCCGGTTCCTCGGTGCCCGGTCCACCCGTCCCCTCGCCGGCGGGCTGCCCGAACTGGGCGCCGCGTTCGGCGAGGCGCTCGGGGCCGCCATCGCCACGATCGCCGCCGTGACCGGCGCTCGTGCGCGTGCCCTCGGTGCCATCGCCACCGACTCGATCGGCAACCGGCTGCTGTGGACGCCCGATCCGGAGCGCGCGATGGCCCTGGCCGAGCCGCTAGTGGCCGCGATCGGCCTGGACCTCCCGAAGCCCCGTTTCCTGCGGGTCGGCCGGACCCCAGCCGTGCGGCGCGCGTCGTGCTGCCTGATCTACGAGGTCGGCAACCCGAAGTGCGTGAGCTGCCCGCGTCAAACGCCGGCCGAGCGCGACGCGCGGCTTCGCGCCGCCCTGGGCTGACCCGCCTCAGTCGAGGACGGCCAGCTCCAGGCCAAGCAGCCGCTCCGGGTCCGCGATGACCTCGATGCCGGTGATCCGGTCGCCGTCCACCTGGAACGCCAGGACAACCGACAGCCGCCCCTCGCGCACCCACAGCAGCCCCGGCGAGCCGTCGACGAGCGCCAGCTCGCTGACGCGAGCCCGATCGGAGGCCAGTACCGCGCCCTTGCGCACGTTCTCGACGCCACGCAGCACGACCGGCGCCGGGCTCGGGCCGACGAACCGGTCGGCGTGCAGCACCACGTCCGGGTCGAGGAGCGCGAGCAGCGCCTCGAAGTCGCCACCCCGCGACGCGGCCAGGAACGCCTCGACGACCTTGCGCCGCCTCGGCAGGCCCGCATCCGCCGCGGTACCGCCCTTGACCCGCCGCCGGGCGCGGCTGGCGAGCTGCCGGGCCGCGGCCGGAGTCTTGTCGATCATGGGCGCGATCTCGTCGAACGGCACGGCGAACATGTCGTGCAGCACGAACGCGACCCGCTCGGCGGGCGCCAGCGCGTCGAGCACCACCAGCAGCGCCAGCCCGACCGAGTCGGCCAGCTCCGCCTCCTGCTCGGGGTCACGGCGGTCCTCGCCCTGCTCGGGCCGGCCGTCCAGAGGCTCCTCACGGTGGTTGCGACGCGTCCGCAGCATCGACAGGCACACCCGCGCGACGACAGTCGTCAGCCACGCGCCGACGTTCTCGACCTCACCCGTGTCGGTGCGGTCGAACCGCAGCCAGGCCTCCTGGAGAGCGTCATCGGCCTCGCTCGCCGAACCGAGCATCCGGTAGGCGACCGCCCGCAGCCGGGCCCGCTCCTGCTCGAACCGCTCGGTCAGCGTGTCCACCGTGTGTCCCGTCCCTTTCGCGCCGCAGTCGTAGCAGTAGACCCCGCGACAGTGACGGATGTGACGAGAACGCCTGGACGGCCCCGAGTGATCTGAGTCATCCCAGGCCTCGCGCGTGGAGCTACTGACTACCCATGTACTGCCCTCCTCGGCTCGTACCACGTCTCGCCCGCGGGCTCCCCCGCCATGTTCCAGCTCCACGAGATCCGTGGGGTGATCCGGGAGTACAGCCCCGGCCCGACCAAGCCGGTCCGCTCCACGGGCTCGTCCGCGTCGCCATACACGCGGATCGCCCGGGCGACGAACGGTTGCAGCGACACCAGGTCGTCCACCACCAGCGCGACCTTCCGGCGGCCGGCGGCGACGTTCCGGAACTTGCGGGTCGCCGCCACCGCCGCGCCGACGCCACCGACCCAGAAGTGTTCGCCGTCGAACTCGAACGCGAGCGGGACGACGTCCGGCTGCTCACCCGCGCCCAGCGTGGCGACGCGGGCGAGCGGCTGCGACCGCAGGTAGTCGATCTCTTCGGCATTGAAGCTCATGAGCACTCCTTCGTGATCCGGATCCACCTCCTACACGAACTCGGGGCACCCGGATCGACAGCTCAGAGCACGCAGAACTCGTTGCCTTCCGGATCCGCCATCACCACATGGTCAGGGCGGCCATCCAGCTCGTCCTCGTACAGCACTGTCCCGCCCGCCGCGGTGATGCGGGCGACCGCTTCGACGACCCGCTCCCACCGCGTGTCCCACGGAACCTCGCGTCCGCCGCCGGCCTGGATGTCCAGGTGCAGACGGTTCTTCGCGACCTTCCCCTCGGGCACCTTGAGGAAGCTCATGCTCGGCAGCACGCCCTCCGGATCGCTCAGGTACGCGCCGTCGCCCCACTCCGCTTCGGGCACGCCCTGCTGGGCGAACCACGCTTCCCAGCTCGCGAACCCCGCCGGCGGCGGCCGCTCGATGTAGCCGAGGGCCACCGCCCAGAACCTCGCCAGCGCGCGGGGCTCCGCGCAGTCCATCGTCAGAGTCCACCGCACCGTCACGGTCGAAGCGTAGCCGCGAGAAGCGCCACCGCACCCTTCGCGACGGCGATTCCCCGTGCGGCAACGTGGTTCTCGTCCAACGGCGCGGCCGGGTCCGACACCATGACGCTGGTGACCAGCGAGCGGCCGTCCGCGGTGCGGGCCAGGTAGTTCAAGGTCAGCACGCCGGGTTCGCTGCCGCCCTTGAACCAGACCTCCGGGAACTTCGCCCGGTCGAGTCCGAGGCCGCCGTCGTTCAGCGACAACGCGTGCCCGATCTCCGGCTGGTTCTCCTTCTGCAGCCCGGAGAACGCGCGGCACAGGTCGTCCGGCGAACCGAACCACTCGATGTCGTCGATCTTCTCGGGCGTCTGCCAGCTCTGGAGGCCGGTGAGCGGAAGGCGTTCCAGCCCGGCCACCGCCGCGGGCCGCGCCCAGCGTGGCAGCGCCAGGTAGGCGTCCGCGCGAGCCGGGTACTGCGTGGCCTTGAGCTCGAACATCGCCTTCGTGGTCAAGAACGGGATGTTCGCCGACGGCCGCTGGTTGCCGAACGCCGTGACCTGCCGTTGCACCGCGTCCCGGCCGAGCCGGTGGATCAGGTGGTCGGTCGCGGTGTTGTCGCTGATCGAGATCATCTCGTCGGCGTAGGTGGACAGCGGGAGCCGCGTGCCGGCCGGCTCGTTCTGCAGCACCCCGGACGGCAGGCTCTTCCAGTCGTCACGGATCGCCAGCTGCTCACTCCAGGACGCCTTGTGCTCGGCGACCGCCTTGCCGAGCGCGCCCAGGACGTAGAGCTTGAAGGCCGAGCCCAACGGCCGCTGCACGTCATCGCGCACGCCGTGCACGTCCCGGCAGCGCCCGTCCGGAAGGATCTCCGACGCGCCGAACGACACGCGGGCGCCGAGCGCCGCGAGCTGCGCGTCGACCTCCGGCCAGGATGCCGGGACCGGGTCGTCCGGGCTCGCCCTGAGGCCGTCGATCAGCCCGGCCTGGTCCACGTGGAGGTCGAGCAGGTAGTCGTCGGCGGGTCCGTGGACCGCGGCCGCCACGTGGTCCGGTGCCTCGGTGACAATCCGCTTCAGCTCGATCGGACCCAGCTGCGCGAGTGCGCCGTTGACGCCCGCCGTGCCGCCCACGGCGGTCAGCATGACCTGGGCGATGTGCTCGCGTACCTCGGCATCGGACACCGGGACGCGCCCGGTCGCGTCGACCACCCACTCGAGCTGGTGCGTCGCCGTGGGCACTTCGGCGGCCTGGGCGGCCGGAGCCATCAATGGCACCAAGAGCGCCACCACGCCCGCTATCGCTGTCTTCATCGTTCCCCCTGTGCTTCCATCGTTTCCCCCTGTTGTCACCGGCTAGCGCTCGGCCGGCTGGATCCACAGCCCGGCCACCTGGCCGTCGTCGCGGTAGGTCACCAGCACGGTCCGCTCGCCCGCCTCGAAAGCCAGCGGCATGTGGACGACCGTGTAGTCGCCCGTGGACCGCGCGTACGCCTCCCCCGTCCGCTCGTAACGTCCGACCGATCCGGCCACCTGGGCCCAGGCGAGCCGCAGCTCGTCCTCGCCGACCGCGTCGCGCATGCGGTCGTCGAAGTCCCGGCGCACCTCGTGCCACCGGCAGCCGACGAGCTCGGCCACGAGCCCCTCGGCGCGATGGATCGCGTCGGGCAGCTTCACCTCCGCCATGGACGCTCCCGTCGCCGGATCGACCGGCCGGCCGAACCGCTGGAAGGCGGCCTGCCGGCTGGTGCCCAGCAGGTCGCCGAGCTCTTGCCAGGTGTGCCCGGCCGCCCTGGCCGCGTCCACGGCGTCCCGCAATGTCGCTTCCGCGTCACGGACTTTCCGCAGCGCTTCACCGACCGCAGCCAAAGGTTCTCCCGGCACGGTGTCAAGGGTGGATTGACGCGGTCGCGTTGTCAAGTCATTCTTTACGTGCCCTCGCTGACGACGGGCGGCGCTCCGACAAGTGGCGTCGCAGTACTGACGATTTCGTCCTGCTCCACGCCGAGATGGCAGCGGCTTGCCACACGCAGCACATTTCATGCTTTCGAGTGTAGCGCACGGAATCTCAAATCGTGCTACGCTCGGCAGCACGAAATGGCTTCGCCCATCACCTGAGAGGCGTGGCCATCCGAAGGGGAGGACGGTTACGGTGAGAACCGATGAGTGAACACACCTGGGGCTTCCGCACCCGAGCACTGCACGCGGGCGGGACCCCCGATCCGGCGACCGGCGCGCGGGCCGTGCCGATCTACCAGACCACGAGCTTCGTCTTCGAGGACGCCGCCGACGCGGCGAACCTCTTCGCGCTGCAGAAGTACGGCAACATCTACAGCCGCATCGGGAACCCGACCGTGGCCGCGTTCGAGGAGCGGATCGCCAGTCTCGAAGGCGCCATCGGCGGCGTCGCCACCGCGAGCGGGCAGGCCGCGGAGTTCCTCACCTTCAGCGCGCTCACCGAGGCGGGCGACCACATCGTGTCGGCGAGCGGCCTCTACGGCGGCACGGTCACCCAGCTCACCGGCACGCTCAGGCGGTTCGGCGTGGAGACGACGTTCGTCAGCGGCGGCATCGACGACTACGCGGCCGCGATCACCGACCGGACCCGGCTGCTCTACACCGAGGTGATCGGCAACCCCGGTGGCGGCATCGCCGACCTCGCGGCGCTGGCGGATCTCGCGCACTCCCACGACATCCCGCTGGTGGTGGACGCGACGCTGGCGACGCCGTACCTGTGCCGCCCGATCGAGCACGGCGCCGACATCGTGCTGCACTCGGCGACGAAGTTCCTCGGCGGTCACGGGACGACGCTCGGCGGGATCGTCGTCGAGTCCGGGAAGTTCGACTGGGGCAACGGCAAGTTCCCCCGGATGACCGAGCCTGTCGAGAGCTATGGCGGCCTGAGGTACTGGGAGAACTTCGGCGAGTACGCGTTCTGCACACGGCTGCGCGCCGAGCAGCTGCGGGACATCGGCGCGGTCCTGTCGCCCCACTCGGCTTTCCTGCTGCTGCAAGGGGTCGAGACTCTCCCGCAGCGGATGGACGCGCACGTGGCCAACGCCCGGGTGGTCGCCGAACACCTCGAAGCGGATCCACGGGTGGCCTGGGTGTCCTACGCCGGGCTGCCCTCCCACCAGCACCACGACCTGGCGAAGAAGTACCTGCCGGCCGGGCCGGGCGCGGTGTTCTCGTTCGGCATCGACGGTGGCCGGGCGTCGGGCGAGAGGTTCGTCGAATCGGTGGAGCTGCTGTCGCACCTGGCGAACGTCGGGGACGCGCGGACGCTCGTGATCCACCCGGCGTCGACCACCCACGCGCAGCTGTCGGAGGACCAGCTCGCGGCCGCGGGTGTCGGGCCCGACCTGATCCGGTTGTCGATCGGTCTGGAAGACGTCGACGACATCCTCTGGGACCTCGACCAGGCTCTGGGCAAGGCGGTGGCCGGATGACGTACGCGGTGGGAGCCGTCGAGCGGCGGGCGATCCTCAACCGGACGAAGTCGGTGACGCTGGTGGGCGCGTCCGCCAACCCGGCGCGGCCCAGCTACTTCGTCGCGACGTACCTGCTCTCGTCGACGCGCTACGAGGTCAACTTCGTCAACCCGCGGCTGGACACGCTGTTCGGGAAACCGGTGTACGCCTCGCTCAAGGACGTACCGGGTGAACCGGACCTGGTCAGTGTGTTCCGCAAGCACGACGACCTGCCCCAGGTGGCCGAGGAGGTGATCGACGCCGGCGCGCGGACGCTGTGGCTCCAGCTGGGGCTGTGGCACGAGCCTGCGGCCGACCGGGCGCGCGAGGCCGGGCTGGACGTCGTGATGAACCGGTGCGTGAAGATCGAACACGCGCGTTTCGCGGGCGGGCTCCATCTGGCCGGGTTCAACACCGGCGTGATCAGCTCCCGGAGGCAGTCGGCACCTTAGGGAAGACAACGTCCGTTCGCGCTGTTGGCCGGGACATGACCGAAAAACTGGGGATCACCCTCTCCGGCGGCCCGACCGCACTCCTGGAGCTGGGCGGCGTCCGGCTGCTCACCGACCCGACCTTCGACGCGCCTGGCGACCACTCGATCGGCAACCGCGTGCTGATCAAGACCGAGGACTCGGTGCTGACCGAAGACGCGGTCGGTGTGGTGGATGCCGTCCTGCTGTCCCACGACCAGCACCCCGACAACCTGGACGACCGCGGTCGCGCCTACCTCGCGACGGTGCCGCTGACGCTGATCACGCCCAGCGGGGCCGAGCGGCTGGGCGGGACCGCGCGGGGACTGAAGCCGTGGGAGGAGACGCAGGTCGGACCGCTGACGGTCACCGCCGTCCCGGCGCTGCACGGGCCGGAGGGCGCCGAGCCGACGACCGGCGAGGTCACCGGGTTCGTGCTGAGCGGTGACCGCCTGCCGACGGTGTACGTCAGCGGGGACAACGCATCGGTCGAGCTGGTGCGGGAGATCGCGTCGCGGTTCCGCGTCGACGTCGCGGTGCTGTTCGCCGGCGCGGCCCGGACGGCGCTCTTCGACGGCGCTCCCCTGACGCTGACCAGCGCGAACGCCGCCGAAGCGGCGAAGGTGCTCGGCGCGGCGAAGGTGGTGCCGCTGCATTTCCGGGGCTGGCAGCACTTCAGCGAAGGGCCGGACGCGCTGCGGACGGAGTTCGAGGCGGCCGGCCTCACCGACCGCCTTGTGCTGCTCGAACCCGGGGAGCGCGCGGAGGTCTGACACCGCCCCCGCGCGCGGTGGAGCAACGCCCGCCTCGGGTGCACGCAGCCGACGGATACCGACCCCCGAGGGGCACGCGCCGCCTGGGTTTCCCAGCGGACGGGGTGCGGCCCCCGGGGAGCGCGGGAGAGCCGGCAGCAGTTCGGGAGACACCTGGAGGTGACGCAAGCTGGGAGAGCGGCATCAGCCCGGGCGTGAGGTGACGGTCGACTGTAGGAGGCGGCGCCACCCCGGACGTCAGATGACTCAAGCTGGACCGGACAACACGGTCCGGCGCCAGTCCGGAGCTGCCTCCTCCGGGCCCGCGGCAGTTCGGCTCGCGCCCGTGAGAGGCTGGTGGCATGGCCAAACCGACCCCGCTGCAGTTCCGGAACATCCTCGTCGCCGTGCTGGCGGCGGCGGCCTTCGTCTGGAGCGTCGTGGCCGGGCTGGAGTGGTGGGTCAGCGCGATCATCGGGTGCGCCTGCGTTCTGTCATTGGCCTCCGCCTACCTCAACCGGCCGAACGCGGGCTGATCGCGAGCCGTCGGCGATGGCCGACGGCTCGCGAAGCGAGCAGCGTCACCGCGTCTTGGAGAAGCGGGCCTTCACGTTGGTCCGGCCCGCTTCGGTGAGCCGGCCGAACAGGCGCAGCCTGGCCAGCCCACCGTCCGGGAAGATGTCCAGGCGGGCCTCCGTGATCTCGGGGCCGTCCTTCACCGCGAAACGGTGGCGGGTGTCCGGCTGCAGGCGGGTCTTCGACAACAGCGGGACCCACTCGCCGTAGGTGTCGCGGCCGCTGACCGAGGCCCAGCCGGGCGCGTTGCCCTTGAGGTTGCTCGTGTCCAGCTCGGCGAACCGGATGATGCCCGCGCCGGCCAGGCGGAGGGTCACCCAGTCGTTGCCGTCGTCGCGGCGGCGGGCCGTCTCCCAGCCCTCGGCCTGGTGCGCCGCCAGCCCCGGCGAGAGCAGGTTGTTCGGCGACGAATAGAACTTGTTGCTGCACCCCGTGACCAGGGCGCCGTTCTCCAGGGCGGCCAGGTCGAGCGCGTCCAGGTCGAGCAGGTCCGGGTCCGGGATCGGCGTGCCGTGCACGCGCAGGCGCGCGACGCCGCCGTCCGGGTGCTGCGTCAACCGCACGTGCGTGTAGCGGCGCGAACCGTTGATCGCGTAGAAGTTCTCCTTATGACCGGCCGCCGAGGCGTGGTCGACCAGGATGTCCCAGTCCGCCGACGCCAGCTCCGCCGCGCTCGGGTAGCCCGGCACCGTCGCCGCCTCGACCGAGACGAACGGCGGGTAGTTGCCCCTGAAGAACGCCGTGTCGACGATGACGCCGGTGACCGTGCCGGCCAGGCCGAGCCGCAGAACGGCCTGGTCGTCGCCCGGTTCGCGATGGCGGCGGGTCTCCCAGCCGTCGTAGACCTGGCCCTTCGGGCCGAACGTCTCGGCTCGGTGCGCCGGCGTCCACGGGTTGACCAGGTTCTCCTTCTCGGCGAACAGCTCGTCGGTCGCCCACATCACCGTCCCGCCGAAGCGGCGTGACGCGAGGTCGGGCAGTTCAGTCCACTCAGGACGGACAGGGTCATCGGACAAGGCAGCCTCCATCTCAGCAGTCCCCCCGGGTCAGCAACGAGCCGAGGGGCTCGTCGCCGGTGATTTCGGTGCCCCGCAACCAGGTCGAGCGCACGACGCCGGCGAGCGGGCGCCGGTCGTACGCGCTGACCGGGTTGCGGTGCTTCAGCTTCGCGACGTCGACCACGAACGCCTCTTCCGGCGCGAACACGCAGAAGTCGGCGTCGTAGCCCACCGCGAGGTGCCCCTTGCGGCGCATCCCCGCCTGCGCGGCCGGGCGCTCGGCCATCCAGCGGACGACGTCCGTGAGCGCGAAGCCGCGTTGCCGCGCCTGCGTCCAGATCGCCGGCAACCCCAGCTGCAAGCTCGAAATCCCGCCCCAGGCGAGCCCGAAATCGCCGCTGTCGAAGCGTTTCAGCTCCGGTGTGCACGGTGAATGGTCGCTGACGACGCAGTCGATCACGCCGTCGGCGAGCCCTTGCCAGAGCAGCTCGCGGTTGGCCGCCTCCCGGATCGGCGGGCAGCACTTGAACTGCGTCGCGCCGTCGCGGATCTCCTCGGCGACGAAGCTGAGGTAGTGCGGGCAGGTCTCGGCCGTCAGCGCCACGCCGTCGCGGCGCGCGGAAGCTACCAGCGGCAGGGCCTCCGCCGAGGACAGGTGCAGGATGTGCGCGCGGGCGTCGTTGCGGCGGGCCGCTTCGATGACGTGCGTGATCGCGAGGTTCTCCGCCGCGCGCGGGCGAGACCGCAGGAAGTCGACATAGCGACCTCCGTGCGGTTCGGGCGCTTCGTCGATCTCGTGCGCGTCTTCGGCGTGGACGATCATCAACGCGTCGAAGGAACCCAGCTCCCGCAACGCTTCGTCGAGTCCGGCCGGGTCGAGCGGCGGGAACTCGTCGACGCCCGAGTGGAGCAGGAAGCACTTGAAGCCGAACACGCCGGCTTCGTGCAGGCCGCGTAGATCCCCGACGTTGCCAGGGATCGCGCCACCCCAGAAGCCGACGTCGACGTGCACGCGACCGGTGGCCGCCTTGCGTTTGACCTCCAGCGCCGCGACGTCGACGGTCGGGGGCAGGCTGTTGAGCGGCATGTCCACGATCGTGGTCACCCCGCCCGCGGCGGCCGCGCGGGTCGCCGTCTCGAAGCCCTCCCACTCGGCGCGGCCGGGATCGTTGACGTGGACGTGCGTGTCGACGAGTCCCGGCAGCAGCACGACATCGTCGCCGAGGTCGAGCTCACGATCGCCGGACAGCGCGGCGCCGCCGGGTTCGATCGCGACGATCCGGCCGCCGTCGACACCGATGGTCGCCGAAATCTCGCCCTCTGCCGTCACGGCCCGGGCTGCGCGCACCACAAGATCCATCCGAAAACCCTTCTCCGGGAGGATTGAACCACCGCCGATTTCACAGTACGGAAAGACGGTTTCGCACAACGACAGTAACCACGGCGCGCGCCGCTCGTCAACGACGGCCGCGGCACGTTACGGTCATCCTCGTGTGGCTTGAAGCGGAGTTCACCAGCGAACCGTTCCACGGCGAAGGTTCGCCACCCGAGCACGCGCTCGCCGCACGGGCCGCCGCCGCGGAAGCGGGGCTGGAGACCGATTTCGGGCCGTTCGGGACGCTCGCCCGGGGCGAGTCGGAGCAGCTGTTCGACGCGCTTCCGGTGATCGCGCAGGCAGCACTCGAAGCGGGCGCGACCCAGGTGACGCTGCAGGTGCGCCGGGCCGAACCGGGACGCACCGAAGCGAACGAAAAACCGGCCGAGGCGGCGGGCCCGGCCGTCGAACTGACCGACGCACTGGCCCGGCTCATCGCCGACGTCGAGCGCGAAATGGGTGCCAAGCTGGGTGAGCTCGACCGCGCCGGGAAGCAGCGAGCCGTGCGCGTCCTCCGGGAACGCGGGGCCTTCGGCCTGCGGAAATCCGTCTCCTCGGTGGCCGACGCGCTGGGCGTCACGCGGTTCACCGTCTACAACTACCTCAACCGGGAAGCCGACTGACCAGGGCTTTCAACAAAATGTTGACGGAACTCCGACGCCGACGTACGGTCAGCGGGACGCCACTCACGAGGAGTTCCCCGTGCCGCTCACCCTCACCGACTTCAACGCCGCGGACGCCGATGACGTCCGGCCGGCGCTGACCGCCTGTCTCGCCGTCCCCCGTTGGGTGGACGCGATTCTCGAACGCCGGCCGTACGCCGACCTGGACGCACTGAAAGCCGCCGCCGACCTGCCGTTGAGCAGCGACGAGATCCGGCAGGCCATGGCCGCCCACCCCCGGATCGGGGAAAAGCCGAAGCAGCGAGGCACCGAGGGCGACTGGTCGCGATCGGAACAGTCCGGTGTGGACAACGCCGACGCCTTCGCCGCAGCGAACGCCGAGTATGAAGCCAAATTCGGGCACGTCTACCTCGTGTGCGCCAGCGGGCGTAGTGGCGATGAACTGCTGAAGATCCTGCGCGAACGGCTGGAGAACGACCCCGCGACCGAACTCGCCGTCGCCGGCCGGGAACTCCTGAAGATCGCCGAACTCCGACTCGCGAAAGCGGTGACCGCGTGAGCCTCGTGACCACCCACGTCCTCGACACGGCGACCGGACGCCCCGCGAAGGGCATCGCCGTGCGCTTCGAGACCGCCGAAGGGAAGCCGATCGCCGACGGGCGCACCGACGACGACGGCCGCATCCGTGACCTCGGCCCCGAAACCCTGGACCCCGGCACCTACCGCCTGGTCTTCGACACCGGCGCCTACCTGGGCCCGGACGCGTTCTTCCCGGAGGTGGCGCTCACCTTCCGGATCTCCGACCCCGCGGCGCACCACCACGTGCCGCTCCTGCTCAGCCCGTTCGCCTATTCGACCTACCGAGGGAGCTGAACCGTGGCCATCACCCTGGGCCCCAACCAGTACGGCAAGGCGGAGGTCCGCCTGGTGACGGTGCGCCGCGACGGCCCCGTGCACCACCTGAAGGACCTCACTGTGTCGACGTCGCTGCGCGGCGAGCTGGCCGCGACGCACCTCACCGGCGACAACGCGGGCGTGCTCGCGACCGACACGCAGAAGAACACCGTGTACGCCTTCGCGAAGGAGGCGCCGGTCGGCGAGATCGAGGACTTCGGCCTGCGCCTGGCGCGGCACTTCACCGGCACGCAAGGGAACATCACCGGCGCCCGGGTCAAGATCGACGAACACGGCTGGGACCGGATCCCGGTCGGCGGCGAGCCGCACGACCACGCGTTCAGCCGCTCCGGCGACGAGCGGCGCACCACCGCCGTGACGGTCCGGGACGGGCGCGCGTGGATCGTGTCCGGCATCGACGGGCTGACCTTGCTCAAGTCCACCGGTTCGGAATTCCACGGCTTCCCGCGCGACCAGTACACGACGCTCGCCGAGACCGACGACCGGATCCTCGCCACCGCCGTCACGGCGAAGTGGCGCTACGAGGGCGAAGACGTCGACTGGGCCGAGAGCCACCGCGAGATCCGGCGCGTGATGCTGGAGACGTTCGCGACGAAGCACAGCCTTTCGCTGCAGCAGACGCTGTACGCGATGGGCCAGGCGGTGCTCGAACAGCGACCGGAGGTCGCCGAGGTGCGGCTGTCGCTGCCGAACAAGCACCACTTCCTGGTGGACCTGAGCCCGTTCGGGCTGAAGAACGACAACGAGGTGTTCTACGCGGCGGACCGGCCGTACGGGCTGATCGAGGGCACGATCCTGCGCGACGACGCCGAGGACCCGGGCCCGGCCTGGGACATCCACTGACCGCTGCGCCGCACGTCCGCCACGGCCGAAGTTGATAGAACGCTCTAACGAACGCGTATTCTCGGATCCGTGGCAGGGACCAAGGAACGCATCATGGCCGCCGGCGCCGAGCTGTTCCGGCGCAACGGGTACACCGGCACCGGGCTGAAGCAGATCGTCAGTGAGGCGAACGCGCCGTTCGGGTCGCTGTACCACTTCTTCCCCGGCGGGAAGGAGCAGCTCGGCACCGAGGTCGTCCGGAGCTCCGGGCTGGCCTACATTCAGCTGTTCGACCTGTTCATCGACCCGGCTCCGGACCTGATCAGCGGGATCGAGGCGTTCTTCGCCGCCGGGATCGCGACGCTCGAAGCCACCGACTACGTCGAGGGCTGCCCGATCGCGACCGTGGCCCTCGAGGTCGCGAGCACCAACGAGCCACTGAGGGAAGCCACCGCCGACGTCTTCACCGCGTGGATCGAGGCCGGCACCGAGAAGTTCGCCAAGTTCGGGATCAGCCGGGAGGCCGCCCGGACGCTGACCATCTCCGTCGTCAACAGCCTCGAAGGCGCCTTCGTCCTCTGTCGCGCGCTTCGGGACACCGAGGCCATGGCCGTCGCTGGAGCCACGTCCGTGGACGTCGCCAGGCGACTCCAGGGGGAAAACGGGCAACTTTAGTCGGGAATCCAACAAGAATACTCAAAATGGCGCTTGACCGAGCAGCATCCAACACGGATGCTGCTCGGTGCTGCTTCGCAGTGGTCTAGTCCTCCTGCCTCACACCGTCGTCCGGTTGGAGCGCCATGCGCCGAGTCCTCGCCGTCCTCGCCACCGCCATCGCCGCCGTGGGGCTCCTCAGCCCACCGGCCGGCGCCCTCGAAAACGGTCTCCTCCGCACCCCGCCGATGGGCTGGAACACCTGGAACACCTTCGAGTGCAACATCAACGAAACCCTGGTCAAGCAGACCACCGACCTCATGGTCAGCTCCGGGATGCGCGACCGCGGCTACACCTACGTCAACCTCGACGACTGCTGGATGACCCGCAACCGCGACGCCGCCGGCAAGCTCGTCGCCGACCCCGCGAAGTTCCCCAGCGGCCTCAAGGCCCTCGGTGACTACATCCACGCGCGCGGGATGAAGTTCGGGATCTACGAGAGCGCCGGCACCGAAACCTGCCAGCACTACCCCGGCAGCCTCGGCCACGAGCAGACCGACGCGAACAGCTACGCGAGCTGGGGCGTCGACTACCTCAAGTACGACAACTGCGGCAGCCCCGGCGGCGAGACCCAGCAGGACTACATCCGCCGCTACTCCGCGATGCGCGACGCGCTGAAGGCCACCGGCCGCCCGATCGCCTACAGCATCTGCGAGTGGGGCAACTTCTCCCCGTCGACCTGGGCGCCGGACGTCGGCAACCTGTGGCGCACCACCGGGGACATCACCAACAACTGGGGCAGCATCGACTCGCTCTACCGCCAGAACGTCGGCCTCGCGTCCGCCGCGAAGCCCGGCGCCTGGAACGACCCCGACATGCTCGAGGTCGGCGACGGCATGGACTTCCAGGAGGACCGCGCCCACTTCACGCTCTGGGCCGCGATGGCCGCGCCCCTGATCGCCGGCGCCGACCTGCGCTCCGCCAGCGTCGCCACCTTCTCGACCTACCTCAACGGCGACGTCATCGCCGTCGACCAGGACCCGCTCGGCAAGCAGGCCACGCGGATCTCGTCCAGCGGCGGCTTGGACGTCCTGGCGAAACCCCTCCAGGGCGGGGACGTCGCCGTCGTGCTGTTCAACGAGAACACCACCACGAAAACCGTCTCGACCACGGCCGCCGCGGCCGGGCTGCCCAGCGCGGCGAACTACCGGCTGACCAACCTCTGGTCGAAGGAGCTGACCACGAGCACCGGCACGATCAGCGCGAACGTCCCGTCGCACAGCACGGTCATCTACCGCGTGAAGGCCAACGCGAGCGGCAGCAGCATCGGCACCGCCCATCCGCTTCAGGGCGCGTCGTCGTCACGCTGCATCGACATCAACGGCAACCTCACGACGCCCGGCACCAAGGTCGACATCTGGGACTGCGACGGCGGAGCGAACCAGTCCTGGACGTTCACCAGCGCCGGTGAGCTGAAGGCGAACGGCCTCTGCCTCGACGCCGACGACGGCGGCACCGCGGCCGGGACCAAGCTCATCGCCTGGACCTGTCACGGCGGCACGAACCAGAAGTTCAAGCTGAACGTGGACGGCTCGATCACCGGCACGCAGTCCGGCCTGTGCGTCGACGTCACCGGCGGCGACAAGCCCGCCGGCAACGTCAACGGCACTCAGCTCGAGCTCTGGGGCTGCAACGACGACGCCAACCAGAACTGGAGTCTCAAGTAGCTCAAGTCCCCGTGAGGTGCTCCGGCCGCACCGGGACGCGCGGGAGCGCGAGCCCGGTCGCGGCGCGGATCGCGGCCACGATCGCCGGGGTCGACGAGATCGTCGGCGGCTCGCCGACCCCGCGCAGGCCGTACGGCGCGTGCGGGTCCGGGCGTTCCAGGACGTCGATGCTCATCGGCGGCATGTCCAGGACCGTCGGGATCAGGTAGTCGGTGAAGGAGGGGTTCCGGATCTTCCCGCCGGAGGTCTGGATCTCCTCCATCACCGCGAGCCCGAGCCCCTGCGCCGAACCGCCCTGGATCTGGCCCAGCACGGCTTGGGGGTTCAGCGCCTTGCCGACGTCCTGGGCGCAGTCCAGCGCGACCACCTTGACCAGGCCCAGCTCGGTGTCGACGTCGACGACCGCCCGGTGCGCGGCGAACGCGTACTGCACGTGCGCACTCCCCTGCCCGGTTTCCGGATCCAGACCGGAAGTGGGCCGGTGCCGCCACTCCACCGTTTCGTCGTAGACGTCGTCGCCGAGGACGTCCACCAGGTCGGCGAGCACCTGGCCGTCGGCCGCGACGAGCTTGCCGCCGACGACGCGCACCTTCTGGTCGAACCGGGAAAGCAGCCGCGCCCGCACCGCCGTGCAGGCGGCCTGGACGGCGCCGCCGGTGACGTAGGTCTGGCGCGACGCCGACGTCGAGCCGCCGTTGCCGATCGAGGTGTCCATCGGCAGGATCGTCACCTGCTCGACGCCCAGCTCGGTCCGCACGATCTGCTGCATGATCGTGACCAGGCCCTGGCCGACCTCGCAGGCCGCGGTGTGCACCGTGGCCGCCGGCTCGCCGCCGACCAGCTGCAGGCGCACCCGGGCCGTCGAGTAGTCGTCGAAGCCCTCGGAGAAGCAGACGTTCTTGATCCCGACGGCGTACCCGACCCCGCGGACGACGCCTTCGCCGTGGGTCGTGTTCGAGACGCCGCCCGGCATGTGCCGCAGGTCGAACGGCCGTTCCGGCGGCATCGGCTTGTCCCGCACCAGCCCCAGCAGTTCCGCGACCGGCGCGGCGGAATCGACGACCTGGCCGGTCGGCATCAGGTCGCCCTCGCTCATCGCGTTGCGGACGCGGATCTCGACCGGGTCCAGTCCACACGCGGCCGCGAGCTTGTCCATCTGCGACTCGTAGCCGAACGCGGCCTGCACCGCGCCGAAGCCGCGCATCGCGCCGCACGGCGGGTTGTTCGTGTAGGTGCCCCAGCAGTCGATCGCCGTACTGTCCACTTTGTACGGTCCGACACCGAGCGTGGCCGCGTTCGCGACGACCGCGCCCGTCGAAGACGCGTACGCGCCGCCGTCGAGGTACAGCCGCGTACGCACGTACACGAGACGACCGTCGTGAGTGGCGCCGTGCTCGTAGTACATCTTCGCCGGGTGGCGGTGGACGTGGCCGTAGAAGGACTCTTCGCGGTTGTAGACCATCTTCACCGGCTTGCCGGTGTGCAGCGCGAGCAGGCACGCGTGCACCTGCATCGACAGGTCCTCGCGGCCGCCGAACGCCCCGCCGACGCCGCCGAGGGTCAGCCGCACCTTCTCGGTCGGCAGGCCCAGCGCGGCGACGATCTGCTGCTGGTCCACGTGCAGCCACTGCGTCGCGACATACAGGTCGACGCCGCCTTCGGTGTCCGGCACGGCGAGCCCGGACTCCGGCCCGAGGAACGCCTGGTCCTGCATGCCGACCTCGTAGACGCCCGAGACCACGACGTCAGCGGCCAAGTCCTGCGGTCCACGGCGGATCTTCACGTGCCGGACGACGTTCCCGCCAGAGTGCAGCGAAGGCCCTTCGCCCGCGACGGCCGCTTCGGAGTCGGTTACCGGAGAAAGCTCTTCGTAGGAAACGACGATCCGCTTCATCGCGCGGCGCGCCGTCTCCGGGTGGTCGGCGGCGACCAGCGCCACCGGCTCGCCCTGGTAGCGCACGACTTCGGACGCCAGCACCGGCTGGTCGGTGTGCTCGAGGCCGTACCGGTTGACGCCCGGGACGTCCTCGTGCGTCAGCACCGCGTACACGCCCGGCACGGCAAGGGCTTCGGTGATGTCGATGCCGGTGATCCGCGCGTACGGGTGCGGGCTGCGCAGGGTCACGCCCCACACCATGTCCTCGTGCCACAGGTCCGACGAATACGCGAACTCGCCGCGGACCTTCACGATGCCGTCGGGGCGCTGCGGCGACGTGCCGACGCCGTCGACCGTCTGGGTGCTGACGGTGGTGGTCATCGGCTCTCCCGCAACCGGGCGCTCGCGGCCGCCAGCTCGCGGGCGATCTCGGACTCGTCGGCTTCGCGCAGCGTGCCGTCCTCGACGACGGCCTTGCCGCCGACGAACAGCCGGCGCACCGGCGGCGTGGTGCCCAGCACCAGCGCCGCGACCGGATCGGTGATCCCGGCGTAGTTCAGGCCGGTCAGGTCCCAGATCGCCAGGTCGGCGAGCTTCCCGGGCTCGATCGAGCCCAGGTCGTCCGCGCGGCCCAGGCAGCGGGCCCCGCCCATGGTGCCCATCCACAACGCCTCGCGTGTGGTCAGCCCGCGTGGTCCGCCGCGCTGGCGGGCCTGCAGCAACGCCTGGTGGAGCTCTTCGCCGAGGCCGCCGGACTCGTTGGACGCGGCCCCGTCGGCGCCGAGCCCGACCGCTACCCCGGCGTCCAGGAGGTCGCGGACCGGGGCGATGCCGGCGCCGATGCGGCCATTGGACGTCGGGCAGTGCGCCGAGCCGGTGCCGGTCGCGCCGAAGCGGCGGATCGCGTCGGGCGCGAGGTGGATGGTGTGCGCGAGCCAGACGTCGTCGGCGAGCCAGCCGAGCTTGTCGGCGTACTCGGCGGGCGTGCAGCCGACCTCGGCGAGGCACTGCTGCTCTTCGTCGAGGGTTTCGGCGAGGTGCGTGTGCAGCCGGACACCCTTGCTGCGCGCCAGGTCGGCCGCGCCGGACATCAGCCGTTCGGTGACCGAGAACGGCGAGCACGGGCCGACGGCGATCTGCAGGTGCGCCTCCGCCGAATCGTCGTGGAAGCGGCCGATCGCCGCTTCGGTGCCGGTCAGCGCCTCCTCCGTGGACTCGACGAGGTTGTCCGGCGGCAGCCCGCCGTCGGACTCGCCGCGGTCCATCGACCCGCGCACGACGTGCAGCCGGACGCCGATCCGCTGCCGGGCCGAGGCCAGCGCCGCGACCTGGTCGCCACCGTCGCGCGGGAAGACGTAGTGGTGGTCGGCGACGGTCGTGCAGCCGGTCAGGGCGAGCCTGGCCATCCCGGCGGTGCCCGCGGCGTGCGTGATCCCGTCGTCGAGGCGGCCCCAGACCGGGTAGAGCGCGACCAGCCACTCGAAGAGCGTGTGGTCGGCGGCCATCCCGCGGGTCGCCCA
The DNA here is from genome assembly GCF_040650695.1 of Amycolatopsis sp. NPDC048633. NCBI lineage: Bacteria > Bacillati > Actinomycetota > Actinomycetes > Pseudonocardiales > Pseudonocardiaceae > Amycolatopsis > Amycolatopsis sp. NPDC048633. The sequence continues at coordinate 164,228 of NZ_JBEZHS010000009.1, forward strand.
CTGGTAGAGGTGGTGGTGGGTGTTGATGAGCCCGGGTGTGACCAGGCAGCCCGACGCGTCGACGCGCTCGTCGAACTCGCCCGTGTAGACGCCTTCGCCGACTTCGGCGATGCGGTCGTTCTCGACGACGACGTGCCCGTTCGCGTACTCCTCGCCGCTGACCGTGGCGATCGCCCCGCCGGTGATGAGTGTCCTCACGCGACACCACCCTTCGCCACGGCGCGCACGGCGTCGAGGATCTTTTCGTAGCCGGTGCAGCGGCAGAGGTTGCCGGCCAGCGCTTCGCGGATCTCCTCGTCGCTCGGATCGGGCACGCGGTTCAGCAGGTCGTGCGCGGCGACGACCAGGCCCGGCGTGCAGAACCCGCACTGCACCGCGCCTTGGTCCACAAAGGACTGCTGGACGGGGTCGAGCGTGGCGCCGTCGGCCAGGCCTTCGACCGTGCGCACCACGCGGTCCTCGGCCTGCCCGGCCGCGACCAGGCAGGCGCACACCGGGAGGTCGTCGAGGTAGACCGTGCAAGAGCCGCATTCGCCCTGCTCACAGGCGTTCTTCGAGCCCGGCAGGCCCAGCCGCTCGCGCAGGACGTAGAGCAGGCTTTCGCCTTCCCAGACGTCGTCGGCCTGCCGTTTCTCGCCGTTGATCGTGACATTCAGGCGCATGCCCGCTCCCCCGTCCGGTGTTCGTCCCAGGCCCAGGTCAACGTACGCCGTGCGAGCACCGACAGCGCGTGCTTGCGGTAGGCGGCGCTGCCGCGGACGTCGTCGATCGGCGACGTCGCTTCGGCCACCAGCTCACCGAAGCGTCGCTTCAAGGAGTCCGGCAGTGCCTGCGTCGACGTCCAGGGCAGCTCGGCGGCCAGGAACTCCTCGGCGGCGCGAGCCCGGCGCGGGGTGGGGGCGGCCGACCCGATCGCGGCGCCCACCGCGCCGCCGCGGAGGCACAGTGCGAACGAGCAGACCGCGATGACCATGGCGTTGCGCGTCCCGACCTTGGCGAACTGCTGCGGCCCGGCGTGCGCGGGCAGGTGGACGGCGGTGATCAGCTCGTCCGGGTCGAGGGCGTGGCGTTTCACGCCGACGTAGAACTCCTCCGCGCGGAGGATCCGGGTCCCCCGGACGGAGGCGGCCTCGACCCGCGCGTCCAGGGCGAGCAGCACCGGGTGGGTGTCGCCGGCGGGCGACGCCGCACCGAGGTTGCCGCCGACGGTGCCGCGGTTGCGGATCTGGGGTGACCCGACCGTGCGCGACGCCATGGCCAGGGCCGGGACGGATTCACCCAGCTCGGCGATGACGCGGGAGTACGGGACGCCGGCGCCGAGCCGGACCGTGCCGTCCGATGTGGACCACTCCGTCAGCTCCGGGACCGTGGTCAGGTCCAGCAGGGCGTCAGGGCGCCGGTGGTCGAAGTTCAGCTCGACCATGACGTCGGTGCCACCGGCGATGGGCACGGCGTCGGGACGCTCAGCTTTGAGGGCCAGGGCCTCGGCGAGCGTCGTAGGACGCAGGAACTCCACCGTTGTTGCTCCTTCGTGAGGGCGATAGACCAGTAGACGCCCAACCGGGAGCGGGCGGCAACGGCAGGGGCCATGAAACGCACGGCAGCGAAACCCGGTGCGTTTGTGCTTTCCTACAAGCCTGATGACGACCGTGAAAACTCTGCTCGGCCTGCCGGGGCTGCGGTTGCGCCCGCTGGCCGGGGCCGACCTGCTCGACCGGCCCGTGACGCGCATCTACGTCACGGAGCTGCCCGACCCCGGACGGTATCTGTCGGCGGGCGAACTGGTGCTGTCCGGTCTGCTCTGGTGGCGGCGGCCGGGGGACGCCGAGCCGTTCGTGGCCGCGCTGGCCAGGGCGGGGGCGGCGGCGCTGGCCGCCTCCGGCGCCGACTCCGGCGGCATCCCCGCCGACGTCGCCGAGGCCTGCGAACGGCACCGGATCCCGCTGCTGGAAGTGCCCACCGACCTGTCGTTCTCGGTGATCACCGAGCAGGTGGTGCTGGCGCTCGCGGCCGCGTCCGAGAGCGCGCGCAAACGTTTGCAGGCCGCCGCGGACGCGCCCGTCGAGACGCTGCTGGAGCGCGCGTCGGCGGAGCTCGGGCTGCCGTGCTGGGTGCTGTCGGGGCTCGGCCGGGTGGTCGCCGGGGCCGCCCCGCTGCCGGCGCCGGCGCCGGACGTCATCCGCCGGTACGCGGCCAAGGAGCCCGGTTCACTGACGGTGGTCCCGGTCGAGGGACGGCACGCCGTTCCGTGGCTGATCGCCGTCGGCGGGCCGCTGAGCACGGCACAGGCGGAACTGGCCGAAGAGCTCGCCGGGCTGGTGGGCGTCACGCGGGCTCGTTCTCCACGACCTGAAGCCGAATTACCCGGCGAAGCGCGCGTCGTCGCGTTGCGGACCGAAGGCAGCGATGAGAGCCGGGACGTCCTGCTGGAGCTGCTGCCGGACGCGCTCCTGCTGGAGTCCGCCGGGGACACTTCCGTCGCGGCCACCGCACGGCAGCCCGCCGCGACCGAACTGTCCACTGTGGAACCATTGCTCCGGGCGAAGCGGATTTATTGCGGGGTCGGCGATCCCGGCCCCCGGGACGAGGCGTGGGAGTCGGCCCGGTACGCGCTGGAGGTCGCGGCCCGGCGGCGCGTCCCGGTGGTCACGGCCGGCGAGGTGGACGCGCACCAGCTGCTGCTGGCCGGCGCCCCCGCCGGGGTGCGGGCGGCGCTGCGACGGCGTGTCCTCGGGCCGCTGCTGGACTACGACGCCGAGCAGCATTCGGACCTGGTGCACACCGTCCGGGTGTTCCTCGAGTGCTCGGGCTCGCCGACGCGGGCGGCGAAAGCCCTGCACGTCCACGTCAACACCCTGCGCTACCGCATCGGCCGGGCCGGCGAGCTGCTCGGCGCGGACCTGACCGAGTTCACCGACCAGCTCGACGTCTACCTGGCGTTGTGCGCGGGAGACCAGCCGGGATGAGCGACGAAATCACTTCGGCCCAGCAGGCGGGGTACGACCCGCGGGTGCTGGCCTTCGGGCGGCTGCAGGGCGCGGCGAACCGGCTCGAGTACCTGCTCGGGCGGGCACTGGAACGCGAATGCGGGATCACGCACCTGATGTACGAGGTGCTGCTGATCGTGGGCCGCGCGGGTGCGGGCGGGCTGACCATGCGCTCGGTCGCACAGGAGCAGGTGCTCACGACGGGCGGGGCGACCCGGCTGGTCGACCGGATGGAATCGCTCGGCCTGGTGACGCGGACGGCGTCCCCGCGCGACGGGCGCGTCCAGCTCGTGAGGCTGACTCCGCTCGGCGAAGAGACCACGGTGCGGGCGAGCCGGCTGCACGTCGAGAACATCGAGCAGTTCTTCTTCAGGCCGTTGCCGCCGGAGCACCGCGAGCGGTTCGCCGATGACCTGCGGACACTGAGCCACTTCGCGCGGGACGCCCTTCCGCGGCTGCGTTAGAGCAGCGTCGCCGCGGCCAAGCCGAGGAAGAGCAGCGGGGCAGCGCCGGTGGCGAACTTGCGGGCTCGGATGTGCGCGACGATGGCCCCGGCGTAGAACAGGACCAGGCCGATCCCGGCGGCGACCCCCAGGGCGGGCACGCCGAGCAGGCCCAGCGTGAGGCCGGCCGCGCCGGCGAGCTTCAGCGTGCCGAGCATCGGCAGCCAGCTCGGCGGCACGTCGACGGCGGCCGACGTGGCGAGCACAAAACGGGCCTTGAGCAGGTCGGCGACGCCGATTCCGGCGTTCAGGACGATCACGATGATGATGACGGCGGTGTGCATGCCTTCCCGACGGGGCGGCCGCCGGGAAGGTGACCGGGCTGCGGCACACTCGCGACGTGGGCAAGCAGAAGCGACGCGTTCCGGCCGAAGAGACCGCGCGGCCTCGGACCGCCGAGGAGTTCGGCGACGCACTGCTGGCCGCCGCCTCCGAGGTCGCGCGCGGAGTCCGCGGCGCGGCCGGGAAGAGCGCGAACCGGCTGGCACCGGACCTCGAACTGCCGGCCGAGGCGGCCGAAGGCGCCCACCGGGCCGGACAGCAGCTGATCGCCCGGGCCTGCCGGGGCGGCTGGCAGCCCGAAGACCTCCAGCAAGCCGCCCGGCGGCGCGTCGACGAGTTCGCCCGGTCCTTCGTGCTCGACACGCTGGCCGCGCATGCGGACCAGCTCGACGAGGTGGGTGCCGTCCGCTGGTGGACGGAGTCCGAGCCGCACCTGACGCAGTGGGCGGCGAAGCACATCCTGACCCCGGCCGAGGCGCTGACCTCCGTCATCGAAGCCCTGGGCTTCCTGCTGACCTTGCCGGCCCTCGTCCCGCCGGGAACCGCGGCACCGGCCCGCCACACTGTGGACGAGAAGAAGCTGAGCCGCGTCCGCGCGCTGCTGGCGAAAGCCGAATCGAGCTCGTTCCCGGAGGAGGCCGAAGCCCTTTCGGCGAAGGCGCAGGAGCTCATGACGCGGCACGCCCTCGACCGGGTGCTGGTCGAAGCCGGGCCCGAGCTGCCCGCGTCCCGCCGGATCTGGCTCGACACCCCTTACGTCGACGCGAAGTCGCTGCTGGTCCACGTGGTCGCGAGGGCGAACCGCTGCCGGGCCGTCTACGACTCGCGCTGGGACTTCGTCACCGTCGTCGGCGACGAGGACGACCTGGACGCCGTCGCGCTGCTGACCACGTCCCTGCTCGTCCAGGCGACGCGGGCGATGATCGCCGACCCCGCCGGCCGGGACCGGGCGTTCCGGAAGTCGTTCCTCGTCTCGTACGCGACCCGCATCGGCGAGCGGCTCGACCAGGCCGCCGAAGCGACGATCGCGGAGTCGCCGGACCCGGACCGGCTGCTGCCGGTGCTGGCCTCGCACGACCTGGCGGTGGAGTCGGCTTTCACCACGCTCTTCCCCGCGGTGGTCAGCAAATCGGTGACCGTGCGCAGCCACGAGGGCTGGCACGCCGGCCGGTCGGCCGCCGACCGCGCCCGGCTCTCACGCGAGCCGTAGCGCGTACTTCTCCAGTTCCGGCCGCCCGAACGGCAGCTCGGTCTCGTCCAGGGCACCGCAGTCCAGGCCGCGCAGCAGGTAGACCGCCAAGGCCTGGGCCGTCGCCGGTTCGTCGAGGACTCCCCCGGCTTGCTTCTCCGCGTACGCCCGCAACCGCTCCACCGCCGCCGAGAAGCCTTCGCGGTAGAACGTGTACGTCGCCGCGAAGCGCGTCGGCAGCTGGTGCGGGTGCAGGTCCCAGCCCTGGTAGAAGCCGCGCTCCAAGGACCGGCGTACCAGGCGCAGGTGCTCGGCCCACGCCTCCGGGAGCGCGTCGCCGATGGGCAGGCGGTTGGTCGAGCCGTCGGACAACCGGACGCCGGTGCCCGCCGCCGCGACCTGCATCAGGCCCTTCGCCAGGTCCGCCGCCGGGTGCTCCATGCTCTGGTACGCCGCCGCGATGCCCAGGCCCGCGCTGTAGTCGTACGTCCCGTAGTGCAGGCCCGAGCACCGGCCCGACGCGGCCTGCACGATCCGCGCCACCGACAGCGTCCCGTCGAGGTCCACAATGGACTGGGCCGTCTCGATCTGGACCTCGAACCGCAGCGTCCCGGGATCGAGGCCGTACGCGGATTCCAAGCGCTCCAGGACCTCCGCGGCCACCGACACCTGCTCGACCGCCGTCACCTTCGGCAGCGTGACGACGAACCCGGGCGGCAGCGGCCCGTTGTCGAGCAGCGAACCCAGGAACAGGTCCAGGGTGCGGATGCCACGCCGGCGCGTCGCCGCTTCGAAGCTCTTGAAGCGGATGCCGCAGAACGGCGTCCCGCCGGTGGTGGCCAGGGTCTGGCCCGCCGCCCGCGCGGCCGCGTCCTCGACGTCGTCGGGCACGCGGCCGTAGCCGTCCTCGAAGTCGATCCGCAGGTCCTCGATCGGCTCGGTCAGCAGCTTCGCGCGGACGCGTTCGTACACATCGGCGTCGACGCCGAGGAGCTCGTCGTGCTCGATGAAGACGCGCATCGCCTGCTTGCCCCAGTCGGCGACCAGGCGGGTCCGGTACTGCGACGCCGGGACGTAGACCGTGTGCACCGGCTGCCGTCCCGGCCGCTCCCCCGGGTACGCCGCCGCGACGCGCGCGTCGGCCTCGGCCAGGCGCGCGTCGGCGGCGGCGTAGACGTCTTCGGGAAGACGCACTACTTGATCCGCTCGTAGGCGGGCAGCGTCAGGAAGTCGGGGAACTCGTCGGCCAGCGCGACCTGCTCGAACAGCTCGATGGCCGGCAGCAGCCGGTCGGCGGGCAGCTCGCGGGCGAGCTCGCCGCGGACGTCGGCCAGCACGCCGCGCACCAGCTCCGACGTCACGACGTCGCCGGTGTCCAGCGTGGTCCCGTTCTTGACCCACTGCCAGATCTGCGACCGCGAGATCTCCGCCGTGGCCGCGTCCTCCATCAGGTTGTGGATCGCCGCCGCGCCGTTGCCGCTCAGCCAGGACGCGATGTAGCGGACGCCGACGTCGACCGCGGCACGCAGGCCGGCCGCCGTCGCGCCGCCCGGCGTCGAGGCGACGTCCAGCAGCTGGTCGGCGGTCACGCTGACTTCGTCGCGGGTGCGCCCGAGCTGGTTCGGCTCGTCGCCGAGGACCTTGTCGAACTCCTCCTTGCAGAGCTCGACCATGCCCGGGTGCGCGACCCAGGAGCCGTCGAAACCGTCGCCGGCCTCACGGGACTTGTCCGCGTGCACCTTGTCGAAGGCGCCCTGGTTGGCCTCGGGGTCCTTGCTCGGGATGAACGCGGCCATGCCGCCGATCGCGAACGCGCCGCGCTTGTGGCAGGTGCGCACCAGCAGCTCGGTGTAGGCGCGCATGAACGGCGCGGTCATGGTGACGGAGTTGCGGTCCGGCAGCACGAACTTCTCGCCCGCGTCGCGGAAGTACTTGATCACGCTGAACAGGTAGTCCCAGCGGCCCGCGTTGAGGCCCGACGCGTGCTCGCGCAGCTCGTAGAGGATCTCCTCCATCTCGAACGCGGCCGGGATGGTCTCGATCAGCACGGTCGCGCGGACGGTCCCGTGCTCGATGCCGAGCGCCTTCTCCGAGTGGGTGAAGACGTCGTTCCAGAGCCGCGCTTCGAGGTGGCTCTCCATCTTCGGCAGGTAGTAGTACGGGCCCTTGCCGCGCTTGAGCTGCTCGGCCGCGTTGTGGAAGAAGTGCAGGCCGAAGTCGACGAGCGCGCCGACGGCTTCGCGGCCGCCGAAGGACAGGCCGCGCTCGGGCAGGTGCCAGCCGCGCGGGCGGACCACGATCGTGGCGTGCTCGACGTCGTCCTTCAGCGCGTAGCTCTTGCCGCCGCTCTCCAGCGAGATCGTCTCGCGGACGGCGTCGTACAGGTTGACCTGGCCGGACACGACGTTCGCCCAGTGCGGCGTGTTGGCGTCCTCGAGGTCGGCGAGCCACACCTTCGCGCCGGAGTTGAGCGCGTTGATGGTCATCTTGCGGCTGGTCGGCCCGGTGATCTCGACGCGGCGGTCGCGCAGCGCGGGCGGGGCGCCGGCGACCTGCCAGTCGGCCTCGCGGATCTCCTTCGTCTCCGGCAGGAAGTCGAGCCTGCCGGTGGTCCGGGCCTCCTCGCGCCGCTTGCCCCGCGCCTGGAGCAGCTCGTCGCGACGGCCGGCGAAGGCGTCGTGCAGGCCGGCGAGGAAGTCGAGCGCCTCCGGAGTGAGGATCTCGTCACCGCGCTCGACCGGATCGCCCAGCACCTGGACTTCAGAAGACATGGGGAAACACCTCGAAGGTTCGGATCTTTGGATAACGGCCCTACGGTTTTCTACCAGCCGGACTATAGTTTCTGCATAGCGGAACCTCAACGCCGACGTAAGGAGGGCCACCGGTGGCAGCGGAGAAGAACGGGCGCGACGGCGGCGTCCAGTCCCTGCAGCGTGCCTTCGAGCTGCTGGAACACCTCGCGGACACCGGCGGGGAGGCCAGTCTGTCCGAGCTCGCGACGCTGTCCGGGCTGCCGATGCCGACGATCCACCGGCTCATCCGCACCCTGGTCGACCTGGGGTACGTCCGGCAGAACACCAACCGCCGCTACGCGCTGGGCGCGCGGCTGATCCGGCTCGGCGAGAACGCGAGCATGCAGTTCGGCGCCTGGGCCCGGCCGCTGCTGGCGGAGCTGGTCGAGGAGGTCGGCGAGACGGCGAACCTGGCGGTCCTGGAACGCGACGAAGTCGTGTACGTGGCCCAGGTGCCCTCGAAGCACTCGATGCGGATGTTCACCGAGGTCGGCCGCCGGCTGCTGCCCCACGGCACGGGCGTCGGCAAGGCGATGCTGGCGCACCTGCCGTCGTCCGACGTGCGTTCACTGCTTTCGCGGACCGGCATGCCGGCTTATACCGAGCACACGTTCACCGACGCGGACCTGCTGGCCGTCGAGCTTTCCCGGATCGCCGAGCAGGGCTACGCGCTGGACGAGGCGGAGCAGGAGCTGGGGGTCCGGTGCGTCGCGGTGGCGGTGCCGGGCGCACCGGTGCCCGCCGCGGTGTCGGTGTCGGGCCCGTCCGGGCGGCTGACCGCCGAGGCGGTGGCGCACATCGCCCCGGCGGTGCAGCGGGTGGCGGACGCGTTGGGGGCGAGCCTCTCCCAGGCGACCGTCACGGTTTAGGTCAGCTCCCCTTTCAGCAGGTCCATCAGCAGGCCGTCGTGCCAGGTGCCGTCCGGGGCGCGCTCGTAGTCGCGCAGCAGGCCGACCGGGCGGAATCCCACCTTCGTGTAGACCCGGATCGCCGTCTCGTTCGACGCCGCCGGGTCGATCGTCAGGCGGTGGTGGCCGCCGGCTTCGAGCAGGTGGCGGGCCAGGGCGCGCAGCGCGTCCGTGCCGACGCCGCGGCCGTGGAAGTCCGGGTGCACCGAGATGTCGATGCCCGCGTGGCGGTACTGCGGGTCCAGCTCCTCGCAGCTCTGGATCAGCCCGACGACCACGCCGTCGAGTTCGATGGCGTAGCAGGTGAACCCGTCCTCGACGGTGTACAGGCCTTCGGCCTCGGTGTCGGGGTCGCCCCACCAGCGGGCGACCTCCGGAGTGGCGAGGATCTCGCGCAGGCGGGCGCGGTCGGTTGCGACGATCGGGCGCAACCGGACCCGGTCGCCGGTGATGACAGTCATGATTGGTCCTCTCTCGTAGCGAATGACGGCTTCGGGGCGTCTGCTACGAGGAGGGGCACGAGCGGAAGTGCGTCAACCGGGCATGCCCGGAGTGTGCGCCGCCGCGCGGGCCCCGTCACCTGAATATCGCCGGAGGCCGCATGGACACGCACACCGGCGCGCTGACCTGGCTCGCCCAGGGTGCCGCTTCGAACCTGCTGGACCGCCTGGTCGACCGCGCGCTCGAAGGCTCGTCGCTCTCCCCCGCCTGGCCGCGCCCGGCCGGGGCTCCCGCCGGGACCGTCGAAATCACCGTGCGGCACCACGCCACCGCGAAGGGGCGCACGCCGGTGATCCTGACACTGCAGGAAACCGGCAGCCGCACGGGCACGGTGTTCTCGGTCGTCCTGGGGAACACCGCCCGCATCGCGGTCCCGGGTGGCGACTACTTCGGCGCGGCGATGGTGGTCGACCCGCGCCGGCGCACCCTGCAGGGCATCGGCTGGTCGCGGCTGACCGTGGCCGCGCGCCGGACGTCCCCCTGTCTCATCCCGGCGAGCCGCCCGACCGCGCCGGTGCTGCTGCAGCTGGGCCTGCGCAAGGCGGACGGGACGCCGCTCTTCAAGCTCTAGCCGAGCAGGGCGTCCACGAAGGCACCCGGCTCGAACGGCGCCAGGTCGTCCGGGCCCTCGCCGAGCCCGACCAGCTTCACCGGCACCCCGAGCTCGCGCTGGACCTGGAACACGATGCCGCCCTTGGCGGTGCCGTCCAGCTTCGTCAGGACGATGCCCGTCACGTCGATGACCTCGGCGAACACGCGTGCCTGCATCAGGCCGTTCTGGCCCGTCGTCGCGTCGAGGACGAGCAGGACCTCGTCGACCTTCGCCTGCTTCTCGACGACGCGCTTGACCTTGCCCAGCTCGTCCATCAGGCCCGTCTTCGTGTGCAGCCGGCCCGCCGTGTCGATCAGGACCGCGTCGACGCCGGTGTCCACGCCGCGCTTGACCGCGTCGAACGCCACCGCCGCCGGGTCGGCGCCCTCCTTGCCGCGCACGACCTCCGCGCCCACGCGCTCGCCCCACGTCTGCAGCTGGTCGGCCGCCGCCGCGCGGAACGTGTCCGCCGCGCCCAGCAGCACCGTCTTGTCCTGGGCGACGAGGACGCGGGCCAGCTTGCCCGTGGTTGTCGTCTTGCCCGTGCCGTTGACGCCGGCCACCAGGACCACCGCGGGCTGCTTCTGCCCGTCGACGATGTGCGGCAGCGCCCGCACCGCGCGCTCGCTGTCGGTGGACAGCTGCGCCGTCAGCACCTCGTGCAGCACCTCGCGCGCCTCGGCCGACGACCGGATCGCGCGCCGGGACAGCTCGTCGCGCAGCCGCTCGACGATCTGGGTCGTGGTGGCCGCACCGAGGTCGGCCATCAGCAGCGTGTCTTCGACGTCCTGCCAGGAGTCTTCGTCGAGGTCGCCCGCGCCGAGCAGGCCGAGCAGGCTGGTCCCGAACACCGACCGCGACTTCGACAGCCGGCCGCGCAGCCGCTCCAGGCGGCCGGTCGCGGGGTCGATCTCTTCGACGGCGGGAGCGGCCTCCGGCTCTTCCGGCAGCTTGACGTCGCGCACCGTGCGCTGCGCCGAATCGCGCGGCACGGCGGCGTCGTCGCCCACCGCCGGCTGGCCGTCGGTTTCCGGCCGTTCCTCGACGGGGTGCTCGACTTCCGGAGCCGTGCCGCCGGGCGCGAGCGCGATGCCCCCGCTGGCCGCGTAAGAGCCGCCCTTCGGCTTCTCCTCGACCTTGCGCTGGGCGTCCAGGCTGATCCGCCGCCTGCGCGCGACCAGCAGGCCGGTCACCAGGAGGGCGACCAGCACGACGACGGCCAGGACTACGAACAGAAACCAGGTGCTCGACACCCGCCCATCCTTTCATCCGCACCGCACCGGCCCGGACACCCCGTCCGCACAGGCAATTCATAACGACGTAGATCCCGATTGGGCCAAGACTTCACGACGCGGGTTGCGCCACCCGGAGGCCTGCACTAAACCCCTCCGGATGGGGATGCACGCGAGCCACCACTTCCGGGTGATCGGCCTGATTTCGGGCACGTCGATCGACGGTATCGACGTGGCCGCCGCCGACCTGCACGCCGAAGACGGCACCGTGGTCCTGACGCCGCTGGGCGAGCTCGACGTCCCCTACCCGGACCCGCTGCGCGAAGGCCTGCTCGCCGCGTTGCCGCCGAACCCCTGCACCGCCGGCGAGCTGACGCGGCTCGACACCGGCGTCGGCCAGGCGTTCGCCGACGCGGCCGCGCGAGGCGCCGAGGAGCTCGCCGGCGGCCGTGCGGACCTCGTCGCCTCGCTCGGCCAGACGGTGTTCCACTGGGTCGAGGACGGCCACGTCCGCGGCACGCTGCAGCTCGGCCAGCCCGCCTGGATCGCCGAGCGGACCGGGCTGCCGGTGCTGGCCGACCTGCGGGCCCGCGACGTCGCCGCGGGCGGCCACGGCGCGCCCCTGGCGAGCACGTTCGACCAGCTGTGGCTGCGCGGCCTGGCCGAGGACACCGGCCGGCCGGTCGCCGCGCTCAACCTCGGGGGCATCGCGAACATCACCGTCGTCGCCGACGGCGAGCCGGCGATCGCCTACGACACCGGGCCCGCCAACGCGCTGCTCGACCTCGCGGCCCACCGCGTCACCGGGCAGCGCAGCGACGTCGACGGCCGGCTCGCGCTCAGCGGGTCGGTGCGCACCGACCTGCTCGCCCGGCTGCTCGCCGACCCGTACTTCACCGCCGCGCCGCCGAAGTCCACCGGCAAGGAGTACTTCAACGCGCCCTACCTCGACGCCGCCCTCGCCGGGCTGCCGCCGGTCGACCCCGCGGACCTCCTGGCCACGCTGACCGAGCTCACCGCGGTGACGGTCGCCGATGACTGCCGGCGGCACGGCGTCACGACGGTGATCGCGTCCGGCGGCGGCGTCGCGAACCCGGCCGTGATGACGGCGCTCGCGCGGAACCTGCCCGAGACGGTGCTCAAGACCAGCGACGACCTCGGCCTGCCCGGCGCCGGCAAGGAGGCGTACCTCACCGCGCTGCTCGGCTGGCTCACCTGGTGCGGCGTACCCGGTACGGTGCCGTCCGCGACCGGTGCCCACGGGCCGCGCCTGCTCGGCGCGCTCGTCCCGGGCGCCGGGCCCCTGATCCTTCCCGCCCCGCTGGGGGGCACCGTGACGCGGTTGCGAGTCGCGGAGAAGGCCGGATGACAGTAGGAGAAGTCCATGCGTGGTGTTGACCTCGCCATCATCGTGGTCTATCTGGCGGCGATGCCGCTGATAGGCGTGCTGGTCGGGCGGAAGCAACGCTCGGCCGCCGACTACTTCGTCGGCGAGCGCAGCCTCCCGTGGGGCGCGGTGATGCTGTCCGTGGTGGCCACGGAGACCTCGACGCTCACCGTGATCAGCACGCCGGGGCTCGTCTTCGGCAACGCTTTCCTGTTCCTGCAGCTGGCTTTCGGCTACATCATCGGCCGGGTCATCGCCGCGTTCGTGCTGCTGCCGCGGTACTTCCGCGGCAACCTCGTGAGCGCGTACGCGTTCCTGGGCAAGCGGTTCGGCTCGGGTCTGCAGGGCACGGCGTCGGTGACGTTCGTGATCACCCGGCTGCTCGCCGAAGGGGTGCGCCTGTTCGCCGGCGCGATCCCGATCAAGGTGATCCTCGGGCACTACAACATCCACCTCGACTACTGGGTGATCGTGGTGATCCTGACCGCGCTGACCCTGATCTACGCCTACATCGGCGGGATCAAGGCGGTCGTCTGGGTCGACGTCATCCAGCTGACGCTGTACCTCGGCGGTGCCGCGGTGGCCGCGATCGTGCTGCTGAACAAGCTGCCGGGCGACTGGATGACCCAGGCGTCCGACGACGGCAAGTTCATGCTCGTCGACTTCACGAAGAACCTGCTGACCAGCCCGTACGCCTTCATCACGGCGGTGCTCGGCGGCGCGGCGCTGTCGATGGCCTCGCACGGCGCGGACCAGCTGATCGCGCAGCGGCTGATGGCGACGCGCAGCCTGCGCGACGGCCAGAAGGCGCTCATCGGCAGCGGCATCATCGTCACCATCCAGTTCGCGCTGTTCCTGCTGGTCGGGGCGATGCTGTGGGTGTTCAACGGCCGCAAGTCGGTCGCGGAGCTCGGCCTGCAGAGCCCGGACGACGTGTTCTCGCGGTTCATCATCGACGACCTGCCGGTCGGTGTCTCGGGCCTGCTCATCGCGGGCGTACTGGCCTCGACCATGGGTGCGCTGGCCTCGGCGCTCAACGCGCTTTCGACGTCGACCGTGGCCGACCTCTACCAGCGGTTCACCAAGCGCGCGCCCGAGGATTCGAAGCTGCTGCAGCACGGTCGCATGTGGACGCTGATCTGGGCGGTCGTGTTCGCGGTGTTCGCGTCGCTGTTCTCGACCACGAAGAACTCGGTGATCGAGCTCGGCCTGGCCATCACCGGGTACACCTACGGCGCGCTGCTCGGATCGTTCCTGCTCGGCCTGCTGATCAAGAAGGCGCGGCAGCTGGACGCGATCGTCGCGTTCGTCGCCACGGTCCTGGTGATGGCGTTCGTCATCCTCGGCGTGAAGTTCAGCGCGAAGACCGGCGGCCTGATCGGGATCGACTTCTCCAAGGCGGCCGGAGATCGCGTGGCCCTCGCCTACCCGTGGTACACGCTGCTGGGCGTGGTGATCACGCTGGTCGTGGGCGGGTTGCTGTCCTTGCGGCATCGCACGCCGGACCCGAAGGCCGCCGAGGCCGACGCCGTCCCGCCGCCGGAAGAGGTTCCCGCCGCCTGATCCTTCTGAACCGTTTCCGGCGGGCGCCCGTGTCGGTCTGCGGGAGCCCGCCGGGAAGCGGCGGGAGGAATCGAAGGTGGCTTCATGAAACGGATGACGGTGGCGCTCGCGGTCGGCGCCCTGGTGCTCGGCGGCGCGGCGACGGCTTCGGCCAGCCCGGCGCCGGCGAAGGTGCCGGACGCGATCAAGGTTCCGGCCGGCAACCGGGCGCTGGCGAGCTACCCGGCCGAAGGCGTGCAGATCTACGGGTGCACCGCGGGCGCGTGGACGCTGATCCAGCCCGCGGCGGTGCTGTCCAGACACGGCAAGCCGGTGGCACTGCACAGCAAGGGTCCGGTGTGGACGTCCATTGTGGACGGCAGCACGGTCGGCGCGGCGGCGGCGGCTTCGTCGCCCCGGGACGGCGCGATCCCGGAGCTGCTGCTCAAGGCGAACCTCAACACCGGCGACGGCGTCTTCGGCAAGGTGACCTACATCCAGCGCCTGAACACGCGGGGCGGGGTGGCTCCGGCCGGGACCTGCACCGACGGCGCACAGACAGCGGTCCGCTACTCGGCCGACTACGCCTTCTGGGTCGCCGGATAAGCGGATGTGACGCCCTCCCGCTCCCGGTAACCTGGGAGCGGGACAGGGGGTTTCACATGGGGTTCTTCATCGGAATCGGCGCCGTGCTCGTCGTCGTGCTCGCCGTCGCGCTGGTCATGGACCGGTCCGACCGCAAACGCGGCGTCAAGCGGGGCATGATGGCGCCGCGCGGGCGACGGCCGCGGATCGACGACGCCACCCACATCGGCAACGACCTCGGCACGTACGAGCCGCGGGTGCGCGGCGAAGACCGGCGCGCACCGCGCGAAGACGAGGTGTGACGCCTCAGCCGACCGCGACCGGTTCGTCGTCGGCCGTGCGCAGGCGCTGCGAGATCACCTTCGTGATGCCGTCGCCCTGCATGCTCACGCCGTAGAGCGCGTCGGCGATCTCCATGGTCGGCTTCTGGTGGGTGATGATGATCAGCTGCGACGAGTCGCGCAGCTGCTCCAGCAGCCCGATCAGCCGGCGCATGTTGGTGTCGTCGAGCGCGGCCTCGACCTCGTCCATGACGTAGAAGGGTGACGGCCGGGCGCGGAAGATCGCGACCAGCATGCCCACCGCGACCAGCGACTTCTCGCCACCCGACAGCAGCGACAGCCGCTTGACCTTCTTGCCCGGCGGGCGCGCTTCGACGTCGACGCCGGTGCTCAGCAGGTCGTCCGGCTCGGTGAGGACCATCCGGCCCTCGCCGCCCGGGAACAGCACGCTGAACACCGTCTCGAACTCGCGGGCCACGTCCGCGTACGCCCCGGCGAAGACCTCGAGGATCTTCTCGTCGACCTGCTTGATCACGGCCTCGAGGTCCTTGCGGGTGTCCCTGAGGTCCTCGAGCTGCGTGGAGAGGAACTTGTAGCGCTCCTCCAGCGCCGCGAACTCCTCCAGCGCGAGGGGGTTGACCTTGCCCAGCAGGGAAAGGTCCTTCTCGGCGCGCTTGGCGCGGCGGGCCTGGGTGTCGCGGTCGTAGGGCATCGGCGGCGGCGGGGTGACGTCCTCGCCGCGGTCCTTCGCCGCTTCGTACTCGGCCATCTCGCCCGCGCTCGGCGGCACCGGGACGTCCGGGCCGTACTCCTGGACCAGGTCGGCGAGGCCGATGCCGAAGTCCTCGGCGATCTTGGCTTCCAGGGTCTCCAGCCGCAGCCGCTGCTCGGCGCGCTGCACCTCGTCGCGGTGGACGGCGTCGGTCAGCTTCTCCAGCTCGCCGGTCAGCTCGCGGACCTTGGCGCGGACGCCGGTCAGCGCGGCCTCGCGGCTCTGGCGGCGAGCCTGGACCTGGTCGCGTTCGGTGGCCGCCCGCTGGACGGACTGCTCGATGCGCTCCAGGGCGATCTCGCCGCCGTTGACGACGGCGTTGGCGATCTCGGCGCCACGCTTGCGGTTCGCGGCAGCGCGCTCGGCGCGTTCACGGGCCTGCTGCTCGGCGTGCGCGGCACGGCGGAGCCCTTCGGCCCGGCCCGCGATGCTGCGCGCCCGCTCTTCGGCGGTGCGCTGCGCGAGCCGCGCCTCCATCTCCTCCTGCCGGACGACGGCCAGTTCCTCGACCGCGGCGTCGCGCTCGGCGGTGTCCGGGTCGTCCTCGACGGGCTGCTCGGCGACGGCGGCGAGCCGTTCCTCCAGCTCGGCGAGCTGCACCAGGGCCTGCTCGCGGCTCTGCTCGACCTTCGCGCGCTGGCCGCTGAAGCGTTCGACCTCGGCCTGGGCCTGGCGGGCCGCCTGCTGCAGCCGGCTGAGCCGCTCCGACGACCGGGCCTTGCGGACCTTGGCCTCACCCAGCGCGTCCTTGGCCTGGGAAACCTCTTCGCGCCGCGCCTGCTGCTCGGCGCGGGCGCCTTCCAGCTCGGCCGCGTACCGCTCCAGCGAGCGTTCGGCCGTGCGGAGCCGCTCCCCGGCCTCGTCGACGGCGGCCTGGACCTCGATCACGCTCTCGCGCTTGCCGGAGCCACCGATCGCCCAGCGGGCGCCGAAGACGTCGCCTTCGGCCGTGACCACCCGGACGTCCGGGTGCGTCGCGACCAGGTGGCGGGCCGCGTCGAGGTCGCGGACCAGGGCCAGCTTGTCGAGGGCCTGTTCGACGGCGGGCCGCAGCTGCGCCGGCGCCGTGACGACCTCGCGGGCCCAGCGCGCGCCTTCGGGCAGCGACGGCCACGAGTAGGTGTCCACAGTGGACTCGGGCCCGCCGAGCAGGATGCCGGCGCGGCCGGAGTCGGTGTCCTTCAGGTACTTCAGCGCGCGCAGGGCGTTTTCGCCGCCCGCGACGGCGACCGCGTCGGCCACCGGGCCGAGCGCCGCGGCCAGCGCGACCTCGTGACCGGGTTCGACGGTCAGCAGCGCGGCGACCGAGCCGAGCAGGCCCGGCAGCTCGTGGGACGCGCCGAGCAGCGCACCCGCGCCGTCCTTGCGCCGCAGGCCCATCGACAAGGCCTCGACGCGCGCTTTCTCCGAGGCGATCTCGCGCTCGGCGGTGCGTTCGGCCTTGACCAGCTCTTCGACGCGCGCCTTGGCCGCGTTGTTGGCCTCGACCGCGCGGTCGTGGCGGTCCATCAGGCCGGAGTCGTCGGACTCCTCGACGCCGCCCTCCGCCTTGGCCACTTCGAGCTCTTCGACGGCGATCTCGGCGCGTTCCGCGGACTCCTCGAGGGAGACGCTCAGGCGGTCGATCTCGTCGGAGGTGGCGCCGTTCTTGCTGCGCAGCGCCTCGACCTGGCCGGTCAGCTTGGCCATGCCCTCACGGCGGTCGGCGATGGCGCGCACGGCGGCCCAGTGGGCACGCTCGGCGGCCTGGACGCGCTGTTCGAGGTCTTCGCGCCGCAGCACGGTCTGGGCGAGCAGCTCCCGCGCCTCCATGACGGCCTCGTTGAGCTCCTCTTCCTGCTCGGCGACGCGCTCGGCCTCTTCGAGGAGCTCTTCGGGGTCGCGGCCGCCGGTCGAGGTGGAGACGTCGGCCGACAGGTGGCGCTGGCGTTCGATCGCGAGCCGGACGGTGCCGCGCAGACGCTCGGCCAGCGCGGACAGCTTGTACCAGGTCTCCTGGGCGCTCTGCAGCAGCGGCGCGTCCTCGGCGAGCGAGGACTCCAGCTCGGCTTCTTCGGCGGAGACGATCTCGAGGGTCTGCTCGACCTCGGCGCGGCGCTGGCGGGCGGTCTTCTCGTCGGCCTCGTCGCGCTCGATCGTGCCCCGCTGGGTGACCAGGTCGTCGGCGAGCAGGCGCAGGCGGGAGTCGCGCAGCTCGGACTGGACCGACTGGGCCTTGCGGGCGATCTCGGCCTGCTTGCCCAGCGGCTTGAGCTGGCGGCGCAGCTCGGTGGTGAGGTCGCCGAGGCGGTCGAGGTTGCCCTGCATGTTGGCCAGCTTGCGCAGGGTCTGTTCCTTGCGCTTGCGGTGCTTGAGGACGCCGGCGGCCTCTTCGATGAAGGCGCGGCGCTCTTCGGGCTTCGACTCGAGGATCGCCGACAGCTGGCCCTGCCCGACGATGACGTGCATCTCGCGGCCGATGCCGGAGTCCGACAGCAGCTCCTGGACGTCCATCAGGCGGCAGCGGTCGCCGTTGATCTCGTACTCGCTCGCGCCGTCGCGGAACATCCGGCGGGTGATCGACACCTCGCCGTACTCGATGGGGAGCGCGCCGTCGGCGTTGTCGATGGTGAGGGTGACCTCGGCGCGGCCGAGCGGGGCGCGGCCCGCGGTGCCGGCGAAGATGACGTCCTCCATCTTGCCGCCGCGCAGGTCCTTGGCGCCCTGGGTGCCCATGACCCAGCGCAGCGCGTCCAGCACGTTGGACTTGCCCGAACCGTTCGGCCCGACCACGCAGGTGATGCCCGGCTCGAAGCGCAGCGTGGTGGCCGAAGCGAAGGACTTGAAGCCCTTGAGCGTCAGGCTTTTCAGGTGCACTGGGTGCTGACCCCTCTGGCTGCCGGTACTGGCGATTCAATCGTCCCAGGCTACCCGGGGGTCCCCGGGCACCGCCGGACGCGCCCCCTCATCGGCGCGCCTTAGCACAGCGCGCATCTGCTCAGCAACCTCGTGCGCCACACCCGCCCCGGAAGTACCAAGGCCGGCGTCAGCGTTCGAGGAAGCCGCCGAGTCCCCCTTTCGGGTCGGACCAGCGCTCGACGACACTCTCCACACTTCCGGGTGATTCTCCGGACCGGAGAGCGGCCAGCAACCGCTCACAGTGGTCTCGATCACCCTCCGCTATGACCTCGACACGCCCGTCGGGCATGTTGCGAGCACTGCCGACCAGTCCGAGCTCGAGCGCCCGGCTACGGGTCCACCAGCGGAAACCGACGCCCTGGACGCGCCCGCGGACCCACGCCGTCAATCGGGTGTTCGTTTGTTCCTCACTCACGCTTTCATCCTTTCCGGACACTTCGACTGCGCACAGTGATCGCGCAGGCCCACTACCTGGGCGAATAGGGCACCGACGGTGATAGCCTCGCCGCCGAGGTCGTCCTCCCGGGTTCCCCCACCTGGGAAAGCAGTGATCGATTAACGGCCTCGCTGCATCTTCGAGAAACACCGCGCCTCTCCCGAACCCCCGAGGAGCCTGCAATGCCCCGCCCCGACGGGTCCGCATCGAGCTCGCACGTGACCAGGATCGACACCGCCCCGCCGAAGAGCAGCAAACCGAACCGCACCGGGTACGTCGTGCTCGGGGTGGCCGGTCTGGTGGTCGCGACCGCGTTCGCCGCGGTCGCCGAGCTCGCCGGCCCGGACCCCAGCGGCAGCGCGGGCGGCATCGGTGGCACCGGCGGCCAGGGCACCTCGCAGGCCGGTCTGCAGACGGCGTCGAACACGCCCTCGTCGGCCGGCCCGTCGACCGTCGGCGGCGCACCGTCGAGCGAGTCGGCCACGACGTCGCCGAGCGCGCCGACCACCGTCGTGTCGGTCAGCCCGGACGGCAAGACCACGACGACCGTGGTCACCCAGGCCTCGACGCCCCCGCCGCGCAACGACACGGGCAACCCGCCCCCGCCGCACACGTCCACGACTCCCCCGCCGACGACCAAGACGACGCCGCCCACCCCGACGACGCCGACGACGCCGCCCACCACACCGACGACGACGACCACCGGCGGCGGCGAAAGCACCGGCGGTTCGCCGACGGCCACGCCGACCGACGCGTCCTCGGGTCCGACCGGGAGCAGCACGCACGCGCAGTAAGAAATCCGACCGCCCCAAGGCGGCCTTGGGTGCGTTGAACGCACCGAAGGCCGCCTTGGGTGCGTTCAACGCACCGAAGGCCACATTGGGGCGCTCGCCTGGCGTCCGGCCGGGCTGGGGTGGGGTGGTGCTAGCTGTCGCGCCGGAGACGGTGCGCGAACACCCTCCACAGGTAGACCGTCAGCACGGCTCCCGCGCCGGCGGCCGCGACGCGCAGCCACCTCGCCCAGCCGACCTCATCGCCGTCGAAGGCCGTGAGGATCCAGCCGGTCACGCCGAAGGTCGCCCCCACGGCCAGCGTCAGCACGATCACCGGCGGGATGCGGTCACCGCCGAGCAGCCACGTCTTCGACCCGTCCATGCCCGGTGAGGTACCCCGTCCGGAGCCGTCCTAGACCTCGAAGCGGTAACCCATGCCCGGCTCGGTGAGCAGGTGCCGGGGCCGCGACGGCTCCGGCTCCAGCTTGCGCCGCAGCTGGGCCAGGTACACCCGCAGGTAGTGGGACTCCCGCTCGTACGACGGGCCCCACACCTCGTGCAGCAGCTGCCTCTGCGCCACCAGCCGGCCGCGGTTGCGGACCAGCAGCTCCAGCACGCCCCACTCCGTCTTCGTCAGGTGGACCTCGACGCCGTCGGTGCGGCGGACCTTCTTCGCGGCCAGGTCCACGCTGAACGACGACGTCTCCACCACCGCGTCCACGTCGTCCGCTCCGGTCACCGCCGAGCGGCGGACCGCCGCCCTCAACCGCGCCAGCAGCTCGTCCATGCCGAACGGCTTCGTGACGTAGTCGTCCGCGCCCGCGTCGAGGGCCTGGACCTTGTCCGCCGAGTCGCCGCGGGCCGACAGCACGATGATCGGGACCGTCGTCCAGCCGCGTAGGCCGGCGATCACCTCCGTGCCGTCCAGGTCCGGCAGCCCGAGGTCGAGCACGACGACGTCGGGCTTGGTCTCGGCCACCGCCTTGAGCGCGGCCGTGCCGTCGTGCGCGGTGATCACCTTGTAGCCGCGGGCGGTCAGGTTGATCCGCAGCGCCCGCACGATCTGCGGCTCGTCGTCCACCACCAGCACGGTGGCACCCGGCTCGGTCATCGCACCCCCTCTTCCTCGAACTCGACGCTGAAAGCGGGCAGCGAGACCACGACCGTGAGCCCGCCGCCCGGGGTGTCCTCGGCACGGATCGTGCCGCCCATCGCCTCGGTGAACCCCTTCGCCACCGACAGCCCCAGCCCGACCCCCGGCGTCGTGTCCCGGTCGCCGCCGAGGCGCTGGAACGGCGCGAACGCCGAGTCCGCGGTCCCCTTGCGCAGCCCCTTGCCGTGGTCGACGATCCGCAGCTCCACGTGGCCGGAGTGGGCGCTGGCGCGCGCGGACACCGGGCTTCCGCCGTGCCGCAACGCGTTGTCCAGCACGTTCGCCACCACCCGTTCCAGCAGCCCGGGGTCGGCGAGCACGGACGGCAGCTGGTCGTCGACCGCGACCACGACCGCGTCCGAAGCGTCCACCGTGGACAGCGCGTGCGCGACGACCTCCTCGTAGCCGACCGGACGCAGGTGCGGCACCACGGCTCCGGTGGCCAGCCGCGAGGAGTCCAGCAGGTTGTCGATCAGCCCGGCCAGCCGGTCCGCGGACAGCTCGATGGCCTCCATCAGCTCGGCGGTGTCCTCTTCGGACAGTCGAAGGTCCGGCGCGCGCAGGCTGCCGATGGACGCCTTGATCGACGTCAGCGGCGTCCGCAGGTCGTGCCCGACGGCCGAAAGCAACGTCGTGCGCAGCTCGGTGGCTTCGGCCTTGCGCTCGGCTTTCGCCGCGGCGTCGGCACTGCGCTGCTGGCGCAGGGACAGCAGCGCCTGCCCGGCGACGGCCTCCAGCACCCGCCGGTCCGCGGCAGGCAGGGCGCGGCCGCGCAGGGTCAGGTGCACGTCGGCGGTGACGGCGATGTCGACGTCGGCCTCATCAGGGTCCGCGCACGGGTGCTCCCCCGCGACCGCCACCCGACGCCACTCCCCTTCCTGCTTCTCCAGCAGCGTCACCGACGTCAGCGCGAAGTTCTCGCGGACCTTCTCCAGCAGCCGCTCGATCGGGTTCGCGTGGGTCAGCACGGTCCGGGCGTAGGACGCGAGCAGCGCCGCCTCGGTCCGCGCCCGCGCCGCCTGCGTGGCCCGGCGCGCCGCCTGGTCGACGACCAGCGCGACGAGCACCGCGACCACGACCATCGCGATCAGCGTCACGAGGTTCTGCGGGGTGTGCACGGTCAGCGTGTACAGCGGTGGCGTGAAGAAGAAGTTCAGCAGCCCGGCCCCGAGCACGGCCGCGACCAGCGCCGGCCCGAGGCCGCCGACCAGCGCCACGACGACGGTGGCCAGCACGTAGGAGATGACGTCGGTGGCGAAGTCGAGCCCGGCCGGGATGAAGAAGCCGACGACGGTGACCAGCACCGGCAGCACGACGCTGAGCACCCAGCCCGCGACCAGCCGCGAGAACCCCAGCGGGCTCGCGCTGAGCCGGGCTCGCAGGCGTCCACCGGCTTCGGAGTGGGTGACCATGTGCACGTCGATCGACCCGGACTGCCGCACGACGCCGGCGCCGATGCCCTCGTCGAACAGCCGCGCCACGCGCGAGCGCCGCGAGGTGCCGATCACCAGCTGGGTCGCGTTGACGCCGCGGGCGAAGTCCAGCAGGGCGGTCGGCACGTCGTCGCCGACGACGGTGTGGAAGGTCGCGCCGACCTCTTCGGCCAGCGTCCGGCAGCGGGCGATCGCGGCGGGCCCGAGCCCGGAGAGGCCGTCGCCACGCAGGATGTGCACGACCTGCAGCTCGGCGCCGGCCCGGGTGGCGATCCGGCTGGCGCGGCGGATGAGCGTCTCGCTCTCCACGCCGCCGGTGATGGAGACGACGACGCGTTCGCGCGCCTCCCACGTGTCGGTGATCCGCTGCTCGGCGCGGTAGCGCTGCAGGGCGACGTCGACCTGGTCGGCGACCCAGAGCAGGGCGAGCTCGCGCAGCGCGGTGAGGTTGCCGGGCCGGAAGTAGTTGCCGAGCGCGGCGTCGATCCGCTCGGCCGGGTAGACGTTGCCGTGGGCGAGCCGCCGCCGCAGCGCCTCCGGGGTGATGTCGACCAGCTCGAGCTGTTCGGCGCGGCGGACGACCTCGTCCGGCACGGTCTCCTGCTGGGTGACGCCGGTGATCCGCTCGACGACGTCGTTGAGGCTCTGCAGGTGCTGCACGTTGACCGTGGACAGCACGTCGATGCCGGCCGCCAGCAGTTCCTCGACGTCCTGCCAGCGCTTGGCGTTGCGCGAACCCGGGACGTTCGTGTGGGCGAGCTCGTCGACGACGGCGACCTCGGGCGCGCGGGCGAGGATGGCGTCGACGTCCATTTCGTCGAACTCGCGGCCGCGGTGGCCGGCGTGCCGCCGCGGCACGGTCTCCAAACCTTCGAGGAGCACCGCGGTCTTGTCGCGGCCGTGCGTCTCCACCAGCCCGACGACGACGTCGGTGCCGCGGTCGAGCCGCCGCCGCGCCTCGCCGAGCATGGCGAAGGTCTTGCCGACGCCCGGAGCCGCGCCGAGGTAGATCCTCAGCTCCCCCCGGCGCGGCTTCTTTGCGGTGGTCACGCTGTCAGTGTGCCCCTCCGGCCGCGGCTCGCACGGCCAAGTTGAGCTGGAGCACATTCACGCCGGGGACACCGATCCCGGCGCCCGAGGTGTTCGCCTCGACCAGCTGCCGCACCCGGTCGACCGGAAGCCCGGTGTTCTGCGCCACGCGGGCGATCTGGAGGTCGGCGTAGGCGACGCTGATCGCCGGGTCGAGGCCCGAACCGGACGCGGTGACGGCGTCCGGCGGCACCTGGTCGGGTGACACGCCTTCGCGCTTGGCGATGGCGTCGCGCCGTTCCTGGATGGTCTTCACCAGGTCCTCGTTGTACGGGCCCTTGTTGGACGCGCCGGAGGTCGACGGGTCACCGGGGCCGAGCGCGTCCTTCGACAGCGCCGACGGGCGGTTGTGGAACCACGGGTCGTGCGCCGGGTCGGCCGGCACGGGGTCGACGCCGATGAGCGACGACCCGACCGCCTGGCCGTTCTGCGTGACGACCGAGCCTTCGGCGTTGCCCTCCAGCCCGGGGATGCGGGCGACCGCCCACACCGCCAGGGGGTAGATCACCCCGAGCAGGACGGTCATCACGATGAGGACGCGCAGCCCGGCCCAGGTCTGCTTGACGAGAGTGTTCACGAGATTCACCCGATTCCAGGGATGAGGCGCACGAGCAGGTCGATCAGCCAGATCCCGAGGAAGGGGCTGACGATCCCGCCGAGGCCGTAGACGAGCAGGTTGCGGCGCAGCAGGGCCGAGGCCGACGACGGCTTGTACCGCACGCCGCGCAGGGCCAGCGGGATGAGCACGACGATGATCAGCGCGTTGAAGATGACCGCGCTGAGGATCGCCGACTTCGGCGTGGCCAGGTGCATGATGTTCAGCGCGCCGAGCTGGGCGAAGATGCCGGTGAACATCGCGGGCAGGATCGCGAAGTACTTCGCGAGGTCGTTGGCGACGCTGAACGTGGTCAGCGCGCCGCGGGTGATCAGCAGCTGCTTGCCGATCTCGACGATCTCGATCAGCTTCGTCGGGTCGCTGTCGAGGTCGACCATGTTCCCGGCCTCCTTGGCGGCCGAGGTGCCGGTGTTCATCGCGACGCCGACGTCGGACTGCGCGAGCGCGGGCGCGTCGTTGGTGCCGTCGCCGGTCATCGCGACCAGGCGGCCGCCCTCCTGCTCCTGCTTGATGAGGGCCATCTTGTCCTCGGGCTTGGCCTCGGCGAGGTAGTCGTCGACGCCCGCGTCCGCGGCGATGGCCTTGGCGGTGAGCGGGTTGTCGCCGGTGATCATCACCGTCTTGATGCCCATCGCCCGCAGTTCCCCGAACCGCTCCTTCATGCCCGGCTTGACGACGTCGGACAGCCGGATCACCCCGCGCACCACGGTGTCCTCGACGACGACCAGCGGCGTGCCGCCCTGGGCGCTGATCTCGTCGACCACGCGCTCGGTCTCGTCGGGGAACTCGCCGCCGTTGTCGCGCACCCAGGCGCGCACGGCGCTCGCGGCGCCCTTGCGGATCCGCCGGTTGCCGATGTCGATCCCGCTCATCCGCGTCTGCGCGGTGAAGGGGACGAACTCGCCGCGCTCGTCCTGACCCGCTTGGGCCTCGGTCAGCTCGACGACACTGCGCCCCTCGGGGGTTTCGTCCGCGAGGCTGGCCAGGCGAGCGGCCCGCGCGAGCTCGTCCGGCGTGGACGAGCCGACCGGGATGAGCTCGGTCGCCCGGCGGTTGCCGAAGGTGATCGTGCCGGTCTTGTCGAGCAGCAGTGTCGAGACGTCGCCGGCGGCCTCCACCGCGCGGCCTGACGTCGCGAGGACGTTGCGCTGCACCAAGCGGTCCATGCCCGCGATGCCGATGGCGCTGAGCAGCGCGCCGATCGTCGTCGGGATCAGGCAGACGAGCAGCGCGGTCAGCACGATCACGGACTGCTCGCTGCCGGAGTAGCGGGCCATCGGCTGCAGCGCCACGACGGCGAGCAGGAAGATGATCGTGAGCGTCGACAGCAGGATCGTCAGGGCGATCTCGTTCGGCGTCTTCTGCCGCGAAGCGCCTTCCACCAACGCGATCATGCGGTCCACAAAGGACTCGCCCGGCTTCGTCGTGATCTTGACGACGATCCGGTCGCTCAGCACGGTCGTGCCGCCGGTGACGGCGCTGCGGTCGCCGCCGGACTCCCGGATGACCGGGGCCGACTCGCCGGTGATCGCCGACTCGTCGACGGTCGCGATGCCCTCGACGACGTCGCCGTCGCCCGGGATCACCTGGCCCGCCTCGACGACGACCAGGTCGCCGATCTTCAGCTCGACGCCGGGTACCTGCTCCTCGCCGGTAGCGGTGAGCCGGCGGGCAACGGTCTCCTTCTTCGACCGCCGCAGGCTTTCCGCCTGTGCCTTGCCGCGTCCTTCGGCGACGGCCTCGGCGAGGTTCGCGAAGAGGACCGTGAACCACAGCCAGACGGCGATCAGGATGGTGAACACGCTCGGGTCGGTGATCGCGAAGACCGTGGTGAGCGCGGAGCCCACCCACACCACGAACATCACCGGGTTGGCGAGCTGGTGCTTCGGGTTGAGCTTCCGGAAGGCGTCGGGCAGCGACGTCCAGAGCTGGCGAGGGCTGAACACCCCGGCGCCGACGCGCCCGGCGGTTTCTGTCGGGGTCACCTGAGGTCGTTCTTCGGTGACGGTCATGCGAGTGCCTCCGCGATGGGCCCGAGCGCGAGCGCCGGGATGAACGTGAGGGCCGCGACGAGCACCACCGTGCCGGTGAGCATGGTGGCGAACAGCGGTCCGGTGGTGGGCAGGGTGCCGGCGGTCTCGGGCACCTTGCGCTGGGCGGCCAGCGAACCGGCCAGGCAGAGCACGGCGACGATCGGGATGAACCGGCCGATCAGCATCGCCACGCCGAACGACGACTGGAACCAGTCGCTCGTCGCGGTCAGGCCGCCGAACGCGCTGCCGTTGTTGTTGCCGGTGGACGCGTAGCCGTAGAGGATTTCGGACAGGCCGTGCGCGCCGGGGTTGCCGAGCGCACCCGCCGTGTCCGGCAGCAGCAGCGCGATCCCGGAGCCGAGGAGCACCACGGTCGGCATCGCCAGCATGGCGATCGCCGCGCAGGTGACCTCCCGCTTGCCGAGCTTCTTGCCCAGGTACTCCGGCGTGCGCCCGACCATCAGGCCGGCCAGGAACATCGCGATGATCGCCATGACCAGGATCCCGTAGAGGCCGGTGCCGACGCCGCCCGGCGAGATCTCGCCGTAGAGCATGTTCAGCAACGGTCCCCCGCCGCCGAGCCCCGAGAGACTGTCGTGGGCGCCGTTGATCGCGCCGGTCGACGTACCCGTGGTGGTGTCGGCGAAGATCGACGTCAGCCCGATGCCGAACCGCTGCTCCTTGCCTTCCATGCTCGCGCCCGCCGCCAGTGCGGCCGGGTTGCTCGCGTTGGCTTCGGAGAACCAGATGATCGCCAGCGACGCGGCCCACAGCAGGCTCATCACGCCGAGCAGGACGTACCCCTGCTTGGGCTTGCCGACCAGCTTCCCGAACGCGCGGGTCAGGCTGACCGGGATCACCAGGATCAGGAACAGCTCGATGAGGTTGGTCCACGCGTTCGGGTTCTCGAACGGGTGCGCGGAGTTGGCGTTGAGGATGCCGCCGCCGTTGGTGCCGAGCTCCTTGATCGTCTCCTGGCTCGCGGCGGGAGCCAGGGCGATGGTGCTCTGGCTGCCGTCCGGGTTGGTGACGGCGACGCCCGCCTTGAGGCTCTGCACGACGCCGAGCGCGACCAGCACGATCGCGAACACGAACGCCATCGGCAGCAGCACGCGGACCGTGCCGCGCGTGAGGTCCACCCAGAAGTTGCCGAGCCGGTCGGTCTTCGCCCGGACGAACCCGCGGGTCACCGCGATCGCCACGGCGAGGCCGACGCCGGCCGACAGGAAGTTCTGCACGGTCAGCCCGGCCATCTGCACGAAGTGGCCCATCGTCGTCTCGGGGACGTAGGACTGCCAGTTCGTGTTGGTGACGAACGAAACCGCCGTGTTGAAGGCGACGCCCGGGCTCACCGAGCCGCGGCCCAGGTTCCACGGCAGGAGCGGCTGCAGGCGCTGCAGCAGGTAGAGCAGGACGATCGAGACGAACGAGAAGCCGAGCACGCCGGCGGCGTAGGTCGGCCACCGCTGCTCGGAGTCCGGGTTGACGCGGAAGAGCTTGTAGAGGCCCTTTTCGAGCTTCGAGTGCTTCTCGGTCGAGAAGACGCGCGCCAGGTAGTCGCCGAGCGGCTTGTAGACCGCGGCGAGGGCGGCGAGGAGGAGGCCGAGCTGGATGAGCCCGGCCGCGGTGTCGGACATCAGAATTTCTCCGGCCTGATCAAGGCGACGAACAGGTAGACGAGCAGACCCAGCGCCAGCAACCCGCCGACGACGTTGGCCACGGTTCCCGCGCCGCTCACAGCTTCTCCAGCCCGCGCAGCGCCAGTGCGAGCACCACGAACACGCCGATCAGCAGGACGGCGTAGAGCAAGTCGGCCACAGGGCACCTCTCAAGACGGGTCACCGGGTTCGGTGACCGGACGCGTTCACTGTGCGGCTGCGGGACCCCGTCCCGACCTGCGGCTGACGGCCTCTTGACGCGTTCCTGACACCCATTTACGCCGTCTTTATGGCGGGTGGCGGGCGTCACGCAAACGTTTGCCCGCATCTCACTGTATGCAGTTGGTTAGTGACTCGCGACACAATGAGTGACCGAACAAGTGCGGAAAGTGCAATTCGGGCAGACAAGATCTTCGGCCCGTGTTACACCTGTGTTACCGATAGTTGTATCGGCTAAGCAAATCTGCGAGAGGGGATTCACCTATGTGCGGTATCGCCGGCTGGGTTTCCTACGACGCCGACCTCACCCGCCGCCGGGACGTGGTCGACGCCATGACGGCGACCATGTCCTGCCGCGGCCCGGACGACGAGGGCACCTGGGTGCGCAAGCACGTCGCGCTCGGCCACCGGCGGCTGGCCATCATCGACCTGCCCGGCGGCCGGCAGCCGATGTCCGTGCACACGCCGAACGGCGACGTCGCGATGGTCTACAGCGGTGAGGCCTACAACTTCACCGAGCTGAAGGAAGAGCTGACGAAGCTCGGCCACAAGTGGGAGACCGACAGCGACACCGAGGTCGTGCTGCACGGTTACCTGCAGTGGGGCGACGAGGTCGTCGACCACCTCAACGGCATGTACGCGTTCGCGATCTGGGACGAGCGCGACGACCGGCTCGTCATGATCCGCGACCGGATGGGCATCAAGCCGTTCTACTACTACCCCACTCGCGACGGCGTGCTGTTCGGCTCCGAGCCGAAGGCGATCCTCGAGAACCCGCTCGCGAAGAAGGTCGTCGACACCGACGGCCTGCGCGAGCTGATGGCGTTCACCAAGCGTCCCGGCTGGTCGCTGTGGAAGGACATGGAAGAGGTCCAGCCCGGCACGATCGTCACCGTGACGCGCGAGGGCATCCGCACCCGCACGTACTGGAAGCTCGACGCGAAGCAGCACACGGACGACCAGGAGACCACGGTCGCCCGCGTCCGCGAGCTGATGACCGACATCGTGCACCGCCAGCTCGTCGCGGACGTCCCGCGCTGCGTGCTGCTGTCGGGCGGGCTCGATTCGAGTGCCGTCACCGGCCTCGCCGCGCCCCACCTCGCCGAGCAGGGTGAGCAGCTGCGGACCTTCTCGGTCGACTTCTTCGGCCAGGAGGAGAACTTCAAGCCGGACGAGATGCGCGACACCGCCGACTCGCCGTACATCCGCGACGTCGCGAACCTGGTCGGGTCCGCACACCAGGACGTCATGCTGAACCCGGCCGAGCTGAGCGACCCGGCGGTGCGGCGCGCGGTGCTGAAGGCCCGCGACATCCCGGCCGGGCTCGGCGACATGGACACGTCGCTGTACCTGCTGTTCAAGGCGATCCGCAGTGAGTCGACGGTGGCGCTGTCGGGCGAGTCGGCCGACGAGGTGTTCGGCGGCTACCGCTGGTTCCACGACGAGCAGGCCGTCAACGCGGACACGTTCCCGTGGCTGGCGTTCCGGACGTCGATGATGGACGACCGGGCGTCGCTCTACACGACCGAGCTGCGGCAGAAGCTGGACCTGGAATCCTACGTCGCGGACCAGTACCGGACCGCGGTCGACGCGGTCGACCACCTGGACGGTGAGTCCGCGCGGGACGCGCGGATGCGGACGATCTGCAACCTCCACCTGACCCGGTTCGTGCGGATGCTGCTCGACCGCAAGGACCGCGCGTCGATGGCGGTGGGGCTCGAGGTCCGCGTGCCGTTCTGCGACCACCGGCTGGTCGAGTACGTCTACAACACGCCGTGGTCGCTGAAGACGTTCGACGGCCGCGAGAAGAGCCTGCTGCGGCACGCGACCAAGCACGTCCTGCCGGAGTCGGTGGCCCAGCGGGTCAAGAGCCCGTACCCGTCGACCCAGGACCCGGGCTACGCGGCGGCGCTGCAGCAGCAGACCAAGGAGGTCCTCGCGGACCCGGGCCACGCGGTGTTCGGCCTGGTCGACAAGGCGTGGGCGCACCGGACGTCCGAAGTGGACCCGGCGACCATGAACCCGGCGGCGCGGGTCGGCCTGGACCGCCTGCTCGACCTGTACCACTGGATCGAGATGTACTCCCCCACGCTCGAACTGTCTTGACTTCGAGTGCCCTTGAGGTTGGACGCTGGGTGGCATGAAGGTGCTGCTGTTCGGCCGCAACCCGGCCACGGTCTCAAGGGTGACAGCGGCGCTGTCCGCGGCGGGTCTCGCCGCGGACGGCGTCGCTTCGGAGGAAGCGGTGTTGACCCGGCTCGGCGTGGTCGACGCCTTGGTGCTGGGGGCGGGAGTGGTGGGATCGTTGCGCGAGCGCGTGACGGCGGCGGCTGTGCGGCACGGGGTCGTGTGGGTGCAGGGGCCGCACATTGAGCCATCACGGGATGCGCTGGAGTACGTGCGGACGGAGATCCTGCCGAAGCTGAGGTCAGCTCAGCGGTAGCTCCGCCGCGACCTCGTCCCCTTCCGCGGTGAGCGCCGCGCCGATTCCGCCGAGCAGTGCCCGGGCTCCGCCGTTGCCCGGCGTGGTCGAGGCGATGAAGCGGGCCGCGCCCGAGCGCTGCGCTTCGGCCAGCAGCAACGCCGTCACCCGCGTGCCGATCCCGCGGCCGCGGGCCTCGCGGCTCAGCCAGATGCCCGCCTCCACGGCGTCGCCGTGCCGCTCCAGGCGGGCCGCGCCGACCGCCGTGCCGTCCACGTCGACCACCCACGTGCGCTCCACCGCCGTCGCCGGGTCCAGGGTCCGGCCGCGGTGGAAGGCCAAGAACGCGTCGCGACGGGACGAGGTCCAGCCGGGCGGGCCCGAGACCGGGGGCATGACCTCCAGCGGATCGGCGCCGGCGACAGCGGCGTCGAGCAGCCGCGCCAGGGCAGGCTCGTCGAGCGGGGTCAGAACTGTCACGCTCGGAGTTTCGCCGCAGGACGGCCGCCGCGCGAGGCGATTTTGCCCAGCTTGCGCAAGAACCGGACGTACGGCGACCACCGGACCGGCCGCGCCACCCGGCCCGTCACCTCGAGCTCCGCCCGGTCCAGCAACCCTTCCAGCAGCGCGTCGTGCAGCGGCCGGAAGAACAACGGCCAGGTCAGCCGGGCCCAGCCGTGTAGGGATGCCTCCAGGACGTGGGTCAGCGCGCCGCCGTCGATCGTCAGCTCGTGGTACCCCACCACGCCCGCCGGGGCCGTGAACCGGCACCGCAGCCGGTCCGGTGCCACCTCCTCCACGACGTAGCGCACCGGTCCGTGACCGGCCGGTGTGCCCGGCGCGCGGGGGCCGTCCAGGCGGGTCGGGGGCCAGTCGGCGACCGGCCACAAGCGGTCCTCCGGGGTGCCGAGCGTTTCGAGGAGTGGAACCAGCCGGTCGGCCGAGACCGGGAACCTTCGGGTGTGCACGTTGCGGACCACGAGACTCTCCGTTCTAGAGACTGTCCTCCAGAACGTATTAGAGCATAATCTCTACAACATGGGCCGCCCCGCGACGCACACCACAGCGCAGTTCCTCGACGCCGCCACGGCCTTGTTCGCCGAAGGCGGGGCCCGCGCCGTCACCATGGCCGCCACCGCGAAGGCCGCCGGGGCGCCCAACGGCTCCATCTACCACCGCTTCCCGGACCGGCCCGCGCTGCTCGCCGAGCTCTGGCGCCGGACCCTGCGCGACTTCCAGGACACCTTCACCCGGAGCCTCGGCGATGCGACGACGATCGAAGCGGCGGTCGAAGCCGCGACTAGCGTCGTCCACTGGTGCCGCAAGCATCCCGAAGGCGCGCTGGTCCTCGACGCGGGCAAGCACGCCTTCGGGCCCGCCGACTGGTCACCCGAAGCCGCGAAAGCCGTGGCCGAGGACGAGCAAGAACTGCGCGACACGCTCAAACGCGCCACGCGAGCCCTCCCGCCGCTCACCGGCTGCACCGACGAAGAAGTCGTCCTCGCCCTGGTCGAGATCCCGCGCGCGGTCGTCCACCGCTACCTCTCGACCGGCCGCACTCCCCCGCCGAAAGCCGCGACGCTCGTCGAACGCACCGTCCGCAAGCTGCTCAGCGCCTGACCTCCGCCAGCTCCACCGGACGCCGCTCCCGGCGGGACAGCTCGCACGCCTCCGCGATGTAGAACGCCTCCAACGCATCCGCCGCGACGCACGGCGAAGGCGCCCGGCCCGCGACGACGTCCAGGAACGCCCGCAGCTCCGTCGTGTACGCCGGGCGGAAGCGCTCCATGAACCCGGGGTACGCCGGGCCCGGCAGCGGGGCCACGCCCGGCTCCACCGACCGCAGCGGCGCCCGGTCGTCCAGGCCGACGACCACCCCCGAAACGGACCCCAGCGCCTCGAGCCGCACGTCGTAGCCCGCGCCGTTGTAGCGGGTCAGTGACACCGTCGCCAGCGTGCCGTCGTCCAGGGTCAGCGTCGCCGCCGCCGTGTCGACGTCGCCCGCGTCCGCGAAGAACCGCTCGCCGCGGTTGGCGCCGATCGCGTACACCTCGGAAACCTCGCGGCCGCTCACCCAGCGGATGATGTCGAAGTCGTGCACGCCGCAGTCGCGGAACAGCCCGCCCGAGTGGGCGACGTACTCCGCCGGCGGGGGCGCGGGGTCGAACGTCGTCGCGCGCAGCGTGTGCAGCCACCCCAGCTCGCCCGACGCGACGGCCGCGCGCGCCGCCGCGTAGCCCGCGTCGAAGCGGCGCTGGAAGCCGATCTGGACCGGGACGTCCGAGGCGCCGATGCGGTCGATCACGGCCAGCGTGCCGGGGATGTCCGCGGCGACCGGCTTCTCGCAGAACACCGGGATGCCCGCGTCGACCGCCGCGATGATCAGACCCGGGTGCGCGTCGGTGGCGGCCGTGACGACCAGGCCGTCGAGCCCCGCCGCGAACAGCTCGTCGAGGGAAGCCGCCTCGACACCCAGCTTCGCGGCAGCCGACTGGGCGCGCACGCTGTCGACGTCGGCCACGACGACCGAGTCCACCTCGTCGAACCCCTTCAGCGTCTCCGCGTGCGCGGTGCCGATCCGGCCGGTGCCCGCCAGTCCCAACCTCATCGTCGTGCTCCTCCTGTCGCAGAAATCCCGGCCGTGGTCGCGCGGACCACCAAGGAGGGGTGCAGCAGGTGCCGGACGGGCTCCGTGCGCTCCCCGCGGACGCGTTCGATCAAGGCCTCGAAGGCCAGCCGCCCCATTTCGGTCCGCGGCTGGTCCACTGTGGTCAGTGAAAGGTGCCGCAGCGCGGCCAGCGAAGTGTTGTCGTAGCCGACGACCGAGACGTCCTCGGGCACGCGCAGCCCGGCCTCTTCGAGTGCCGAGATCGCGCCGACGGCGTTGAAGTCGTTGCCCGCCACCAGACCCGTGGGCAGTTCGGCGCGCGAGTACGTCGCCAGCAGCTCCCGCACGGCCTTCTCGCCACCAGTGTCGGTGTGCTCGCTGCGCACGACGATCGGGTCCAGGCCGTGCCGCCGCATCGCCGCCTGGAACCCGCGGCGGCGCTGGGCCGCCCCGGCCGCGCCACCGCCGTCGAGGTGGGCGATGCGCCGGTGCCCGAGGCCGGCGAGGTGGTCGACAGCCAGCGCCGACCCCGCCTCGCCGTCGTCGTTCACGGTGTCCACACCGGACGCTCGC
Source organism: Amycolatopsis sp. NPDC048633 (assembly GCF_040650695.1). Classification (NCBI taxonomy): domain Bacteria; kingdom Bacillati; phylum Actinomycetota; class Actinomycetes; order Pseudonocardiales; family Pseudonocardiaceae; genus Amycolatopsis; species Amycolatopsis sp. NPDC048633. The sequence goes on from NZ_JBEZHS010000009.1 coordinate 197,692, forward strand.
GACGTGCGGGAGACCAGCACCACCGGGCACTGCCGGGCCGCGGCTTCGATGGCCGACGCGGGCACGACCGGCGAGAGCAGGATGACTCCCGCCGGCCGGAAGGAAAGCAGGCTGCGCAAGGCGGTCCCCTCGCGCGCGGGGCGGCGGCCGCCGGTGTTGAGGACGAGGTCGAAGCCCGCGGCCTGGGCGGCCGCGTCGAGTCCCTCGACGACGTCGGCGAAGAAGGCGTTGCGCAGGTCGTTGACCATCACGCCGAGCACAGTGGACGTCCGGCTGGCCAGGGACCGCGCCATGACGTGCGGCTGGTAGCCGAGTTCTTCGGCCGCACGCAGAACAGCGGCGCGCCGGACATCGGAGACCTTCGGTGAATTCCTCATCACCAGGGAGACCAGTGCGCGGGAAACCCCCGCCCGCGCGGCGACGTCCTCCATGGTCGGACGCATGACCGCACCTCCCCTGACCACGGAAAACTCAGCCTTGACTTGCTGTGACGGACGCTACAAGATTAGAGCGCTCTAATCAATAGAGCGCTCCAACGCACCCGATCAGAGCAACGGAGTCGTCCCTATGACAGTGAAGATCCGTGTCGCCGCCGCCCCGATCTCCTGGGGCGTCTGCGAAGTCCCGGGGTGGGGGCGAGTGCTCGACGCGGCGACCGTGCTCGGCGAGATGGCCGGGCTGGGCGTCCAGGCGACGGAGCTGGGCCCGCCGGGGTACCTCCCCCGCGACCCGGCGGAGCTGCGGGAGCTGCTCGGGAAGCACGACCTGACGCTCGTCGGCGGTTTCCTCGCCGTCGTGCTGCACGCGAACCAGGAAAACGCCCTGAAGGAAGCCGAGGAGTCGGCCGCGCTGTTCGCCGCGTGCGGCGGTGACGTCCTCGTCCTCGCCGCCGCGACCGGGCTCGACGGCTACGACGAACGCCCGAAGCTCTCTGACGCCGAATGGGCCACGCTCATCGGCACCGCCGGCCAGATCCGCGACATCGCGGCAGCTCACGGCCTGCGTACCGTGCTGCACCCGCACGTCGGGACGCACGTGGAGCAGCAGGCCGAGGTCGAGCGCTTCCTCGCCGATTCCGATCTCGGCTTGTGCCTCGACACCGGGCACCTGATGATCGGCGGGACGGATCCGGTCGAGCTGGCCAAGCGGTATCCCGAACGGGTGGGGCACGTGCATCTGAAGGACGTCCGAGCGGACCTGGCGGCCGAAGTCCGCACGGGACGGCTCGGGTACACCGACGCGGTCGGGCGGGGCATCTACACCCCGCTCGGCGAGGGGGACGTGGACGTGGCGTCGATGGTGCGCTCCGTCCAGGCGGCCGGCTACGACGGCTGGTACGTCCTCGAACAGGACACCGCCCTCGGCGACTCCAGCCCCGACGACCTCCCCCGCCGGGACACCGGGCGCAGCCTGGCCCACCTCGCGAAGATCATCGACTCCCTGTAACTGGTCCCAAAGGAGTGACTGTGTTCTCTTTCAAGAAGCTGGCCGGTGTGGCGGCGATCGCCGCTACCGGACTGGTGCTTTCCGCCTGCAGCGGCCCCAGCGCCGACAACTCGTCCAGCAGCTCGAACGCCCCGTCCGCCGCGGCCCCGAGCACGGGCGGCCCGCTGAAGATCGCCGTCGTCACGCACGGCACCTCCGGCGACGCCTTCTGGAACGTCGTGAAGAACGGCGCCGAGCAGGCCGGCAAGGACCTGAACATCGGCGTCGACTACTTCGCCGACGGCGATCCCGGCAACCAGGCCCGGCTGATCGACAACGCCGTCGCGCAGAAGGTCAGTGGCCTGGTCGTCTCGATGGCGAACCCGCAGGCCCTGCAGACGTCGATCCAAAACGCGGTCAAGGCCGGCATCCCGGTGGTCACGATCAACTCGGGTGAGGACCAGAGCGCGGCGTTCGGCGCGATCGCGCACGTGGGGCAGAGCGAGGGCCTCGCCGGCCAGGGCGCGGGCCAGCGCCTCAAGGCGGCCGGCAAGACGAAGCTGCTGTGCGTCATCCACGAGGCCGGCAACATCGGCCAGAACCAGCGCTGTGACGGCGCGAAGCAGGCGTTCGGCAACGTCTCGACGCTGCAGGTCGACATCTCCAACCCGACCGACGCGCAGGCCCGGATCCGCGGCGCGCTGCAGTCCGACCCGTCGATCGACGCCGTGCTGGCGCTGAACTCGCAGGTCGCGGCCCGCGCGGTGGACGCGGCCAAGGAGGCGAGCTCGAAGGCGCAGGTCGCCACGTTCGACCTGAACGCCGACGTCGTCGCGGCCATCAAGGCCGGCACCATCCTCTTCGCCGTCGACCAGCAGCAGTACGAGCAGGGCTACCTGCCGATCGTGTTCCTCAAGCTCTACAAGGAGAACGGCAACACCATCGGCGGCGGCCACCCGGTGCAGACCGGCCCCGGCTTCGTCGACAAGACGAACATCGACACCGTGGCCCCGTACGCGCAGCGCGGCACCCGCTAAGGGGAGTGAAATGACCGCAGCGATCCAGGCAGAACCCGACGAACGCGTGGCGAAGAAGAGCCTGACCGACCGGCTGGTCGTCCGGCCGGAGATCGGGGCCCTGCTCGGCGCGGTCCTGGTGTTCGTCTTCTTCTCCGTCGTCACCGGCCAGTTCCTCAGCCCGCTCGGCGTGGCGACCTGGCTCGACGACTCCTCGACGCTGGGCATCATGGCCGTCGTGGTCGCGCTGCTCATGGTCGGCGGCGAGTTCGACCTCTCGGCCGGTGTCATGACGGCGTCGACCTCGCTGGTCACGGCGATCCTGGCGACGCAGGCGGGCTTGAACGTCTGGCTCGCGCTGCTGGTCTCGCTGGTGTTCGCGCTCGGCGTCGGCGCGTTCAACGGCTGGCTGGTCATGAAGACCGGCCTGCCCAGCTTCATCGTCACGCTGGGGTCGTTCCTGGCCCTGCAGGGGCTGAACCTCGGCGTGACGCGGCTGGTCACCAACACCGTCCAGGTTTCGGGCATGCGCTCGACCAGCGGCTACGAGTCGGCCGGGGCGCTGTTCGCGTCCACGTTCAGCATCGGCGGCACCGAGTTCCAGTCGTCGATCATCTGGTGGGTCGTCGTCACGGCGATCGCCGCGTGGCTGCTGGTGCGGACCCGGTTCGGCAACTGGATCTTCGCGGTCGGCGGGTCGCAGGTGTCGGCCCGCTCGGTCGGCGTGCCGGTGGTGCGCACGAAGATCCTGCTGTTCATGGGCACCGCGCTCGGCGCGTGGCTGGTCGGCTCGATCAACATCCTGCGCTTCGCCAGCGTGCAGGCCAACCAGGGCATCGGGCTGGAGTTCCAGTACATCATCGCGGCGGTGATCGGCGGCTGCCTGCTCACCGGCGGGTTCGGCTCGGCGGTGGGCGCGGCGATCGGCGCGCTGATCTTCGGCATGGCCCGCCAGGGCATCGTGTTCGCGCAGTGGAACAGCGACTGGTTCATGCTGTTCCTCGGGATCATGCTGCTGGCCGCGGTCCTGGTCAACAACGCCTTCCGGCGGCGCGCGGAAAGGGTACGCCGATGAGCCTGATCGAAGTTCGCGAGATCGGGAAGACCTACGGCAGCGTCATCGCGCTGCGCGATGTGTCCACTGTGGTCAACGCGGGTGAGGTGACCTGCGTGCTCGGCGACAACGGCGCCGGGAAGTCCACGCTGATCAAGATCCTGGCCGGCGTGCACCAGCACGACCGGGGCGAGTTCCTCATCGACGGGCAGCCGGTGCGGCTCGCCTCGCCGCGGGAGGCCCTCGACCACGGCATCGCGACCGTGTACCAGGACCTCGCGGTGGTGCCGCTGATGAGCGTCTGGCGGAACTTCTTCCTCGGCTCGGAGCCGACGACGGGGTTCGGCCCGTTCAAGATGCTCGACCGGCGCAAGGGCCGCGAGACGACCAAGCAGGCGTTGTCCGACATGGGCATCGACCTGCGGGACGTCGAACAGCCGGTCGGGACGCTCTCGGGCGGTGAGCGCCAGTGCGTGGCGATCGCGCGGGCGGTGTACTTCGGCGCGAAGGTGCTGATCCTCGACGAACCGACGGCGGCCCTGGGCGTCAAGCAGGCCGGCGTGGTGCTCAAGTACGTCGCGCAGGCCCGGGACCGCGGCCTCGGGGTGGTGCTGATCACGCACAACCCGCACCACGCGTTCCCGGTCGCGGACCGGTTCCTGCTGCTCAAGCGGGGTGCGCCGCTCGGGGCGTACGAGAAGAAGGACATCGACATCAACGAGCTGACCCGGCAGATGGCGGGCGGTGCGGAGCTGGAAGCCCTGGAACACGAACTGCGGCAGGTGGAAAAGACCCCATGAGTCTCGAAGCGCTGACGATCGGCCGGGTGGGTGTCGACCTCTACCCCGAGCAGAGCGGCGTCCCCCTGGCCGGCGTCAGCACGTTCGCCAAGTCGCTCGGCGGCACCGCGACCAACGTCGCGGTCGCCGCCGCGCGGCTCGGCCGGCGCACGGCGGTCCTGACCAAGGTCGGGCCGGACGGCTTCGGCGACTACGTCCGGCAGGCGCTGGACGGCTTCGGCGTCTCACCGTCCTTTGTGGCCACTTCGCCGGACCTGCAGACGCCGGTGGTGTTCTGCGAGCTGAACCCGCCCGCGGACCCGCCGCTGCTGTTCTACCGCTCCCCCATCGCGCCCGACCTGACGCTCACCGACGACGACGTGCCCTGGGACGTCGTCGAGTCCGTGCCGCTGCTGTGGGTCACCGGCACCGGCGTCTCCGCCGAGCCGGCCCGCACCACGCAGCGGAAGATCCTGGAAGCCCGCGGGCGTCGTGCGCACACGGTCCTGGACCTCGACTACCGGCCGATGTTCTGGCCGTCGGTGGACCAGGCCCGGGAAGAGATCGGCGCGCTGCTCGACCACGTCACCGTCGCGGTCGGCAACCGCACCGAGGTCGAGGTCGCCGTCGGCACCGCGGACCCGGACGCCGCCGCCGACCGGATGCTCGAACGCGGCCTGCGGCTGGCGGTGATCAAGAAGGGCGCGGACGGCGTGCTCGTGGCGACACCGGAGGAGCGCCGGACCGTGCCGCCGCAGCGCGTCGAGGTCGTCTGCGGGCTCGGCGCCGGCGACGGCTTCGGCGGCGCGCTGATCCACGGGCTGCTGTCGGGCTGGGACCCGGTGCGCATCGCCGAGTACGCGAACGCCGCGGGTGCGCTGGTGGCGTCCCGGCTGGCCTGCGCCGACGCCATGCCCACCGCCGCGGAGATCGAGGAGCTGCTGTGATCCTCACCGACGAGCGCTGGAAGGACCTCCTCCACGTCCGCGCCGGCGCGGACTGGGAGATCGACGACCGCTTCACCGGCTACGACGCCCGGACGCTGGTCGACGGCGGCAAGATGCTGCGGCTCGTCGACTCCGACCCGGGCACCGTCCCGACGCTGCAGGCCGCCGGCCTGGCCTCCTGGGGCCGGACGCTGCGCCACGACGTCGTGCGCGGCCTGGTCCTGGGCCGCACCCTGCTCTACCCGTCCGAGGGAAACACCCGCGCTGCCGTGGAAGCCGCCGCGAAGGTCTTGGAGGCCGCGAAGTGAGCAAGCTGCACCGTCCACTCGGGACACTGTCCGACGACGCCGACCCGGTCCGGCTCACCCCGGATTCGGCGGGCTGGGCGTACACGGGGCTGCGGGTGCTCCGGATCGGCACCCGGCTCCCGCGCACGGTCAGGACCGGCGAGTTCGAGGCGTTCGTGCTCCCGCTGTCCGGCTCGCTCAACGTCCGCGTCGACGGCGAGGAGTTCGAACTGGCAGGGCGCGAGTCGGTGTTCACCCGGGTCACGGACTTCGTCTACGTCCCCCGCGACGCCGAGGTCGAGCTGACTTCCGAGACCGGCGCGCAGGTCGCGCTGCCGATGGCGCGCTGCACCCGGCGGCTGACCCCGAAGTACGGACCCGCCGAAGACGTCCCGGTCGAGGTCCGCGGCGCCGGGCAGGCGACGCGGCAGGTGACCAACTTCGGCGTGCCGGGGGTCTGGGACCACGCCGACAAGCTCAACGCGTGCGAGCTGATCACACCGGGCGGCAACTGGTCGTCGTACCCGCCGCACAAGCACGACGAAGCGTCCGAGTGCGAGGTCGTCAACGAGGAGATCTACTACTTCCGCGTCGCCGGCCGCGACGGGGTGACGCCGTCGCGCGAGGGTTTCGGCCTGCATCGGACGTACACGGCGGACGGCGACCTGGACGAAGACGTCGCCGTGCGCGACCAGGACGTCTTCCTGATCCCGCGGGGCTATCACGGCCCGTGCGTCGCGGCGCCCGGCTACCCGATGTACTACCTGAACGTCCTGGCCGGACCGGCGCCCGAACGGTCGATGGCGTTCTGCGACGACCCGGCGCACAGCTGGGTCCGCGACACGTGGGCGTCACAAGACCTCGATCCGCGCTGTCCGGTGACCGACCACGAAGGGCGTGTCCAGTGAAGCTGACGACGGCTCAGGCCCTGGTCCGCTGGATCCTCGCCCAGCGCTCGGAAACCCTGGACGGGCGCGAAGTTCCGCTCTTCCCCGGCGTCTTCGCGATCTTCGGGCACGGCAACGTCCTCGGCCTCGGCACGGCCCTGGAAGAGCACCGCGGCGAGATCCCGGTGTGGCGCGGGCACACCGAGCAGGGCATGGCGCTCGCCGCGGTCGGCTACGCGAAGGCCACGCACCGGCGGCAGGTCGGCGTCGTGACGTCGTCGATCGGGCCGGGCGCGCTGAACATGGTCACCGCGGCCGGCGTCGCGCACGCGAACCGGCTGCCCGTGCTGCTGCTGCCGGGCGACACGTTCACCAGCCGCGCGCCCGACCCGGTGCTGCAGCAGATCGAGCCCTTCGGCGACGCGACCGCGACGGTCAACGACGCCTTCCGCGCGGTCTCGCGCTACTTCGACCGGATCACCCGGCCCGAGCAGCTGCTCTCGACGTTGCCGCAGGTCGCGCGGGTGCTCACGGACCCGGCGGACAGCGGGCCCGTCGTCCTGGCGCTGCCGCAGGACGTCCAGGCCGAGACGTACGACTTCCCCGACGCGCTGTTCGCCCCGGTGACGCACCGGCCGCTCCGGCCGCGTCCCGACCGGCGTGCGGTCACCGAAGCGGCGAGCGTCCTGCGTGCGTCGAAACGGCCGTTGCTCGTGCTCGGCGGCGGCGTCCGGTACTCCGGCGCCGGGCGGCGCGCCCTGGACTTCGCCGAGCGGCACGGGATCCCTCTCGTCGAGACCACCGCGGGCCGCACACTGGTGTCCCACGACCATCCCCTGCACGCGGGGCCGCTCGGCGTCACCGGCTCGACGTCGGCGAACGTCCTCGCGGCCGCGGCCGACGTCGTCCTGGCGGTCGGGACGCGGCTGCAGGACTTCACGACGGCGTCGTGGACGGTCTTCTCCCCCGACGTCCGCCTGGTCGCGCTCAACGCGGCCCGCTTCGACGCGGTGAAGCACGGCGCTCTCTCCGTGGTCGCTGACGCTGACGCCGGTCTCGTCGACCTGGGCGCGCAGCTGGAGAGCTGGCGGGTCGACCCGTCGTGGACGTCGCGAGCCGAGACCGAGCGGGCTTCCTGGGACGCGCACGTCGACTCCCTGCGCTCGGCTGACGCCGAGGTTCCGTCCTACGCCCAGGTCGTTGGCGTGGTGAACGACCTGGCGGCGCCGGACGACTACGTGATGACGGCGTCCGGCGGGCTGCCGGGCGAGCTGATCGGCGGGTGGCGCGGGTCCGGCTCGGTCTCGATGGACGTCGAGTACGGCTTTTCGTGCATGGGCTACGAGCTGTCCGGCGCGTGGGGCGCGGCAATCGCCCATCCGGGCCTGGTGACGACGCTCTTGGGTGACGGCTCGTACCTGATGTTGAACTCCGAGCTGTTCTCGGCCGCCTTCGCGGGTCACCCGTTCGTCGCGGTCGTGTGCGACAACGACGGGTACGCGGTGATCGCGCGGCTCCAGGAGGGTCAGGGCGGGAAGCCGTTCAACAACTTCTACGCCGACTGCACGACTTCGCACGCTTCGCCGCCGCGAGTGGACTTCGCTCGTCACGCGGAATCGCTGGGCTGCTTGGTGTTCACGGCGTCCGATGTGGACTCACTGCGTTCCGCCTACGCCCAGGCTCGCGAAGCGGCGGTCTCGGAACGGCGCCCGGCCGTGGTCGTCGTCAAGACGCAGCCGTCGGCGTGGACCGAGGCCGGCGCGTGGTGGGAGGTCGGCGTACCCGAGCACCTCGCGGGCCGGGACGAGTACGACCGTTCGAAGGCTGACCAGGTGCGCTACCTGCGGTCCTGAGCCGGCGCGAACCGCTTGGTGTACGCGCTGACGGTCGCGGTCTCGATCCGCTCGACGCCCGGGAGCGCGCCGACCCGCTCGGTGACGTACGCGTAGAGGTCGTCCGGGGTCCGGCAGACCACGACGGCCAGGAGGTGGTGGGGGCCGGTCGTCGCGGCGACGTGCGCGGTCTCGTCGTCGGCGGAAAGGGCCTCGGCCACGGTCGTGACCTGCGCCGGGGCCACGGCGAGCCAGAGCAGGCACTGCGTCGTGTAGCCGTACAGCGCCGGGTCGACTTCGACGTGGAACCGCAGCCGCCCCGCGCGGCGCAGTTCGTCCAGGCGCCGGCGCACCGCGGACTCCGACCAGCCGACGCGTCCGGCGAGGTCCGCGTACGCCGCCCGGCCGTCGGCGGCCAGGGCGGGCAGCAGCCGCCGGTCCAGGTCGGTGGGCTCGACCGGCGCCGGCTCGGCCTCGGGCTCCCGCAGGGCGGCGATCTGCTCGGTGGTCAGGGCCGAGGTGCGGCCCGGCCACCAGCCGTCCATGAGGGACTTCAGGATCTGCTGCGCGCGGACGTCGGTGACGTGCGGGTGCCGGCTCAGCTCCGCCATGGGCGCGGCGGTGCGCAGCACGCACGCGATCTCGGTGTCGCCGGACAGGATCGTCACCCACGCGGTGTCGGCGCGGGCGGCCAGCGACTGCGCGAGCCCGGCAGCGGCGTGCGGGAGGACGCGCAGCCGGACCAGCCACTCCGACCGTCCCCGCGGCACCGCGCTGACCCGCACCGCCCCGGCTTCGCGCAGGCGCGTGAAGCGGCGGGCGACCGTGCGGTCCGAGACGTCGAGGACCGCCGCGATCCGGCTGAACGGCACCCGCGCGTCCAGCTGCAGCGCGTGCAGCAGCTGCCGGTCGAGCTCGTCGAGGCTGACGGATTCCACCCGGCCAGGATAGGTGCGTGCCGGATTCCGGCTTCCGTCCTTTCCGGACGGGCTCCCGGCCGGCTCGCGGCCGCACGATCGGCGCATGACCATCACCGGCTTTCACCACACGGGCGTCGTCACCCGCGACCTCGACGGGCTCGCGGCCCGGTACACCGCGCTCGGGTTCACCGTGAGCCCGCGCTCACGGCACCTGCTCAGCGCCGAACCCGGTTCGCCGCCGGTACCCGGCTGCACGGCGAACCAGTGCGTGTACCTCGGCAACGCCTACCTCGAACTGCTGGGCATCGTCGACGACACCGCACCCGATCCCTGGCACAGCCGCGAAATGGGGACGGGCTTCCGGATCCTCAACTTCGAGACGCCCGACGTCTCGGCCCTCTCTTTGCCGGGTATCCCCGCTTCCGGCGTTCTCGACCTGGAACGCGACGTCGAGGGCGGCGGCACGTTGCGGGCGCGGGCCGTGCACCTCGACCCGCGCTCGACGCCGGAGGGGTACGTCGGCATCGCCCAGCACCTGACGCGCGAGTACACGCAGGCCGTCGAGCACCCGAACGGCGCCCGCAGGCTGGCCGCGGTGCGGATCGCCGCGGCCGACTTCGACGCGACCGTGGACCGGTACGCGCGCATGCTCGGCGTGGCGCCCGCCCCCGTGTTCACCGTCGGCGACGCGCGGCTGGAGATCGTCCCCGGTCCGGTGTCCCGGTTCGAAGCGATGACCGTCGCGGGCGACGGTCCCGACCTGGAACTGCCATGACCTTGGCCGTGCTCGCGGTCGCGAGCCTCCTGCTCCGGCTGAAGTTCCCGTGGCGGATCGCCGCCGCCCACGGACTCGCGGTGATGCTCGTGATGACGGCGTCGGCGCACTTCGCCCCGAGCGGCCTCGGCTTCATGCCCGGCCACGACGACCTCGCGGCCATGGTTCCGCCGTTCGTGCCGTTCCCGTCCCTGGTCGTGTCGGTGACCGGCGTCTTGGAGCTGCTCGGCGCCCTCGGGCTCGTCCTGCACCGGACGCGGGTGGTGGCGGGCTGGTGCCTGGCCGCACTGCTCGTCTGCCTGCTCCCCGCGAACATCCACCACGCGGACGTGCCGCTGTGGTTCCGGATCCCGGAACAGCTCGTCTATTTGGCGACCGCGGTGGTCGCCGCCCGGACCCGCGGCCGCAAGGTGAACCCGCTCGGCTTGAGCGTCAAGGACTCGACGATCTTGAGCTCGTACGACGGATCGACGTCGAAGTCGTAGCGCTGCAACACCATCCCCAATGCCAGCACTGCCTCGTGCAGCGCGAACTGGCGGCCGATGCAGGCGCGCTCGCCCGTCCCGAACGGCTTGTACGCCTGCGCCGGCCGCTTCTTCACCGCGGCGGGCTCGAACCGGTCCGGATCGAACTTCTCCGGGTCCGGCCACACCGCGGGATCGCGGTGCACCAGCGGAAGCGGCACGATCACCCAGTCGCCCTCGCGCATCCGGTGCTCGCCGCCGAGCACGACGTCTTCGCGTGCTTCGCGGGCGTAACCCGGCGCGGTCGGCCAGAGCCGCATCGCTTCGTCGAGGCAGCGACGCACGTAACGCAGCTTCGCGACGTCTCCGAAGGCCGGCTCGCGGTCGCCCCACACCGCGTCCACCTCGGCGCGAGCCTTCGCCAGCAGCTCGGGGTGGCGTGTCAGGTAGTACAACGCGAACGACAGCGCGCCGGACGTCGTCTCGTGACCCGCGACGACGAACGTGATGGCCTGGTTGCGGATGTTCACCGGGTCCAGGCGCTCCCCCGTCACCGGGTGGCCCTCGGTGAGCATCAGGCCGAGCAGGTCGCGGCTCTCCTCGCCTGCTGCGCGACGGGCTTCGATGACCTCGTCGACCAGGTTCGTCATGGTCGCGATGTCGGCCTGGTTCTGCTCGGCCGTCCCGGCGAACGCGCGCCGCACGAACGGCAGCTTGACGTTCTGCAGCTGCGCGTACCGCAGCGCGCGGATCATCGCCGTGACGAACGGGTGCGGTTCGCTGCGCTCGAACGAGCCGAACCGGTAGCCGAACCCGGCGAGCCCGATCGTCTCCAGCGTCAGCCGGGTCATGTCGGCGGCGACGTCGACGGGCCCGGTCGCGGCGTCCCAGCGCGCGACGAGCTCGCGGGCGACGTCCAGCATGACCGGGTGGTAGCGGCGCATCGCCTCGGCGGAGAAAGCCGGCTGCAGGATGTCGTGCGCGAGCCGCCAGTTCGGCTCGTGCGTGTGCGCGGTGAACAGCCCGTCGCCGGCGAGCGCGCGCAGGTTCTCGATGCCCATGCCGACGTGCTTGCCGAACTTCGTCTCGTCGTTCAGCTGCGTGACCAGGTCGACGCCGCCGACGAAGACGATCTCGAACCCGAAGATCTTGCGCGTGAAGATCGGCCCGATCCGCCGGCCGATGCGCAGGGTGTCCTGCAGCGGCGTGCGCGGGTTCGCCCCGATCAGGTCGCCGATCACCGGCAGCCGGCCCGGCCGGTGCGGAAGCCCGGTGGTGTCCACGGCGTACCCCCTATTGAACTCGGATCCAATAGGGTCACGATCCCCCGCTACTGAACCCGTGTCAAGTAAGGTCGGGGGAATGCGGACGAGGCTGAGCACCGAGCAGCGACGCGAGCAGCTCCTCACGATCGGGGCCGGACTCTTCGCGAAACGGCCGTACGACGAGGTGTGGATCGAGGAGGTCGCCGAGATCGCCCAGGTCTCCCGCGGCCTGCTGTACCACTACTTCCCCACCAAGAAGGACTTCTTCGCGTCGATCGTCCGCGCGCAACGCGACCAGCTCCTGGAAATGAGCGAGCCCGACCCGGCGCTGCCCGTGGCGGAGCAGCTGCGAGCCGGGCTCGACGTGTACCTCGAGTTCGCGCGCACCCACCCGGACGGCTACCGGATCGTGCACCGGGCCGCGAGCGGAGCCGACCGCGAGATCCAGGAGATCCGCGAGGCCGGGATGGCCGCGAACGCCTCGCGCATCCTGGACGCCGTCAGCCGGCTGACGCCCATCACCGACGTGACACGGCTGGCCGTCCGCGGCTGGCTCGCGTTCGTCTCGACGACGATCCTCGCCTGGCTCGACCAGCCGACGATCACCCAGGAGGAGCTGCGCGACCTGGGCGTCCGGACGTTGTTCGCGGCGGTCGGCGTCACCCCGTGACGGCCGGCGAGGCGGCGTTGTCCACCAGCTTCCGCGGTGCGCCGGAACCGTCCGCCGGAACCGCCCAGACGGCGTTGTCCAGCCCGTAGAGGACGGTGTGGCCGTCCTGCCACAGCGCCTGGTCGTCCACGCTTCGCTGTTCCGCCAGTTCGGTTTCCTGCATCGTCTTCAGGTCCAGGACCGACAGCCGCCAGACGCCTTCGCTCGTCTTCTTCTTGAAGGCGACCCGGGTCGCGTCCGGGGAGAGCGACGGGCATTCGACGTTCTCCCTGACGGTCTTCCCGCGGTAGCGCGCGTAGTCGGCTTCGACGAGGTACGTCTTTCCCTTGCTGCCGAGCGTGGCGTAGAAGCGGTTGCCGTCCGGGGCGAACGTGATGCCCCAGTAGTTGACGTCCGCGGCGAAGTACCGCTGGTCGCCGACGAACACCGGGAGCTCCTCGATCGTCTTGACGAGCCGTCCGGTGTCGACCTCGTAGAGCCCGGCGCGCGTCGAAAAGCCGGTCTGCGCGTACGAGTCGCCGGTGACGAACAGCGTCCAGTCGACGCGCTTGCCGTCCGGGGACACCCGGGCGCGGCTCGGCGTGCCGGGCAGGGTTTCGTTGTGGCGGACGGCGAGGTGGTCGTCGAGGACGAGGACGTCGGTCACCGCCGGGAGCGTGCCGGGCTTTACCGCGAGGCACACCGCGGTCTGCTTCGCCGCCGCGAACCGGTCGCACTTCAGGCCGCTGAGCTGCCGTTTTCCCTGGTCGATGGTGCCGACGCGGCCGGTGGCGGTGTCGCGGAACAGCAGCTGACCGGGGCTCAGCGCGAGCGGGGCGGCCGGTTCGGCGTCCGCGGTGTCGTGGCGGGCGCTGACGGTGTAGCCGACGGCCGCGGCGATCAGGAGTGCCGTGCCGAGGAGGGCGAGGACGAGTTTCTTCACGGGCGCACCGGTTTCGCGAGAGCGGCGGCGAGGGCGACGACGGCCAGGCAGACCGCGGCGACGAGCACCGCGGGCCGCAGGTCCCAGAGCGTCCAGGCCAGTCCGAAGAGGACGGACGAGAGCATGCGGGCCACGGCCTGCCCGGTCTGCACGACCGCCATCCCGGTGGCCCGGAGTTCGCGCGGGATGAGCGGGCCGGCGGCGGCCATGAGGACGCCGTCGGTGGCCGCGTAGAACACGCCGTGCAGGCCGAGGGCGACGACGGGGAGCACCGCGTAGGCCGGGCCGCAGAGCAAGACCAGCGCCAGGCACAGGGCGACGTGGCCGCCGAGGAAGACGGGCCAGCGGCCGACGCGGTCGGCGAGCTTGCCGAGCGGCACGGCCAGCACCAGGTAGACCCCGGCGGTGCCCAGCGGCAGGAGCGGGAAGAACGTCGCCGCGATCTCCCAGCGCCGCTGGAGGGCGAGGTAGACGAACGAGTCGCCGACGGTCACCAGGCCGAGCAGCGCGGCCCAGAGGGTCACGCGCCGGAAGTCGCTCTGCTTCAGGAGGCTGAACGCGGCTCTGGCGGAAACTGCGGCGCGGTCGACGCCGCCGGGATGATCCTTGACGAACAAGGCCAGCAGCAGCACGGCGATCGTGGCGACGCAGAAACTCGTGAAGAACACGCTCGTGTAGCTGCCGAGGCTCAGCGCGAGCACCGCCATCGCGACCAGGGGGCCGAGGAACGCGCCGACGGTGTCGAGGGCACGGTGCACCCCGAACGACCGGCCGAGCGCGTCCGGCGTGCTGCTGAGGGAGATCAGGGCGTCGCGCGGGGCGGTGCGCAGGCCCTTGCCGGTGCGGTCGGCGGCGAGGACGACGCCGATCGCCGCGACCGACGAACCGGCCGCGACCAGGCCGAGCTTGCACACCGCGGACAAGCCGTACCCGAACCCGGCGACGGCCTTGAGCCGCCGCCACCGGTCGGCGAGGTGCCCGCCGAGCACCCGCACGAGGGCGGTGGCGCCCGCGTAGAGCCCGTCGAGCAGGCCGAACTGCAGCGGGTTCAGGCCGAGGCCGAGCACCAGGTAGAGCGGGAGGACGGCGGTGACCATCTCCGAAGAGACGTCGGTGACCAGGCTGACCATGCCGAGCGCCACCACGTTGGCGGACACCCGTTTCAGCGCGGGTTTCCGGTCGGTGCCGGCCGCCAGGTCCGAGGTACGGCTTGCCGCGATGTACATGCCCGCTCCTACCGGTGGCAGGTGTAGGTCGGGCTGCTGTCGAGGACCTTGCTGTCGACGCCGATCAGCTGCGACTGGAACGAGTTGTCCGTCATCGACAGCTTCAGGACGCCGAAGGTCTTCAGCAGCTTGGCGGTCGTCGCGTGGGCGGGACTCAGGTCGTAGAGGTTCGCACCGCCGGAACCGCCGACGATCTCGACGGGGCCCTTCGCGTCGGCCTTGCCGTCGGCGTTCTGCGGGACGAACCGCTCGTAGTCGTGGTCGTGGCCGTTGAGGACGAGGTCGACCTTGTTGGCGGTCATGATGTTCCAGAGCTCGAGGCTGTCCTTGTTGTCGCCGTGGTCGCCGGAGCTCCAGCGCGGGTGGTGGTAGTACGCGGCGACGCAGCCCTTCTTGTTGTTCGCGAGGTCCTGCTTCAGCCAGGTGATCTGGGGCGGCTCGGCGAAGTCGTCGTGGGTGACGAAGTCGTTGGAATCGAGAGCGATGAAGTGCCAGTTGCCCATTTCCCAGCTGTAGTAACGCTTTCCCTGCGGCTTGGCGATGGCGCCGAAGTAGTCCTCGTAGCCCTTGAACGGCGTGTCGTCGTAGGACTCGTGGTTGCCCGGGATCGGGTGGGTGATGCTCTTGAACTTGCCCCAGGTCTTGTCGTAGTAGGACTTGAAGTCCGAGAGGTGGGCGTCGTCGTACTGGTTGTCGCCCATGGTGATCAGGGCGGCCGGGTTCATCTGCTCGACCAGCTTGGCGGTCTTCACGTGGACGCAGCTCGAACTGCTCGCCGTGCAGCGCTCGGCGATGTCGCCCGCCGCGGCGAGGACGAAGCCGGATCCGCTGCCCGCCTTGGTCTTCACGGTGACCGGGGCGCTGTTTCCCGAGACGTTGCCGGCGGCGTCGCGGGCGCGGACGGCGTAGGAGTAGCTGGTGTCGGGCGTGAGGCCGCTGTCGGTGTAGGACGGGGTCGTGCTGGTGGCGACGGCGGTACCGTCGCGGAGGATGTCGTACCCGGCGACGCCGACGTTGTCCGTGGCGGCGCTCCACGTCAGGGCGGCGCTGGTGGCGGTGGTCGGGCCGGCGGTGAGGCCGGCCGGGGTGGTCGGGGCCTGGGTGTCGCCGGAGGAGTCCGTGGAGCCGAAGACCTGCATCTCCCAAAAGGAGTAGCCGTAGCTCGTCGCGCGGGTGACGCCGACGAAGCGGACGTACCGGCCGTGGGCGTTCAGGGTGAGGTCGTCGGTCTTGCCGTCCCCGTTGTCGACGGTGGTGGCGGCGGTGAAGTTCGTGCCGTCGTCGGAGACTTCGATGCGGTACTTCTTGGCGTAGGCGGCTTCCCAGGTGAGGAGGACCCGGTGGATCGCGGCGGACTGGCCGAGGTCGATCCGCAGCCACTGCGGGTCGGCGCTTTCGGCACTGGCCCAGCGGGTGGTGGTGCTGCCGTCGACGGCTTTGGTTCCGGCGTACGACGAGCTCTCGGTGGTGGAGGTCGCGACGGGTTTCCCTTGGGAGAGCAGGACATCGGCTTGGGTACCGGCCGTGGCGATCGCCGAGGGCAGCAGGACGATCGCCGCTATCACGGGCGTGAGACGGGTGAATGTGCGTAGACGGGTCGACGGCACGTCGCGCTCCTTCTGGGCCTGGCGGTGGCTGGTGGGCTGCGGCGTTCAATCTGTTAAGAAAGTTTCCTAACTAAGGCGGACTGTATCGGTGACCGGTTTCGGCTGACAAGACGTGTCTTGTCGTTGAATCGGTCAAGAGGGTGAGTTTCGCGGGTTTTCCGCTGGTCAAAGGGGTTCCCGTTGAGCGGCGCACTGCTCCGCACCTCGGGACAGGGGGTCGCAGACGCCCGACCTTTCCCGTTTTTGTCGGTGGTCGCGGGTAGCGTGGGAACCGGGGGCAGCGCCCATCACCTCGCGCACGCTTCCCTTGTTTCACAACAAAATCGTGTCGCGCGCGGTCGCCGGAGTTCACCCGATCCAGCGATGATCTTCGCTCAGATGTTCGGGTAGCTTCGGATGTATGACCTCAACCCAGCAGTTTCTTGATCTCGGTGGCCGCGGCGCGCCCCGCCCGGTTCGCCCCGACCGTGCTGGCCGATGGCCCGTACCCCACGAGGTGCAGCCGCGGCTCACGCACCACGCGCGTACCGTCCATCCGGATCCCGCCCCCGGGTTCGCGCACGTGCAGCGGCGCGAGGTGGTCGATCGCCGCGCGGAAACCCGTCGCCCAGAGGATGACGTCGGCGTCGAAGCGCGAGCCGTCCGCCCACTCGACGCCGTCGGGCGTGATGCGCTCGAACATCGGCCGCCGCTCGAGGATCCCGGCCGCGCGCGCGGCCCGCACCTCCGGCGTCACGGCGAGATCGGTCACGCTCACCACGCTCTCGGGCGGCAACCCGGCCCGCACGCGCTCGTCGACCTTCGCGACGGCGTCGCGTCCCCAGTTCTCGCTGAACGGCTCGTCGCGCCACACAGGCGGACGCCGGGTCACCCACGCGGTCGCGCGAGCGAGCGGGGCGAACTCCATGAGTAGCTGAACGGCCGACGCCCCACCCCCGACCACGACGACCCGCCGGCCACGGAACTCTTCGGGGCCGGTGTAGTCCGCCGTGTGCACCTGGCGGCCGGCGAAGCTCTCCTGGCCGGGATAGTGCGGCCAGAAGGGCCGGTCCCACGTGCCGGTAGCGCTGATCACGGCCCGCGCGGCCCAGGACTCGGCTGGGCTCGCCACCACCAATCGCTCCCCCGCCCGCGTCACGGACTGGACGTCGACGGGCCGGAAAACCGGGAGGTCATAGACGCTTTCAAAGCGCGCGAAGTACTCCGAAACGACTTCGGAGGCGGGCCGCGTCACGTCCGGGCGGCCGAAGGCCATGCCGGGCAGGTCGTAGATGCCATGCACCTTGCCGAGCACGAGGGAGGGCCACCGGTACTGCCACGCGCCCCCGGCGCGCTTCCCGTGATCGAGGACGACGAAGCCACGGTCGTTGGCGAACCCGGCCCGGCGCAGGTGATAGGCGGCCGAGAGTCCCGCCTGCCCCGCACCGATCACCACCACGTCGGTCTCGTGATCCGCACCGCTCATGTGAGGTTCAACGGCTGGCAGCGGAGGGTATTTCGCGCCATAGATCACACGGCTTCTGGTTGCGCGCGGGCTTGCGAGAACGCGCGGCGCTGTCGGCCACGAGCCTCGCGCAGCCAATCCATACGCCAGCTCAGCCGGCGGCGCGATCGCAGCTACCCGAGGCCTGCGCGCAGCTCACCTCGCTCGGAAGCACGATCGTGCGCAGCCACACCGGCAACCAACGCGCAGCCCAACCCCCGCCCGACAACACGACCGCACCCAGCCACCCCCGCAACCGGCGTACAACCGAACCCCCGCCCACCAACACGATCGCGCCCAGCCACCCCGACAACTGACGCGCAGCCCAACCTCGCCCACCGACAACGACCGCGCCCAGCCACCCCCGGCAACCAACGCGCAGCCCAACCCCCACCCACCGACAACGATCGCGCCCAGCCACCCCGACAACCGGCGTACAACCGAACCTCACCCGCCGGCGCGACCGGCCACCCCAGCCAGCCGCGCGTCGCCGGTCACACGGCAACGCGGTTACGTCCAGCCTCCTTGGCGCGGTACAACGCGGCGTCGGCCGCGCGGAGCACGTCATCGAGCGTCGGCCCCGTTTCCGGGTGGCGGGCCACTCCGATCGACACCGACAGCCCGCTCACCCGCACCGTGCCGCTGCCGGTCGAGATCACGACGTTCAGCTCCCCCACCGCCACCCGCACGCGTTCGGCGATGCCGAGCACGTCGACGCGGCCGATGGCCGGCAGCAGCACCACGAACTCCTCGCCGCCGAAGCGGCCGACCGTGTCGCCTTGGCGCACCGCGCCGGAGATCGCCACCGCGACCGCGGCCAGGACGTCGTCGCCGGTGAGGTGGCCGTACGTGTCGTTGATGCGCTTGAAGTGGTCGAGGTCGATCATCAGCACCGCGAAGCCGCCGCCGGTGGAGCCGCCGGTGGAGCCTCGCCGGTGCGCGCGGGTGTGTTCGCGCACCGCGGAGTCGTGCCAGCCGGCGGTGTTGAGCAGCCCCGTCTTCTCGTCGGTGACGGCCGCGACCTGCAACTGCTGTTTCAGCAGCAGGTAGCGGTGCAGCAGCAACAACGGCGCGACGACGAACACCACCAGCACCGGCTGCTCGGCCAGCGCCAGCGCGGCGAGGCCGCCCAGACAGAGGGTCGCCAGCTCGAAGGCGTTGTCCTCCCAGGTGCCGATCAGGTCGGCCGCCGAGCGCTTGCTCGTGTAGAGGTAGATCCCGGCCGAGACCAGGCCGATGTTCACCAGCTCGAACACCGCGGCGGCCAGGCAGAGCGCGAACAGCCCGCGCGTCGTCTGCAACGGCGTCCCGTGCAGCCCGGACACCGCGAGAACGGACGAAGCAGCGAAGCACGAGAGCATCGCCCAAGCCGTGCTGGCGACGAAGCGATGCGCGGGCCGCGTACGGACCTGACGCCACACGCGCACCCACAGGTGCGTGTAGAGCACGACGGCCAGCAGTGCCACCCAGGCCGGCGGCAGCAGGACGACGCCGGCGAGGTACCAGACCGACGTGACGTTGATGTGGGTCTGCCCGCTCATCCACCGCCGCAGCCGCTCGATGCGGCGCGACATTTCGGCCTGCGCGACGCCGAGCGCGACCAGCACCGCGAACCAGACCGGCCGCACGGGCCCGCCGAACCCGGTGACCAGCGCGGCCCCGGTCGCGACGACGGCGACCAGCTCACAACCGAGCGCGTAGGTGATCCAGCGGGCTTTCGCCCCGGCCCACATCTCCCATCGCGCGGGCCAGCCCGGCCAGGCGGAAAGCGTTTCCCGGCGCACGGCGGCCTGGGCTCTCAAGAGCCGAGGCCACAGAAGTGACGGACCGGCATCGTGACGTACCCCTTGCGCGAAGTTCGGCCGACCAGGTAGCCCAGCGTAGCCGTTCCGACGAAGCGCGTCGCCAGTCCGGGCGAATTGCGGGCAACACACCTGCCCGAAGACCCGCGCAGGGTAGATCCACCCAGCTCAGCGGCTCACCAAAGGATCATCGCGCCGGGAAGGCGGACCTGAGAACGCCGAAGGGGGAATCCCACCCACGCGATCCCGGATGCGCGTGTCGCCGCCACCAGCGCAGATGGCCGAGCACAGCGCGGGCACCTGCGCCAATCCAGCTCGCCCGCGCGGCGAGCGGACAGCACAAACCCACCTCACCCGCGCAACGCAGGCCCAGCTCAGCTTCGCCCCACCGCCGAACAGCGGCTACTTCCGCAGCGCCCGGATGATCGCCACCAGGCCGACCACCGCCGCGATTCCCAGCACCACCGGCGCCAGGCGCTTCAACACCGACTGCCCCGCGTAGTCGAGCAGGTCGATCGCTTCCGTCTCCGGGGCCGCCGGAACACTGCGCAGCGGCGGGCGCTCCGTCGCCGGCTTCGGGTCCGTGTTGATCTCGGCCGTCGTCGGGGCGGGCTTGACCGCCGGCTTGGCCACCGGCTCCGCGGTCGCCGTCGGCTCGGGTGCCGGTGCCTCGGGCGTGGGCGCCGGGGCGGGCTCAGCCGGAGCCGGAGTCGATTCCGGCGGGGCCAGCTTGCCCGACAGGCACCCCGCGAACGTGTCCAGGATCTTGCCGCCGACCTCGCTGATCAGGCCGCGGCCGAACTGGGCCGGCTTGCCCGTGATCGACAGGTCCGTCGCCACCGTGCCGTGCGTCCCGCCTTCGGCCTCCGTCAGCGTCAGCGTCACCGTCGCCGCTGCCGTGCCCGATCCGCGGGAGTCCTTGCCCGATGCCTTGATCGTGACCTTGTGAGCGGCGTCGTCCTTCTCCAGGAACTCGCCGTTTCCCTTGTACAGCAGGGAAATCGGCCCGAGCTTGACCTTCACCGTCCCGCTGAACTTGTCTCCTTCGACCTTGGTCAGCGTGGCGCCCGGCATGCACGGCGCGACGCGCTCGGGGTCGACGACCGCCTGCCAGACCTCGCCGATCGGAGCCGGGACGGTGAATTCGTGGTCGAGCCGCACGGGCCGACCTCCTCTCTGCCAGACCTGAGGTGTCCGGTGCCCACCCTAGCCGCCGCCGGGGCGGCGGCCAGGGGGACGAACTCCGAACGTCAGGCGCCGGCCGCCGCCGCGATGGCCCGGCCCGTCAGCACCTCGGCCAGGTGACGGCGGTATTCGACGTCGGCGTTGCTGTCGACCGGCGGATTCGTGCCCTCCGCCGCGTGCGACGCCGCCGCCGCGATCGAGTCGGCCGAGGCCTGGGCCCCGACCAGCGCCGCTTCGACGCCCGAAGCGCGCACCGGGGTCGAGCCCATGTTCGTCAGCGCGACCCGGGCCTCCTCGATGACGCCCGCTTCGGTGCGGACGGTGACCGCGACCGCGACCATCGACCACGCCTGGGCGACGCGGTTGAACTTCTCGTAGTGCGCCCGCCACCCGGTGTGCTTGGGCACGCGGACCTCGACCAGCAGCTCGTCCGCGGCCAGCGCCGTGGTGAAGAGGTCCTGGAAGAACTCCGCGGCCGGCATCGTCCGGCGCCCCGAAGGCCCGGCCAGCACCAGCGACGCCTCCAGCGCCAGCACCGGCGCGAGGAGGTCCCCGGCCGGGTCGGCGTGCGAAATGGCGCCGCCGAGCGTGCCGCGGTGGCGGATCTGCGGGTCGGCCACCGTGTCGGTCGCCTCCTTGAGCAGCGCCGCGTGCTCGGCGACCAGCGGGTCACGCTGGACGTCGTAGTGCGTGGTCATCGCCCCGATCACCAGCTCATCGCCGTCTTCGCGCACGCCACGCAGCTCCGCGACGCGCCCGAGGTCGATCAGCGTCGTCGGCGTGGCCAGCCGCATCCGCAGCACCGGCAGCAGGCTCTGCCCGCCGGCCAGCACCTTGGCGTCCTCGCCCGCCGACGCCAGCGCCTGCACCGCTTCGTCCACTGTGGACGGGCGGACGTAGTCGAAGGAAGCCGGGATCACTGCGCACCTCCGGTGGCGTCGATGGAGCCGAGGCCGCCGCCGGCTTCCTCGCGGCCGGGGCCGCCGGCGTCGGTGGTGCCGTGCCGCAGGGCGTGCCACACCCGCATCGGCGTCAACGGCATCTCGATGTCGTTCACCCCGAACTGCCGCACCGCGTCGATCACCGCGTTGACGACGGCCGGCGTGGACGCGATCGTGCCCGCTTCGCCGACGCCCTTGGCGCCGAGCGGGTTCGTCGTCGACGGCGTCTCCGTGCGGTCCGTGGTGAACGAGGGCAGGTCGGCCGCCGACGGCAGCAGGTAGTCGGCGAACGTGCCGGTGGTGAGCGTGCCGCTCTCGTCGTGCTCGGTGCCTTCGAACAGCGCCTGCGCGATGCCCTGCGCGAGCCCGCCGTGCACCTGGCCCTCGACGATCAGCGGGTTCACCGCCACGCCGACGTCGTCGACGCACACGTACGAGCGCAGCTTGATCCGGCCCGTTTCGGTGTCGACCTCGGTGGCACACAGGTGCGTGCCGTGCGGGAACGAGAAGTTCTCCGGGTCGAACGTCGCGTCCGAGTCGAGCGACGGCTCGATCCCGTCGGGCAGGTTGTGCGCGAAGAACGTCGCGAGCGCGACGTCGCCCATGGTCGTGGACGTGTCGGTGCCCTTCACGGTGAACTTGCCGTTGGCGAACTCCAGGTCGTCCTCGGCGCATTCGAGCAGGTGCGCCGCGATCGGCTTGGCCTTCGCGACCACCTTCTCGGCGGCCTTGATGACGGCGATCCCGCCGACCACCAGCGACCGCGAGCCGTAGGTGTCCAGGCCCTTGTGCGACGACTGCGTGTCGCCGTGCAGGATCTCGACGTCCTCGAACGCGACGCCCAGCTGGTCGGCGACGATCTGGCTCCACGCCGTCTCGTGCCCCTGGCCGTGCGCGGACGCACCGGTGGTCACCTCGACCTTGCCGGTGGGCAGCATCCGGATCGACGCGTACTCCCAGCCGCCGGCGCCGTAGGCCAGCGAGCCGAGCACCCGCGACGGCGCGAGCCCGCACATCTCGGTGAACGTCGAGATGCCGATGCCGAGCTGCACCTTGTCCTTCGACGCCCGGCGCTTCTCCTGCTCGGCGCGCAGGCCGTCGTAGTCGAAGAGCTGCTTGGCCTTGGCCGTCGCGGCTTCGTAGTTGCCCGAGTCGTAGGTCAGCCCGCACACCGTGGTGAACGGGAACTCTTCGTGCTTGATCCAGTTCTTCTCGCGCAGCTCCATCGGGTCCATGCCGAGCTCGACGGCGAGCTCGTCCATGATCCGCTCGATCCCGAACGTCGCCTCCGGGCGGCCGGCGCCGCGGTAGGCGTCGGTCAGCGTCGTCGTCGTGTACACGTTGGTGCACGCGAAGTGGTACGCCGGGAACTTGTAGATCGCGTTGAACATGAACGCGCCGAGGATCGGCACCCCGGGACCGACGAGGCCGTTGTACGCGCCGAGGTTGGCGAGCAGCTCGACCTTGAGCCCGGTCACCTGGCCGTCGCGGGTCGAGGTGATGGTGATGTCCTGGATCTGGTCACGGCCGTGGTGCGCCGCGAGCATCGTCTCGGACCGCGTCTCGTTCCACTTGACCGGTTTGCCGAGCTTCTGCGCGACGAGCAGCGACATCATCTCTTCGGGCAGGACACCGATCTTGCCGCCGAAACCGCCGCCGACGTCCGGGGCGATCACGCGCAGCTTGTGCTCGGGGATCCCGAGCGTCAGCGCCGACATCACGCGCAGGATGTGCGGGACCTGAGTGGCCGCCCACATGGTGATCTGGGCGCTGGTCGGGTCGACGACGCAGGCGCGTGGCTCCATGAACGCCGGGACGAGGCGCTGCTGCCGGAAGCGGCGCTTGACGACGACCTCCGACGAGCTGATCGCTTCCTCGACGCTGCCACCGGTGCCGGCCTCGGCGGAGTCGAACTTCCAGACCGCGCTCGTGTTGGTGCCGAGGTCCTCGTGGACCAGCGCGGCGCCGTCGGCGATGGCGGCTTCCATGTCGAGGATGACCGGCAGCTCGTCGTACTCGACGTCGATCTCTTCGAGCGCGTCGTGCGCTTCGGCGGACGTGCGGGCGACCACGACCGCGACGCCTTCACCGGCGAAGTTGACCTGGTCGGAGGCGAGGATCGGCCGCCGCGGGGCTTTCATGTCCGGCGTGATCGGCCACGCGCAGGGCATGCCGATCGAGCCGTCCGGGTCGAGGTCCTTCGCGGTGAAGACGGCGACGACGCCGGACGCGCCCTTCGCCGCCGACGTGTCGATCGAGACGATCTTGGCGTGTGCGAACGGGCTGCGCAGGACCGCCATGTGCAGCATCCCGGGCAGCGCGATGTTGTCGGTCCAGCGCGTGCGGCCGGTGATCAGCCGCTCGTCTTCCTTGCGGCGTCGTGACTTTCCGACTTCCGGTTCGATCGTGGCGGTCATCAGTCACCACCCACGCCGGCGTGCTTGGTCTCGGTGATCCGCTCGGCTTCGGGACCGGCGCCGGGACTCATGTTCTGTGCGGCGTCCCGCACGGCGCGGACGATGTTCTGGTAGCCGGTGCACCGGCAGAGGTTGCCTTCGAGGCCTTCGCGGACGGCCTGTTCGTCCGGGTCCGGGTTGTCGGCCAGCAGGTCGATCGACTGCATGATCATGCCCGGCGTGCAGAACCCGCACTGCAGGGCGTGGTTGTCGTGGAAAGCTTTCTGCACCGGGTGCAGCTGCCCGTCGCGGGCGAGGCCTTCGATGGTGGTGACCTCGCAGCCGTCGGCCTGCACGGCCAGGACGGAGCAGGACTTCACGCTGTGCCCGTCCAGGTGGACGGTGCAGGCGCCGCAATTGCTGGTGTCGCAGCCGACGACGGTGCCGACCTTCCCGAGCTTTTCCCGGAGGTGGTGCACCAGCAGGGTGCGGGGCTCGACTTCGTCGGTGTACTTCGTCCCGTCGACAGTGACGGTAATGCGCATCAGGCCTCCAAAAGCCGGTTCGGGAACGGCCCGCCCGACCGTGATCGGGCTCACAGACTCCCGAGCGTGCTACGCGACCTTCGCGCGGACAAGTCCTGATGTCACACGTTCAACTATCTGTTCCGCAGATACGCGAGTATCCACTGTGGAACTCCGCATCTGCGGAAGTCCGGATGGGTGAACTTTTGTGGGCCACCCGGAGCAGCGCTTCCCCCGAGCGCCTCAGCCGTGAATGCGACCGGTCAGCTCCGCGAGACGCTTGCCGCCGCCGCCCCACCGCAGCGCGATGATCTCCGCGGCGATCGACACAGCCGTCTCTTCCGGAGTCCGCGCACCGAGGTCGAGACCGATCGGCGAGGACAGCCTTTCCAGCTCCGGCTCGGTGATCCCGGCTTCGCGCAGGCGCGAGAACCGGTCGTCGTGCGTCTTGCGGGAGCCCATCGCGCCGACGTAGCCGACGTCCAGCCGCAGCGCGACCTCCAGCAGCGGCACGTCGAACTTCGGGTCGTGGGTCAGCACCGCGATGGCCGTGCGCTGGTCGATCCGGCCCGCCGCGGCTTCCGCCTGCAGGTACCGGTGCGGCCAGTCGACGACGACGTCGTGCGCGTCCGGGAAGCGGCTGCTGGTGGCGAACACCGGCCGCGCGTCGCAGACCGTGACCTGGTAGCCGAGGTAGGCGCCCATCCGCGCCATCGCGGCGGCGAAGTCGATCGCGCCGAACACCAGCAGCCGGGGCGGCGGCTCGAAGGAGTTGACGAACACCGCCATGCCCTCGCCGCGGCGCTGCCCGTCCGGGCCGTAGTGCAGGGTGCCGGTGCGGCCGCTGGCCAGCAGGCCGCGCGCGTCGTCGGCGACGGCGTCGTCCATCCGCGACGACCCCAGCGAGCCCACGGCCCGGTCCGGCCAGACGATCATGTGCTCGCCGACCAGGCCTTCGCGCTCGTGCTCGATGACCGTGACGACCGCGACGGGCTCGCCGCTGCGCACCGACGCGACGACGTCGCCAAGCTCCGGCATCGACGCGCGGTCGACGTGCTCGACGTAGATGTCGATGATCCCGCCGCAGGTCAGGCCGACCGCGAACGCGTCGTCGTCGGTGACGCCGTAGCGCTGCAGCACCGGCTTGCGCTCGGCGACGACCTCCTGCGCCAGCTCGTAGACCGCGCCTTCGACGCAGCCGCCGGACACACTGCCGGCGACGGTGCCGTCGGGCGCGACGACCATCGCGGCGCCGGGGGCGCGCGGAGCCGACGAGAAGGTGGCGACCACGGTGCCGAGCCCCACGGTCTCACCGTCGGACCAGCGGCGGAACACGTCGTCCAGTACGTCACGCATCGGAAATCTCCCCGAGCAGTCGTTCCAAAGTGGCCAGGGTGTGCCCGGCCAGCAGCCGGTCGATGTGGGGCAGTGCGGCCACGATGCCCGACTGGACCGGAGCGTACCCCGCACGGCCGGCGTGCGGATTCACCCAGAATACGGCGTGCGCGAGCCGGCGCAGGCGAGCGAGCTGCTCGCCGAGCAGACCGGTGTCGCCGCGCTCCCAGCCGTCGGAGAACACCGTGACCACGGCGCGGCGGGCCACGCCGCGCTGGCCCCAGCGGTCGAGGAACGCCCGCAGCGTCTCGCCGAGCCGGGTGCCACCGGCGAAGTCCGGCACCGCCGAGCCCGCCGCGAGCATCGCGCGTTCCGGGTCGCGTTGACGCAGCTGGCGCGAGACCCGGGTCAGCCGCGTGCCGAGGGTGAAGACCTCGACGGACTGGGGGGCGCTGCGCGTGAGGACGTGGGCGAACCGGAGCAGGGCGTCGGCGTACGGGCTCATCGAACCCGAGACGTCGATGAGCAGCACGACCCGCCGCGGCTTGCTGGCCCGCCGGACGTACGCCAGTTTCAGGGGTTCGCCGCCGCTGGCGAGCATGGCGCGCAGCGTCCGGGAGGGATCGAGCCGGCCGCGCCTGGCGGGGGTCTTGCGCGAGGCCGGCCGCTTCGGGGGCACGGGTTTCAGGGTGGCCAGCAGCTCGCGGAGGTGTTCGCGTTCGGCGGTGGTCAGCGCGGCGAGGTCCCGGTGACGCAGGACCTCCTGGGCGCTCGCGGCGACTTTCAGCTGCTCAGGGCCGTCGCCCCCCTCGGCGTTCGAGCCGTCGGCGTCGACGAGCGGTGCGATCCGGGCCTGCTTCGGCATGGCGGACTTGGCGCGCTGCGGGGTGGTGGTTTCGATCGAAAACCACTGACTGAAGGCCTCTTCGTAGCACGGGAGATCGTCGGGGCTCGAGCACAGCGTGAGGCGGCCCGCCCAGTAGAGCTGGGTGGGCTCGGCGACGTCGATCTCGGCGACGGCGGCCAGGTAGGCCTGCACGCGACGCGCGTCGCAGGCAACCCCGGCTTCGCGCAGAGCGGCGGCGAACCCGGCGTACCCGGCGACGGGATCGGCGGCGGTGGTCATGACTCCATTGTGCGCTCGACCGGGTTCAAGGGGTGGACGAGCGCCTCGCCCGTGCTGTCCGACCTGCGTGCTGTCTCTGCGTCCCGGCGAGGAGTCGAACCTCGGACCTCGGCGTTCGTAGCGCCGCGCTCTGTCCTGCTGAGCTACCGGGACGGGGCGGTCTGCGCGCACGTCCCTCCCCGGACGGGCGCAGACCGCGCTCTTCGCCGCAACCGACCCGAGGTAGCGAGGGGTGGGCGCGAAGAGCCTTCAGGAAGATTCAGCGAACGGCACGGGAGATCGTGCCGCATCGGTATTGCCGGACTTCGGTCACGATCTCCTCCTCTCGGTGGTGTTGCCTGCTGTGCTGGGAAAAGCATGCCGGAGCCCGCCGAGGTGGTCAACGCAATTAACGCGGTCCTTTGTGGACTATCCGGCGGTCAGGCGAACAGGGCGTCGAGTTTCGCCCGGACCCGGTCGAGGTCTTCGCTGTATTTCAGGACGGCACCGAGTGTCCGCGCCGCCGATGCCGCGTCGAGCTCGTCGCGATGCAGGGCCTGCAGGGCCCTCGCCCAGTCGAGGGACTCCGCCACCCCCGGCGGCTTCAGCAGATCCATCTCGCGGAGCCGGTGCACCGCTTCCGCGATCTGCCGGGCCAGGAGCTCGCCGATGTCCGGAATCCGCCGGCGCAGGATGGTGACCTCGCGCGCCAAGTCCGGGTGCTCCAGCCAGTGGTAGAGGCAGCGGCGCTTGAGGGCGTCGTGCACTTCGCGGGTCCGGTTCGAGGTCAGCACCACGAGCGGCGGCACCTCGGCACGGACTTCGCCGTACTCGGGGATGGTCACGGCGTGCTCGTCGAGCAGCTGGAGGAGGAAGGCTTCGAACTCGTCGTCGGCGCGGTCGATCTCGTCGACCAGCAGCACGCACGGCGAGGTGATGAGGGCCTGCAGCAGCGGGCGCGCGAGCAGGAAGCGTTCGGTGTAGAGCGAGCGCTCGGCGGACTCGACGTCGACCCGCCCGTCCCCGGCGGCTTCGAGGGCCCGCAGGTGCAGGAGCTGGCGCGGGAAGTCCCATTCGTAGAGCGCCTGGGCGGCGTCGATGCCCTCGTGGCACTGGAGGCGGACGAGCGGCCGGTCGAGCGCGGTGGCCAGCGCGATGGCGAGCGAGGTCTTGCCGGTGCCGGGTTCGCCTTCGCAGAACAGCGGGCGGCCCATGCGGAGGGCGAGGAACCCGGCGGTGGCGAGGCCGTCATCGGCGAGGTAGCCGGTGGAGTCCAGCGCGGCGGCGAGTTCTTCAGGCGAGTCGGTCACGCTGTCGATCGTAGGCGGCGCGACGGCTCGGCGCGGGTCACCGTTGTGGACGGGGTGGACGGGGTGGCTCGGGGTGTTCGGAGGGACGACACGCGTGACTGGATGGTCGACACGCGTGACTGGGCGGACGACACGCGCGCCTGGAGGGTCGGCTCGCGTACCTGGAGGGTCGGCTCGCGTACCTGGGCGGTCGGCTCGCGTGCCTGGAGGGTCGGCTTGTGTGCCTGGGGAGTCGGCTCGCATGCCTGGAAGGTCGGCCCGTGTGCCCGGAGCGTCGGCTCGCGTACCTGCAGAGCCGGCTCGCGTACCCGGAGGGTCGGTTTGTGTGTCTGGGGGGGTCAGCTTGCGAGTCGGGTGGGGTGCGGGTGGTGGTCAGGTGGGGAGGTCGGTGCGGTGGTCGACGTCGCGGCCGCTGCCCAGGTCGGCGCACTCGATGAGCTTCAGGTCGGGGCGGCCTGACAGCCAGTCTCGGGCGCCGCGGTCGCCCTGGGCGGTTTCGGCGATTTCGGGCCACCAGTGGCGGCCGAGGAGGACTGGGTGGCCGGGGATGCCGTCGTAGGCCGCGCGGGCGACGGTTTCGGGGGTCGCGTCTGCCGCGACGCGGGCGAGGATGTCCGCACCCACCCAGGGCAGGTCGACGAGGTGCACCAGCGCGGCGACCGGGCCGGTTTCCTGGGCGAGCGCGGCGAGGCCGGCTTTGAGGGAAGCGCCCATCCCGGTCTCCCAGCCTTCGGCCCGTATGGCTTGGGTGGGGTCGGGCAGGAGTGCGCTGACCTCGTCGGCCGCCGCGCCGAGAACGACTCGGACGGGAGTGCAGCCGGCGGCGGTCAGGGTGGCGAGTGCGCGCAGGACGAGGGGTTGGCCATCGAGTTCGGCGAGCGCTTTCGGGCCGCCGAAGCGACGGCCGGCCCCGGCGGCGAGAAGAAGGCCCGCGACGGGCGGAGTGCGGGGTGCGGCCGAGGTCATGGGCGCGCCGGCTTTGCGCGGGGCGCCGTTGCGGAAGGCCAAGGCGAGTCGGTCGGCGGGAACTCCAGCACCAGCCGGGCAGTCCGCCGACACCGGTCAGCCACGGGCTCGGCCGAGTTGTCCGTTGGTGGTCGGGTGGGGGCTTGCTCAGCCATGGGCTCGGCCGGGGGCGCCTACTGCCAGGTCGGCTTCTATTGCCTTCGCCGTTTCCAGTAGGGGTGGTACCAGGTCCTTCCGGACCGACTCCGCCGTTGTGCGGCTCGCGTGCGTTGACAGGTTCACCGCCGCCACCACCCGGCCCTGGCGGTCGTGGATCGGGGCCGCCACCGAGCGGAGGCCTTCCTCCAGTTCCTGGTCCACCATGGCCCAGCCCTGGTCGGTCACCTTGGCCAGTTCCGTTCGGAGGCGGTCCGGGGCCGTGACCGTGCGGTCCGTCAGGCGGTCGAGCTTCGCCACCACGAAGTACGCCTCCAGCTCCGCCTTGCTCAGGCCGGCCAGCAGGACGTGCCCCATCGACGTCGCGTACGCCGGGAAGCGGGTTCCCACGTTGATGCTCACCGTCATGATGCGGGAGACCGCCACCCGCGCCACGTAGACGATGTCCGTTCCCTCCAGGACCGATACCGAGCTCGACTCGTGGACGCCCGCCGACAGGTGCTCCAGGTGGGGCTGGGCCACCTCCGGCAGCGTCATGCTCGACAGGTACGAGTAGCCCAGCTCCAGGACGCGGGCCGTCAGAGAAAAGTACTTGCCGTCCGTGCGGACGTAGCCGAGGTCGGTCAACGTCAGCAGGAAACGGCGGGCCGCGGCGCGGGTCAGGCCCGTCGCGCGGGCGACGTCGCTCAGGGTCAGCTCCGCCGCGTCCGCGTGGAATGCCTTGATCACGGCCAAGCCGCGCTCCAGCGACTGCACGTGGTGGGCACCACGGTGCGCCGGCTCGCTGTCCAGCTCGGCTTCGATGGGCCTCCCCGCGTCCATGTCCGGCACCTTATCCGGCGTCAGCGGGCAGGGCGGTCGGCTCGCCGAGCTCGGCCAGGGTGCGCTGCGCGATGGCGAACGCCGCGTTCGCCGCCGGGGCGCCCGCGTAGACCGCCGTGTGCAACAGGACCTCGCCGATCTCGGCCGCCGTGAGGCCGTGGCGGACCGCGGCCCGGACGTGCATCGGCAGCTCGTTGTGCGCCTGCAGCGCGGTCAGCGCCGCGAGCGTGACGCAGCTGCGCGTCCGGCGGTCGAGGCCGTCGCGGGCCCAGACCGAGCCCCACGCGCCTTCGGTGATGTAGTCCTGGAACGGGCGGCTGAAGTCCGTGGTGCCCGCGACCGCGCGGTCGACGTGCTCGTCGCCGAGCACCTCGCGCCGGACCTTCATGCCCTGCTCGTGACGGTCTTCGCTCATGTCTTTCGGTGTCACAGCGCCTCCAAGTGCTCGAGGATCAGCCTCGTGAATTCTTCGGGCTGTTCGTAGTTGCCCAGGTGCGCGGCGTCCGGCACGACCTCCAGCCGCGCGCCCGGGATGCCCGCCGCGATCAGGTCGGCGTGGCCTTCCGGTGGGGTGGCCGGGTCGTCGGCGCCCGCGATGACCAGGGTCGGCGCGGTGATCTTCGGCAGCACGTCGAGCAGGTCCATCCGCTCGATCGCGCCGCAGCATTCCGCGTAGCCCTCGGCCGGGACGGCGGCGATCATCGAGCGCAGGAACGCGGCGCGGTCCGGGTGCCGCTCGGCGTACCCGGGGGTCAGCCAGCGGGTGACCCCGGCGGCGGCCACCGCGCCGGTGCCTTTCTCGCGGACCGTGCGGGCCCGGTCGGCCCACATCTCCGGCGGGCCGAGCTTCGCGGACGTGCAGCAGAGCACCAGGCTCGCGATCCGGTCCGGCGCGTGCGCGCCGAGCCACATCCCCGTCATCCCGCCGAGCGACAAGCCCACGAGGTGCGCTTTCGCGACCCCGAGGTCTTCGAGCAACGCGATGAAGTCGAAGCCGAGGTCTTCGAGGTCGTACGGGCCCGGCGGCACCGGCGAGGCGCCGTGCCCGCGCGTGTCGTAGCGGACCACCCGGAAGCCGCGCTCCAGCAGCGGCACGACCTGGGGTTCCCACATCCGGATGTCGCTGCCGAGCGATCCGCCGAACACCACCACCGGCCCGTCTTCGGGCCCTTCGACGACCCGGTGCAGCCGCACGGAACCCACGCCGTCACCTCCGTTCGCGCTCGTCATACCCGGAAGAACACCGTCTCGCCGTCGCCTTGGAGGCGCACGTCGAACCGGTAGCCGTCGCCGGTCTTCGCCGCGATCAGCGTGCCGCGCCGCTCCTCCGGGACCGTCGCCAGCACCGGGTCTTCCGAGTTGTCCTGGTCCTCGAAGTAGATCCGCGTGACGCACCGGTTGAGCAGGCCGCGCGCGAACACCGACACGTCGATGTGCCGGGCCTGCGTGGCGCCGCCCTCGCCGGGCACCACACCCGGGAGCACGGTGAGGATCCCGTACGTGCCCTCGGGAGTGGTCGGGCAGCGGCCGAAGCCGCGGAAGTCGCCGGACGCCTCGCCGCGCGGGTCGTCGGGGTGGCGGAACCCGCCGTCCGGGTCGGCCTGCCACGTCTCGATCATGGCGTCCGGGACCAGGTCGCCGTGGCCGTCGCGGACGACGCCGCGGATCCAGAACGCGCCGGGCGTGCCCTCGGGCACGACGTGCGGGCCGTCGGGCCAGGGCAGCCCGATCGACAGGTACGGGCCGACGGTCTGCGAAGGGGTGGGAAGCAGCTTGGTCATTCGTCCTCGTCCTCTTCCTCTTCGAACACCGACGCCTCGCTCCCCCGCAGGACGATGTCGAACTGGAACCCCAGCGCCCACTCCGGCTGCGTGATCTCGTGGTCGTAGCGCGAGACCATGCGCTGCCGGGCCTTCTCGTCCGGGATGGAGTTGAAGATCGGGTCCTGGGAGAAGAGCGGGTCGTCCGGGAAGTACATCTGGGTGACCAGCCGCTGCGTGAACGCCGAGCCGAACACCGAGAAGTGGATGTGCGCGGGGCGCCAGGCGTTGTCGTGGTTCTTCCACGGGTACGCGCCGGGCTTGATGGTGGTGAAGGTGTAGCGGCCGTCGCTGTCGGTCAGGGCGCGCCCGACGCCGTCGAAGTTCGGGTCGAGCGGCGACGGCCAGCGGTCGCCGGTGTGGCGGTAGCGGCCGCCCGCGTTCGCCTGCCAGATCTCGACGAGGGAGTCGCGCACCGGGCGGCCGTCGCCGTCGAGCAGCCGGCCGGTGACGATGATCCGCTGGCCCTGCGGTTCGCCGGCGTGCCGGCGGGTGAGGTCGTTGTCGAGCTCGCCGAGGCGGCCGGGCCCGAGCAGCGGGCCGGTGACCTCGGTCAGCATCTGCGGGAGCAGCACCAGGTCCTGCTTGGGGTACCGCAGCGCCGTGGAGCGATAGCCGGTGAAGTCGAGCGGGGGATGCGTGCCTTCGGGGTCTTCGCCGTAGCGGGGCAGCCTGAGTTCGGTCGGAGTAGCCATGTCTTCTCTCCCTTACCGGCCTTCGAGGACGACGGCCAGGCCCTGGCCGACGCCGATGCAGATGGCGGCGAGTCCCCAGCCGCCGCCGCGGCGGTGGAGGTCGTGCGCCAGGGTGCCGAGGATGCGGCCGCCGGACGCGCCGAGCGGGTGGCCGATCGCGATCGCGCCGCCGTGGGTGTTCACGATCTCCGGGTCGAGCTTCTTCCAGTCGCGCAGGCAGGCCAGCGACTGGGCGGCGAAGGCTTCGTTGAGCTCGACCGCGACCAGGTCGTCCCAGCCGATGCCGGCGCGCTCGAGGGCGATCTCCGCCGCGCGCACCGGGCCGATGCCGAAGACGTCCGGGTCGACGCCCGCCGCGCCGCGCCCGGCAATCCGGGCCAGCGGGGTCGCGTTGAGCCGGCTCGCGCTCGCTTCGTCGCCGAGGAGGAGCGCCGACGCGCCGTCGTTCAGCGGGGAGGCGTTGCCCGCCGTGACAGTGCCGTTCTCCTTGCGGAAGGCGGGCTTCAGCTTGGCCAGCTTCCCGGCGCTCGAGTCCGGGCGGATGCCTTCGTCGCGGGCCAGGTCCACGCCTTCGACCGGGACGACCATGTCGTCGTAGAAGCCTTCGTCCCACGCCTTCGCGGCGTTGACGTGGCTGCGGGCGGCGAACTCGTCTTGCTCGGCACGGCCGATGCCGTAGCGCTCGGCGAGCTTTTCGGTGGACTCGCCGAGGGAGATCGTCCACTGTGACGGCATTTCCGGGTTGACCATGCGCCAGCCGAGCGCGGTGTTGTAGAGGGTCTGGTTGCCCGCGGGGAAGGCCTTCTCCGGCTTCGGCATGACGAGTGGCGAGCGGGTCATGGACTCGACGCCGCCGGCGACCACCAAGGACGCGTCGCCGACCTGGATCGCGCGGCTGGCCTGCATCACCGCGTCGAGACCGGAGCCGCACAGGCGGTTGACCGTGTTGCCGGGAACGCTCGTGGGCCAGCCGGCCAGGAGGGTGGCCATGCGGGCGACGTTGCGGTTGTCCTCGCCCGCGCCGTTCGCATCGCCGAGAGTGACCTCGTCCACTGTGGACGGGTCGAGGCCGGTGCGGGCCACGAGGGCCTTGAGCACGCCCGCGGCCAGGTCGTCCGGGCGGACGCCGGCCAGTGCGCCGCCGTAGCGGCCGAACGGGGTGCGGATCGCGTCGAGGACGTAGACGTCGGTCATGCGTTCGCCTTCCGGGTCGGCGGCGCGAAGGTCGCCGGGTGGTCGAGTGGGGACGGTTCAGTGCGGTTGTGAGAGCAGGGCGACGGTCACCGATTCACCTTGCCACGGCGGATCACGCGTTCTCCAGTTCTCGGAGGAGGGTCAGCTCCTGCTCGGTCGGGGCGGGGGTGACCTTCAGGTCGTCCGCCACCTTCAGGGCCCATCCCGTCGCCTTGATCGCCTGCTCCAGCTCCACGCCCGGGTGGAGCTCGGTGAGGGTCAGCTCGGCCGTCTCCGGGTCGGGACGCATCAGGCCGAGGTCGGTGACGACCAGCGTCGGGCCCTGGCCCGGGAGGCCGAGCGCTTCGCGGTCGCCCTTGCCCGAGCCGTGGCCGAAGGACGTCACGAAGTCGACCTTCTCCACGAACGCGCGGGGGCTCTGGCGCAGCACGATGAACACCTCGCCGCACGACGCCGCGATCTCCGGGGCACCGCCCGCGCCCGGCAGCCGGACCTTCGGGTCGTGGTAGTCGGAGCCGATCACCGTCGTGTTGATGTTGCCGAACTTGTCCAGTTGGGCGGCGCCGAGGAAGCCGACGTCGATCCGGCCCGGCTGGAGCCAGTAGTTGAACACCTCGGGGACGCTGACCACCGCGTCGGCGGTGTCGGCCAGCTCGCCGTCGCCGATGGACAGCGGGAGGCGAGACGGCTTCGCGCCCAGGCAGCCGGACTCGTAGATCAGCGTGAGGTTCGGGGCGTGCGCGCGGCGGGCGAGGTTCGCCGCCTTGCTCGGGAGGCCGATGCCGACGAAGCAGGACATGCCGTCGCCGAGCGCGCGGGCCGCCGCGACGCTCATCATCTCGTCGGCGGTGTAGTCGGTGCTCATGCCTTCACCCCGGTCAGCTCGTTCAGCCACTTCGTGAACCCGTCGCGGTCACGGCCCACCTCGTCCCACGCCTGGTACGCCGAGTTGTCGCGCTCGTAGTAGCCCGCCGCGTACGACGGCTTCGCGCCGCCCGGGACCTCGGCCACCGCCGTGACCACCCAGGACGGGAGGATCACCGCGCCCACCCGGGGCTCCAGCTCGTCGACGATCTCTTCGACCGTCACGATCGAGCGCTTCGCCGCCAGGACCGCTTCCTTCTGGACGCCGGTGATGCCCCACATCTGGACGTTGCCCGCGCGGTCGGCGCGCTGCGCGTGGACGATCGTGACGTCCGGGTTCAGCGCCGGGACCGCGGTGAGCCGCTCGCCGGTGAACGGGCACGTGATCGGCTTGATCGTGTCGGTCTGCGCGGGCAGGTCCGTGCCCGTGTAGCCGCGCAGCACCGCGAACGGCAGGCCGGACGCGCCGGCGACGTACCGGTTCGCCATGCCCGCGTGGCTGTGTTCCTCGATCTCCAGCGGTACCGGCCAGTCGTGCTGGACCGCGTCACGGAAGCGGTGCAGGGAGCCGACACCGGGGTTGCCACCCCAGGAGAAGATCAGCTTGCTCGCGCAGCCCGCGCCGATCAGCTGGTCGTACACGATGTCCGGGGTCATCCGCACCAGCGTCAGACCTCGCCGGCCCTGCCGGATGATCTCCTGCCCGGCCGCGACCGGGATGAGGTGCGTGAAGCCCTCGAGCGCGACGGTGTCGCCGTCGTGCACCAGCCGGCCGACGGCCTCCTCCAGTGACAGCAGCTCTGCCATCTCACTCTCCCGCATTAGTTCGCATCACGCACACTCGTTCTGAAACCGAACATAGCATGCCGCGCGGGCCGCCGACCAGACGTCTTCCACCCAATGGATGACGCAGGCATGACGAAGGGGACTTTCCGCGCGTGACCAGCGAGGAAAGTCCCCTTCGAGGACAAGGAGTCAGCCGATCCGGACCAGCCGGGAGCCGTGCGGCGGCACCGAAGAAGCCGTCCACGAGCCCCGGAACCGCCCGAGGTCCTTCCGCGCGACGAGGTCACGCACCGGCCGCGCCCCGGGAACACCCAGGTCCACCGTGATGTCCGCGGGCGTGGAACCCAGGTTGTAGACGGCCGCGTACGTCCGGCCGTCCGGCGCGCGCTTCTTCCACACCTGGAGGTTCCCGCCGGCCACCTGGGTCGCGTAGGACCCGGACTGGTCGACCCGGATGACCTCGGGGTTCGTCAGGATCGAGACGGCGGCGGAGTCCAGGAAGTAGATGTCTCCCCCGACGTACAGCGGCGACGACGCCATCGACCAGAACGTCATGACGCTCTGCCGCTCGACGTCTGAGATCCCGTCCTGGATGCCGCTGCCGGTGTTGTTGCTGATCGGCATCGAGTCCAGGTCCGGCCGGTACTGCGAGCCGAACACCCCCTGCCAGTTCGGCAGGTCCGTCCAGCGCGCCTTCACCGAACTGTCCCAGGTGGACACGGTCTCGCAGTAGCACTCGACGTCGGTGTCGATCCGGACGCCGTTGGCATGCGGAGCGAGAGCGGGCCCGATGGACCGCGGCACCGGCCACGCGCTCGCCGTCAGCCACATCGGCCGCCGCGCGTGGTCGATCGCCTTGGACCAGGCGGCGATATCCGGGACGTTGTCCGCGGTCGTGCCGTCGACCTTGACGAAGTCGACGCCCCAGGACGCGAAGCGAGCCACGATCGAGTCGTAGTACTTCTGCGCACACGGGTTCCTGAAGTCGACCTTCCAGTTGCCGCCCCAGCCGTTCGACGGCGTCAGCGGTCGATAGGCGATGTCCTGCGCGTGGCACGAAGTCCCGAGGATGGGCGCGTTCTTGTCGTAGACCTCCTTCTCCAGCCCGGTCACGGCGTACAGGCCGAGCTTGAGCCCGAGACCGTGCACGTAGGAGGCCAACGCGGGGATGCCGGACGGGAACCGCCCCGGATCCGGCGTCGGGATCCCGTTGACGTCGGTGTGGAACACCCACGAGAGGTCGGCGTTCCAGCCGGAGTCGATGTTGACGTAGGTGTAGCCCGCGGACTTGAGCTTCGATGCCATGGCCGAGGCCGCGTCGCGGACGTGCGACTCGTTCAGCCACGAAGTGCCGTAACCCGCGCGGGTCGACGACTCGAGGCTCCAGCTGCTCCAGCCCATGAACGGCTTGACGAACGGCGTCCGCGCCTCGGCGACCGGCACCAAGAGGGAAAGAAAACCGAGCACAGCGAGGAAAACGGAAAGGAGGCGCTTCACTGAACACTCCTCAAAACGGGGACGGGGACCTACTCCTTGAGCCCGCTCGCGGCGATCCCGCTGACGATGAACCGCTGGGCGACCAGGAACATCGCGACCAGCGGCGCGATGGTGACCAGAGCGCCGGCGAACAGCGCCGGCAGGTTGACCGACTGCGCGGTCAGGAACGTCGAGAGGGCGATCTGCGCGGTCCACGACGACGGGTCCTGCCCGATCACCAGCGGCCACAGGAACGCGTTCCAGCTTTCGATGAACATCAGCGCGCCGAGCGACGCGATCATGCTCCCCGAGTTCGGCAGGACGAGCCGCCGGTAGACGCCCAGGTAGCCGAGCCCGTCGAGCCGGCCCGCCTCTTCCAGCTCGACGGGAAACCGCAGGTAGAAGTTGCGGAACAGGATCACGGTGAACGCGCTGAACAGGTTCGGCGCGATGATCCCCCACTCCGTGTTGACCCCGCCCATCGAGCCGACGACGACGAACGTCGGCACGAACGTCACCGACTGCGGGATCATCAGCGTGACCAGCACGTACGTGAACACCGCACGCCGCCCGGGCACGTTGATCCGGGCAAGGGCGTACCCGGCCATCGAGCCGAACAGCGTGCCGACCGGAGCGGTGACGATTGCCACCAGGAACGAGTTCCACAGCGAGTGCGCCATCGGCACCGACGCGTCGGCGAACAGGTCACCGAAGTTGACCCACGACAGCGGGTCCGGCAGCCACGACCAGTCCGGCGAGCTGACCTGCTGCCGCGTCATCAGGGCGTTGCGCAGCATGATGTAGAACGGCGTCAGGAAGATCACCGCGAGGACCGACGCGAGGACGTACTTCGGCGCCTTCCGGGGCACCGCGACGACGGCCATCAGTCCTTCTTCCCGAAGCCGACGAACCGGCCCTGCAGCAGGGTGATCACGACGATGAGCACGGTCAGCAGGAACGCGCCCGCCGAGCCGACGCCGTAGTTCTGGTCGCCGAGCGCGGAGTCGTAGAGGTACACCAGCGGCGGCTTCACCGGCGCCGTCGCGGTGCCGGACAGCCCGGTGCCGAACAGGTTGTAGAACTCGTCGAAGGCCTGGAACGCGGCGATGAGGATGAGCAGCAGCACCGCCACCGACGTGTTCCGCAGCTGCGGCAGCGTGATGTAGCGGAAGGCCTGCCACTTCGTCGTGCCGTCCAGCTCGCCGGCCTCGTACAGGGACGGCGAGATCGCCTGCAGTCCCGCGAGGAACAGGATCATGTACAGCCCGACCTGCAGCCACAGCCGCAGCGTCACCACCGCGACCCAGTACACCGGCGGGCTCGTCTCCGACAGCCACGGCACCGGGTCGGCGCCGAACAGCCCGCCGAGGACGTTCGCGACGCCGGACGGCAGGCCGTTGAACAGCGCCATCTTCCACACCAGTGCCGCGACGACGTACGACACCGCCGCCGGGATGAGGAAGATCGTCCGGAAGAACGCCTTGCCGCGCTTGATGCTGTTGATCAGCACCGCGAGACCGAGCGACGCGACGAACGTGATCGGCACGATGAACACGGTGAAGAGCGCGATCGTCGACAGCGACGTCAGGAAGGCGTCGTCGCCGAGCAGGAACGCGTAGTTGTCGAAGCCGATCCAGTGCCCGATGGTGATGGTGCCGCGGGCGTCGTTGAAACTGAGCAGGAAGCTCCACGCGATCGCGACGTACTTGAACAGCCCCAGCCCGATCACGACCGGCCCGGTCAGCACCACGAACGCGCCGATCGCCCGCCAGTCCCGGCGACGGCGGCGCTTCTTCGCCGCCACCGGGACCGCCGGAGCCTCCATCAAGGCCGTCATCAGGCCAGCTGCTTGTCGACTTCGGCCTGGGCCTTCTTCGCCGCGTCGCCCAGTTCGGCGGCCGGGTCGGCCTGCCCGTTCGCGATCTTCGTCGCGGCCTGCAGGAACAGCGTCGCCGACGCCTTGTTCCACAGTCCCGAGTAGGACTTGCCGTTCTGCTGCGAGATCGTCACGGCGTCCTTCGCCGGGCCGCTGGAGAACTCGGTCGTCTGCGCGGCGACCGGCTTGCGGGCCGGGATGTGGAAGCCGTACTTGACGCACCAGTCCTTCTGCAGGTCGGCGTTCTTGATCCACAGCCAGTCGATGAACTTCTTGACCGCGTCCAAATTGGCCGACTTCGCATTGGCGAGCTGGTACCAGCCGCCGACCCGCGCGACCTGCTTGCCGGCGTCGCCGAACTTCGGCCACGCGACGACGCCGAAGTCGTCCCCGAGCGCCTTCTTGATGTCCGGCAGCGACCACAGGCCGCCCCACTGCATGGCGGTGGCGCCGTTGGCGAACGCGCCGGGGTCGGACCAGTCGGTCGGGTAGCCCTGGAGCAGGCCGCCGGTGTCGTGCAGCTGCTTGAGCCCGGCGATCGCCGCGACCGCCTCCGGCGAAGCGAACGCGACCTTCTTGCCGCTACTGTCGAAGAAGTCGCCGCCGGCCGACCAGAGCAGCAGCGTCGCGGCCTCGCCGACGCCGTCGGTGCCGACGTAGAGGCCCTTCTGCTTGCCGCTGGTGAGCTTCCGGGTCGCTTCGAGCAGCTCGGCGAACGTCTGCGGCGGCTGGACGCCCGCGGCCTGCAGCGCGCTCTTGCGGTAGTACAGCATCATGACGTCGTCGATCATCTTGACGCCGTAGATCTTGCCGTCGACGGTCACGGTGTCCAGCGCGGCCGGGCTGAAGTCGTTCTTGACCGGCGTGACGATGTCGTCGAGCGGCGCGAGCAGGCCGTTCTTGACGTTCTGGTACCGGAAGTCGCCGAGCTCGAACAGGTCGGGCGCCTGCGCGGTGAGCATCGCCGAGTTGAGCTTGGTCTCGTAGTCGCCGGCGATCCAGCTGACGTTGATCGCGATGTCCGGGTTGGCCTTGGTGAACTCCTGCGCGTAACGCTGGACCGCCTGCTGCGTCCCGGATTCGCCGTACGCGTGGTACCACTGCTGCAACGTGACCTTCGCGCCCGAGGCGGCGCCCGCGTTCTTGTTCAGCGGGTCCGAGGTGCAGCCCGCGAGGGCCGCTCCCCCGGCGAACAGGACGGAACCGACCAGGAAGCTTCGACGATTCAGTCTGAATGTCTCAGGGCTCACTCGATCTCTCCTTACACGCTCTCGGCGACGAAAAGACTTTGGATGGCGACGGCGGCCGCGCCCCGCGCCCACTCCTCGAACGGCAGTGGCCGGATCACCAGGCCGCAGCGGGCGGCGCTGCCGAACGCCTGGACCGCGAAGGTCCGGCGGATCTGGTCCTCGAACAGGTCGTAGGTGGCGACGCCTTCCCCGGAGACGACGACCCGTTCCGGGCCGAACAGGTTGACCAGCGCGGCCAGGCCGAGCCCGATCGCGTGGCCGGCCGCGGCGAACACCTCGCGCAGCGGCTCGTCCCCGCCGCGGGCGCGCGTCACGGCGTCGTCCATGGTCAGCCCGGGTTCGCCGGAGACTTCGCGGGCGCGCAGCAGGATCGCCTCGGTGGACGCGATCGCCTCGACGCAGCCCCGGCCGCCGCAGTGGCAGGGCGGACCGCCGTCGGCGACCGGAACGTGCCCGATCTCGCCGGCGACGCCGTGCGCGCCGCGGACCAGGTCGCCGTTCACCACGAGCGCGCTGCCGATGCCGGTACCCACCGTGACCAGCGCGAACGACGACGCGCCGACGCCCTCGCCGAACCACTGCTCGGCGACGGTCAGTGCCTTGACGTCGTTCTCCAGGGTCGTCGTCAGGCCGGTCGCCTCGTCGAGCAGCTCGGCGAGGGACACGTCCCGCCAGCCGAGGAACGGCGAGTACCGGACGACGCCGGACGCGCGGTCGACGTCGCCGGACACTGCGACGCCCAGGCAGTAGGCGCGTTCGCGCAGGTTGCTGGTGCCGTCCGGGGTCGCGCCGGCGAGCAGCTCGCCGACGAGGTCGGCCAAGGCGCGCACGACGTGGTCGACGTCGTGGCTCGTCAGCGCGTGGTGGGCGCTGGCGCGGACGTCGGCGCGCAGGTCGGTGACCACGCCGATCAGGTCGTCGCCGGTGATCTTGACGCCGACGAAGTACTCGCGGTCGGGCCGGATGGCGAGGGGGTTGGCGGGCCGGCCCGCGCCGGGGCCCGTGCGGCCTTCGGAGGCGAGCTCTTCGAGGTAGCCGGCTTCGATGAACGGCCGGGCCGCCTTGGTGACCGCGGCCGACGACAGGCCGGTCCGCCGGGCGACGTCGACGCGGGAAACCGGCCCTTCGGTCAGGACCGTGGTGAAGACGGTCGCGGCCGCCGGACTGGTGATCGGCGCCCTTGCCGGTGCACTGCGAGGCATGGCCGGAAGGGTAGGCAGTATTAATTAACTTCGTCAAGAATTTATTTTTCGGCTGGTCATGCCTACGCTCGGGATCATGTCGCTCGTCGAACACGACCCCGCGCACCGGCTCTGGCTGCTGCGCACCCCCGAGAGCTCGTACGCCTTCCGGCTCGACGCCGACGACCGGCCGCGGCACGTCCACTGGGGCCCGCCGCTCACCTTGGCGCAGGCCACGCAGGTCGCCGCGCGTCGCAACCCGGCCGACAGCAGCTTCGACGAGCCGGGCGACGAGCGACAGGAACTGCCGGCTGAAGGCGGCGCCTTCTTCGGCGTCGCGGCGCTGGCCGTGCGGTACGAGGACGGGACGTCGGCGCTCGAGTGGGGTTACGACGGCTTCGCGATCGAGGACGAGGCGCTCGTCGTCCGCCTCGCCGACCGGCACTACCCCCTCGAACTCGCCCTGCACTATCGCCTCCGCGGCGACGTCGTCGAGCGCTGGACGTCGCTGCGCAACACCGGCGTGGCCCCGATCTCCCTGCTGCGCACGGATTCCGCGTCGTGGACGCTCCCCCGGCGCGACGGCGCCCGGCTCACCCGCACCACGGGCGCGTGGAGCGCCGAGTACGGCGTGCTGCGCGAACCGCTGGCGGTCGGCGAAACCACCCTCACCAGCCGCCGCGGGGTGTCCAGCCACCAGGTCAACCCGTGGGTGATGCTCGACGCGGGTGACGCGACCGAGACGTCCGGCGAAGTGTGGTCGACGGCGCTCGCCTGGAGCGGGAGCTGGCGGATCACCGTCGAGCACACGCACACCGGCCGCGTCACGTGGACCGGCGGGTTCGGCCACGAGCACGTCACCTGGCGGCTGCTGCGCGGCGAAACCTGGGAGACGCCGGTGTTCGCCGGGCTCTACGCGGCCGACGGCTTCGGCGGCACCAGCCGTCGGTGGCACGCCTACGTCCGCGAGTTCGTCCAGCCGCACCCCGAAGAGCTGCGGCCGATCGTCTACAACTCGTGGGAGGCCACCGGCTGGGACGTCGACGAAGCCACCGAAACGTCCCTCGCCGACGCCGCGGCGAAGCTCGGCGCGGAGCTGTTCGTCATGGACGACGGCTGGTTCGGCGCCCGCACCGGCGACACGGCCGGGCTCGGCGACTGGACCGCCAACGCCCAGCGTTTCCCGGCCGGCCTGCGGCCCCTGGTCGACGCCGTCCACGCGCACGGGATGAAGTTCGGGCTGTGGGTCGAGCCCGAGATGGTCAACCCGGACAGCGATCTTTACCGCGCGCACCCGGACTGGGTGCTGCACATGGCCAACCGGTCGCGCACCACGCTGCGGAACCAGCTCGTGCTGAACTTCGCGCGCGCGGACGTCGCGGACTGGGCGCACAAGTGGCTCGACCGCCTGGTCGGCGAGCACGGCATCGACTACCTCAAGTGGGACATGAACCGCGCGTTCACCGAGGCCGGCTGGCCCACGGCGGGCGAGGACGCCGGCCGGCTCTGGGTCGAGCACGTCCGCGCGGTGCACACCATCTTGGACCGGCTGCGCGCCGATCACCCCGCGTTGCGGATCCAGGGCTGCGCGGGCGGCGGCGGGCGCACCGACCTGGGGATCCTCGCGCGCACCGACGAGATCTGGGCGTCCGACAACACCGACGCCGCCGACCGGATCACCATCCAGCACGGCTACGGCCAGATTTACCCCGCCGGCACGATGTCGGCCTGGGTCACCGACAGCCCGAACCCGACCACCGGCCGCGAAGCGCCGCTGAGCTTCCGGTTCCACGTCGCGATGGCGGGAGTGCTCGGCCTGGGCGGCGACCTGCCGCGGTGGAGCGCCGCCGAACTCGACGAGGCGACTCGGCTCGTCGCGCTGTACAAGGAAATCCGGCCGGTGGTGCAGCACGGCGAGCTGTACCGGCTGGCGGACCCGGCGAAGTCGGCGCTGACCGCCGTGCAGTACGTGCTGGAGGGCCAGGTGGTCGTGTTCTTCTGGCGGCGGCCGACGGAGTTCGCGCGGCCGGTCACCCCGCCACGCCTGGCCGGGCTGGATCCTTCCGCGCGGTACCGCGACCAGGACGGCGTCGAGCACGACGGCGCGGTGCTGCTGAGCCACGGTCTCGGCGTCGACCTGCCCGGGAGCGGGTACGCGAGCGCGGTCGTGCGGCTGACCAGGGTCTGAATACCCACGCCGACCGGCGTCACCAGGACGGGTGACCTGGATTGACTTTTCACCGGACGTGAGCCGAATGTGAAAGTCCTTCACTTCGCTCGCCAACGGAGGCAGCATGCGCAAGCGCCTGTCCGCTCTGCTCGTCGTGCCCGCGCTCGCCATGCTCGCCTTCGCCGCTCCGGCGTCGGCGAGCACGAGCTACCACGAGTACGTCGCCCTGGGGGACTCCTGGACCGCCGACGTCTTCGTCACCCTCCCGCCCGCCACCCAGTTCACCCCGCTCGACTGCGCACAGTCCACTTCGGACTACCCGCACGAGGTCGCCGGCGCGCTCGGCGTCGAAACGTTCCGCGACGCCAGCTGCGGCGGGGCCACGACGACCGACTTCACCCAGCCGCAGAAGCTGCCGCTGGGCGGGACCAACCCACCGCAGTTCGACCGGCTCACGGCCACCACGGACCTGGTCACCGTCGGCATCGGCGGCAACGACATCGGGCTCGCGTCGGCCGTGACGAAGTGCCTCAACCTCCTGCCGGTGAGCACGTGCAAGGCGAAGTTCACCGCGGGCGGCGTCGACCAGCTGGAAAACGCGGTCACGGCGAGCGAGCCCAAGGTCGCGAACGCGCTGCAGCAGATCCACGAGCGTTCGCCGCAGGCACGGGTCCTGCTGGTGAACTACCTCGCCGGGCTGCCAGCGAGCGGGAAGGGGTGCTGGCCGGTGATCCCCATCGCCGACGGCGACATCGCCTACCTGCAGGCGAAGTTCCTCCAGATGAACGCCATGCTCGCCCGGGTCGCCGCGGCCAACGACGCCGAGCTCGTCGACACCTACACCCCGACCGTCGGGCACGACGCGTGCCAGGCGCCCACCGTGCGGTACGCCGAGGGCCTGATCCCGATCTCGGCGAGCAACCCGCTGCTGCTCGCGTTCCCCTTCCACCCCAACGGCGCGGGTGCCGCGGCGCAGTCGGAGATCGTTCTCGGAGCCGTCCTCGGGGGCTAGGCTGTCCGGGTGCCCAAGATCGCGGTGACCCGGTGGATTCCCGACGCCGCGGTGAAGGTCCTGGCCGAGGCGGGCGACGTGGTGGTGTCGCCCGCCGACCGGCCGCTCACCCCGGCCGAACTGCACGAGTTCGCGGCCGGCGCGGACGCCGTGGTCGGCATGCTGCACGACCGGCTCGACGGCGCGCTCGCCGACGCCGCGGGGCCCGGGCTGAAGGTGGTCGCGAACGTCGCCGTCGGCTACGACAACGTCGACGTCCCGGCGCTGGCCGGACGCGGCGTCGTCGTCACCAACACCCCGGGTGTGCTCACCGACGCCACCGCCGACCTCGCCTTCGGCCTGCTCCTCGCGATCACGCGGCGCCTCGGCGAGGGTGAACGGCTGCTGCGCTCGCGCACACCCTGGTCGTTCCACCTCGGCTTCCTGCTGGGCTCGGGCCTGCAGGGCAAGACGCTCGGCATCGTCGGCTTCGGCCAGATCGGCCGGGCGGTGGCGAAGCGGGCCGAAGCGTTCGGCATGTCGA
This sequence comes from Amycolatopsis sp. NPDC048633, assembly GCF_040650695.1. Lineage (NCBI taxonomy): Bacteria > Bacillati > Actinomycetota > Actinomycetes > Pseudonocardiales > Pseudonocardiaceae > Amycolatopsis > Amycolatopsis sp. NPDC048633. The sequence continues at coordinate 242,640 of NZ_JBEZHS010000009.1, forward strand.
TCGTCTACACCGGACGTTCGAAACAGGGTTCCGTTTCCTTCGAAGAACTCCTGGAACGCTCGGACGTCGTCTCGCTGCACTGCCCGCTGACGCCGGAGACGCGGCACCTGATCGACGCCGCCGCGTTGCGCGCCATGAAACCCGGCGCCTACCTGGTGAACACGACGCGCGGCCCGGTCGTCGACGAAGCCGCGCTCGCGGACGCCCTGGAGGCCGGGGAGATCGCGGGCGCCGCGCTGGACGTGTTCGAGAAGGAGCCCGAGGTCGAACCGCGGCTGCTCGGCCGCGACGACGTCGTGCTGAGCCCGCACCTCGGGTCCGCCACGCTCGAGACGCGCACGGCGATGGCCGTGCTGGCGGCCCGCAACGTCGCGGCGGTGCTCGCCGGGCGTCCCCCGCTGACGGAGGTGAAGCCGTGACCCGTGTCGTCATCGCGCCCGACAAGTTCAAGGGCAGTCTCACCGCGGTCGAGGCCGCGGAGGCCATCGCGCTCGGCGTGCGGGACGCCTTGCCGGACGCCGAAATCGTCTCCTGCCCGGTCGCCGACGGCGGCGAAGGCACCCTCGACGTGCTCGAAGCGGCGGGCGCGCGGATCGTCCGGCTGGCCGTCCGCGGGCCGCTCGAAGACCCGGTCCAGGCTTCTTACGCGGTGCTGGACGGTACGGCGTACGTCGAATCGGCGCGCGCGTGCGGGATCGAGTTCGTCGAGCCGAGCCCGCACACCGCGCTGGCCGCGCACACCTGGGGCGTCGGGGAACTGCTCGGCGACGCGCTGATCCACGGCGCTCGCCGGCTCGTCCTGACGGTCGGCGGCACGGCCAGCACCGACGGCGGGGCCGGGATGCTCGGCGCGCTCGGCGCCGGCGTGCTGGACGCGTTCGGCGCGCCGGTCGGCCTGGGCGGCGCCACGCTCTCGCGAGTGGCCTCGACCGAGCTGACGCCGGTGCGGGAACGCCTCGACGGCGTGCCTGTCGCGGTCGCCACCGACGTCACGAACCCGTTGCTGGGGCCGGAGGGCGCCGCGGCCGTGTTCGGGCCGCAGAAGGGCGCGGGGCCGGCGGAGGTGAAGTTGCTCGACGAAGCGCTGGGCCGGTGGGCGCACGCACTTCAGGTGGGCGGCGCTCCGGACGTCTCACGGATTCCGGGCGCGGGTGCCGGCGGCGGGGTCGCCGCGGGGGCGATCGCTCTCGGCGGGGTCGTCGAATCCGGCTTCGACCTCATCGCGGGACTGACGGGCGTCGACCAGGCCCTCGACGGCGCCGACCTCGTCATCACCGGGGAGGGTTCGCTCGACGAGCAGAGCCTGAACGGCAAGGCGCCGGCCGGGATCGCGGACCGGGCGCGGCCGCGTGGGGTGCCGCTGCTGGCGCTGGCCGGGCGGATCCAGCTCGACGCCGCCGGGCTGGCACGGCTGGGCGTGGTGGGGAGCAGCGCGCTGATCGACCACGCGCCGTCGCTCGACCACGCGCGGACGCACGCGGCCGAACTGCTGCGGGTGCGGGCCGCGGTCCTGGTCAGCGACTGGGCGGCCCGCTAGCGAGCGCATGAACGACTCGTTCACCGCGCCGGACGTCATGAACGAGTCGTTCATGACGTCGGCACCCGGGCGAACGGACCCTTCGCGACGCTGCGAAAGGCCCGACCGCCGCGGTCAGCTGGTGTGCTGCGGCAGCACGGCGAAGGCGACTCCGCCGGCTTCGTCCTCTTGGACGTCGAGCACCTTGTCGTCGAGCAACGCCGCGGCCTGGGGCTCGAGGAAGACCTTCGGGCCTTCCTCGACGCCCAGCACGCTGTCGCCCTCCGCGGGTTCGGGGGCGACGGACAGCGCCAGCTGGGCACTTTCCCCGTCGGCGTTCTGGACCGCCAGGCGGAGTCCGGCTTCGCCCTCCCCCTGGCTGGTCAGTGCGGTGATCGCCTCGGCGGCGGCTTCGGTCACGGTCAGCATCTTCGGCCTTCCTTCGTCGCGGTCCGGTGCACTGTGGTGCCCCACGCTAGGGGCGTCCGTTCGGGCGTGCAGTCTGAGCGGATCAGCCCTGCCGCGCCTCGCGGATGGCGTCCGCCACGGACCCGCCCGCGTAGTCCGCCTCTTCGCGCGGATCGGGGTCGGCGTGGCGGCGCGGGATCTCGTCGGCCGGGGCCACCTGCTCGTAGTCGGCCGGCGCGTCCTCGACGGTCTCGTCGAGCTGGTCGGCCGGGGTCGCCGCGAGCGGACGCTCCGGGACCGGCTCCGGCTCGGTGTCCGGCACCTCTTCGGCGAGGCGTTGCGCCATCGGCTCGCCTTCGCGGGCTTCTCTGGGCGTGGTGCCGAAGCGGTCGGCGGCGCTCCAGTGCTCGGGCGGTTCGATACCTGCTTCGAGGGGGTCCACGCGCAGTTCGTCCTCGTCCAGCGCCTCGCTGGGGTCCAGGCCTTCCGGTTCAGTCACAGGTTTCTCCCGTCATCGCCGGTGACCTACCCGAGGCCGGGAGCGCCGAAACTCCGGCGGTGTCGCCGGGATCACATTTCTTCAACCGCTTTAACATATTCACAAGTTTGTGAACGCGGGGTAGCTTCGGATCATGGCCACCACCAGGTGCGCGCCGGGACACCGGCTGCTCGCCACCGACCCGGAGCGGCACCACGAGCTCGGCACGCACGCCGCGTGGTACGTCGTGGCCGGCGTAGTGACAACCGGCGTCCAGGCCGTCCTGTTCCTCCTGCTGCGCGACGAGCTCGGCTCGCAGGTGGCGAACCTGGTCGCGATCGCGCTGACGACGGTCGGGAACACGGAGTTCCACCGCCGCGTCACCTTCGCCGGGCGGCCCAGCAACGCCGGGAAGCGGCACCTGCAGGACTTTCTGACGTTCGCCTTCTACGCCGGGTACGGCTCGGCCGTGCTGGCGATCCTCGACGCCGTCGTCGAGCGGCCGACGTCGTGGGAGGAGACCGGCACGCTGCTGCTGGCCAGCGTGGTGGGTGGGTTCGTGCGGTTCGCCGTGCTGCGCTGGTGGGTGTTCGCGCACCGTTCCGAAGGGGCCGCGGCCGCGCACACCGGCTAGCGTCTGGAGGCGTGGCCTCGGACGACATCACGCCCCACGAGGGCGGCAGCGAACCGGACTATCGCTTCACTCTGGCCAACGAACGGACGTTCCTCGCGTGGCTCCGGACGGCGCTGGGGCTCTTGGCCGGCGGGGTCGCGGTGCACCAGCTGGTCCCGGCGCCGGCGACGGCCAGCGCGGTGCTCGCCGGGCTGTGCGTGGCACTGGCGGCGGCGCTGGCCGCGACGGCTTATCCGCGGTGGCGGCGGGTGCAGATCGCGATGCGGGCCGGGGAGCCGTTGCCGCGGAGCCTGATGATCGTGGCGCTGACCGGCGGCCTGCTGGTGTTGATCGTGGCGGCGGCGGTGTTGCTGGTGGTGTCGTGAGGGAGCCGGCCGAGCCACCTCAGCCCACACGGACCACACAGCTCCCGCGGGACCGGCCGCCGCACCGGACCAGCCGGGTTCCGCGGCCGATGCGGACCACCCGTGTCGTACCCGGCCCGCATACCCGACCACGCACCGCACACGCCGTTGGGCCGTCCGAACAGCCCCCGTATGCCCCTCCGGCAGCCGTTCAAGCCATTCGGCCCAACCCCGCCCGGCACCCCTTGCGCCCCCGAATACCGCGCTTTCGCGATTATCGCGACGTCAGAAGTACCGTCATCGACCTGCGGGTCACCGCGTGACCACCCCGGATGGCGCCCAGGCCGAGCGCACCGGGCTCGCCTGGCGGCGGACCGCTCTCGCCTCCGCCGCCTGCACCGTACTTCTCCTGCACTCCGCCGCCCAGCGCCATTGGGGTGTCTCTCTGGTCCCCGTACTGTTCGCCGCCGTGACATCCGCCCTGCTCGCAGCGGTGGCCGCGCGCCGCGAACGGGTGTTGCGGACCGCCCCGCCGGTGGTGATGGGCCCCGCGCTGCCCGCCGTCGTGTCGCTCGCCGTGACCATGACTGCCACTTCCGTGGTCGTCTTCCACTGACGGGTGAACTCGGCACATCCTGAAACCGATTAATCGCAATGTGCACGGGCTGGTCGCGGGAACATCACGGTCACTGCTGCTAACGGGGTATTGGTCGTTGAAATCTGGACTGATCCGCCATGAGGTGCTTACGATTACCCAGCGTCGCACGGATCGCAGGTGAGCCGGGATCTCCCGGAGTATCTGCGATCGGATAGTCACAGAGAGTTGATCCCCCGGCAGCGACGGTCTGGGGTCGGCCGGGGAGACGACTCATGACAGCACCGACGAGGACCGCCGAGCAGTCCGACAGCAGCGATCGCGATTATCGCACCCCGGAGTCATTGCCGAGGCCCAGCGGACGGCTCACCAAGGAGGACCTCGACCCGCTCGTCAAAGACGCGGGCGAGGGCAATCCCGCCGCCATCCACAACCTGCTCCACATGATCGAGCCGGTCGTGGTGCGGTACTGCCGGGCCCGCATGGGCGGCCGCGACCTCTCCTACCTCTCGGCCGACGACGTCGCCCAAGAGGTCTGCCTCGCGGTGCTGAAGGCCCTCCCGGACTACCAGGACCGCGGCGGCTCCTTCCTCTACCTCGTCCACGCGATCGCGGCCAACAAGGTCGCCGACGCCTACCGCGCCGTCGCCCGCGACCGCTCCGAGCCCGTCCCCGAGCTCCCGGAGCGCCCGCTGGTCGCCGGCAACGAGCCCGAGTCCCACGCGCTGCACCTCGACCTCGGCGCCCGCCTCGGCCGGCTGCTGGCCTCGCTGCCGCGCGTGCAGCAGGAGATCCTGACCCTGCGCATCGCGGTCGGCTTCTCGGCGCAGGAGACCGCCGAAGCGCTCGGGATTTCCGCGGGCAACGTGCGCGTGACGCAGCACCGGGCGCTGACCCGGCTGCGCGGCATGATCCACGAAGACGAGTTCTAGACCACCCCAGCGGCGGGCGGGGAAACCTCTTTTACCCCCTGGAAGACGTTTCCCCGCTCGCATCCAAGCCGTAGACGCGACGGGCGTTGTGCTCGAACACGCCCAGCCGCTCGGCATCCGAGAGCCCGCCGGTCAGCGCGATCGCCGCGTCCAGGACCAGCTCGTAGGACGCCGCCAGCTCGCAGACCGGCCAGTCCGAGCCGAACAGCAGCCGCTCGGGGCCGAACGCGTCCAGCACGTGGTCGACGTAGCGGCGCAGGTGCGCCACCTCCCAGCCCGTCCAGTCCGCCTCCGTGACCAGCCCGGAGAGCTTGCACACCACGTTCTCCCGGCCGGCCAGCGCCGTCACCCCGGACGCCCACGGCTCCCACTCCCCCGCCGCGATCGGCGGCTTCGCCGCGTGGTCCAGCACCAGCCGCAGCTCCGGCAGCCGCAACGCCAGCTCGCTCGCCGCCGGGAGCTGGGGCGGGCGGACCAGCAGGTCGAAGGCCAGCCCGGCCGAGGCCACCGTGCTCAGCCCGGCGACGATCTCCGGACGCAGCAGCCAGTCGTCGTCCGGTTCGGTCTCCACCTGGTGCCGGATCCCCACCAGCGGCCCCTGGGCCCGCAGCGCGGCCAGCCGGTCCGCGACGTCCGGGGCCCGCAGGTCGACCCAGCCGACGACGCCTGCGATCACCGGCTCCGCCTTCGCCGTCGCGAGGAACTCCTCCGTCTCCTCCGGCGAGGACACCGTCTGGACGAGCACCGTCGCGTGGACGCCGGCCGCCGCGGTGACCGCGCGCAGGTCGTCCACCGTGTACGGGCGGCGGATCGGGTCGAGCGCCGCCCCCGCCATCCACGGGTACTTGCGCCGCGACGGGTCCCACAAGTGGTGGTGGGCGTCGATCATGAGACTCCTTCGGCGATCACGACGTCGGCGCGCAGCAAGCCCGCGTCGACCAGCTCGGTCCACAGCGCCGGCGGCACCGCGGCCCGCGCGCGCCGCGCGTTCACGCTCACCTGGTCCGGATCATGCGCGCCGACGACGACCGACGCCACCGCGGGGTGCGCCATCGGCAGCGCCAGCGCGGCTTCCGGCAGCTCGACGCCGTGTTTCGCGCAAATCTTCGCGATCCGGCTCGCCCGCTCGACCAGCTCGGCCGGCGCCTCGGCGTAGTCGTAGACGCTGCCCGGTTCCGCGGTCGCCAGGATGCCGCCGTTGAACGCGCCGCCGACCACCACCGTGACGCCGCGTTCGGCGCACAGCGGCAGCAGCTCGTCGAGCGCCGGCTGGTCGAGCAGCGTGTACCGGCCGGCCACGAGCACGGCGTCGAGGCCGGTGCGGCGGACGAACTCGCCGAGCATCGGCGCCTGGTTCATCCCGGCGCCGAACCCGCCGATCACGCCCTGCTCGCGCAGCTCGCGCAACGCGGGGAACGCGCCGCGCAGGGCTTCCTCGAAGTGGTCGTCGGGGTCGTGCACGTAGACGAGGTCGACGCGGTCGAGCCCGAGCCGCGTCAGGCTGTCCTCGAGGGACCGCAGGACGCCGTCGCGGCTGAAGTCCCACCGGCGCTTGTACGCGGCCGGGACGGCGAAGCCCTGGTCGTCGACGGCGCCGGCGCCGTCCGGGTTCGGCTCCAGCACGCGGCCGACCTTCGTCGAGAGCACGTACTCGTCGCGGGGGTACGCGCGCAGTGCGGCGCCGAGGCGGGTCTCGGAGAGGCCGAGGCCGTAGTGCGGCGCGGTGTCGAAGTACCGGACGCCCTCGTCCCACGCGCGGCGCACGGTCGCGGCCGCGGTCTCGTCGCTGATCGCGTGGTAGAGGTTGCCCAGCTGCGCGCAGCCGAGTCCCAGCGGGGACAGGGAGAGTTCCAACTCCGTCACTCCTTCACCGGCAGTTCCCAGACCAGTCCGATGCCGGTGTCGTCGCCGGAGTAGTCGTCCTCGACGGCCAGCAGCTCGGCCATCCTGGCCTGCCACGGGATGTTCGCGGGGTGGTCCCGCAACGCCGCCCGCATCGCCGCGTAGTCGTCCACTTCGACGACGTGAAAGAGGTCGAGACCGTTACGCCAGATCCGCCACGACCGGACGCCGGCCTCGCGCAGCGCGACGTCGAGCTCGGGCGGGATCACCGCGTGGACGGACTCGTACTCGGCCTCCTTGCCGGGTTCGAGCCGGGTGTGCAGAGCCACTCTTTGCGGTGCGGCCTGGTGGGTCATCACCACTCCTTCGCCGGGACATGGCACGCTGGGGAGTACCACCCAAACATCCGAGGTCTGTTGCAGGGAAGGGCGGACACGATGCCCGTCACCGATGTCGCGATCGACAAGATCAAGGACATGATCATCTCCGGCGAGCTGGCGCCCGGCGACCGGCTGCCGAAGGAGGCCGAGCTGGCCCAGCGGCTCGGGCTTTCGCGCAGCTCCCTGCGGGAGGCCGTCAAGGCGTTGTGCCTGATCCGGGTGCTCGACGTCCGCCAGGGCGACGGCACGTACGTCACCAGCCTCGAGCCGAACCTGCTGCTCGACGCCATGACGTTCGTGGTCGACTTCCACCGCGACGACACCGTCCTCGACTTCCTCGCGGTGCGGCGGATCCTCGAACCGGCCGCGACCGCGCTGGCCGCGCTGCACATGAGTGACGACGACATCGCGGAGCTAGGCACCCTGCTCGGGGAGCTGGCCGACTCGCCGACCGTCGAGGCCCTCGTCGCCAACGACCTGCAGTTCCACCGCAAGATCGCCGACGGCTCCGGCAACCCCGTGCTCTGTTCGCTGCTCGACAGCCTCTCCGGGCCGACCGCCCGGGCCCGGATCTGGCGCGGCCTCACCCAGGAGGGCGCGGTCGCGAAGACCCGGGAACAGCACTCGGCGATCTACGAGGCGATCGCGGCCCGCGAGCCGGAACTGGCGCGCTCGTGGGCGACCGTGCACGTCGCGGGCGTGGAGCAGTGGCTGCGCAACGCACTGGGCACGGCCGACGACCCGACGATGCCCGACCTGTCCGCGGAAGCTTCCTGACACCACACGCACCTCCGGCTTTGAACGTCGGATGATCACGCGACCGGGCTCAGGTTTGGGGTTTGCCGCCGGCGTAGCGGGCGATGATCAGCGCGACCAGGATGATGGCGCCGTAGATCGCGCCCTGCCACTCCGCTGTCACGTGCGCGTAGTTGAGCAGGCTCGACACCGATGACAGCAGCAGGACGCCGGTGAGGGCACCGACCAGGGTGCCCTTGCCGCCGTCGAGCGAGACGCCGCCGATCACCGCCGCCGCGAAGACCTGCAGGATCAGCCCCGACCCCTGGTTCGCACCGAGGGCGCCGACGTAACCGGTATACGCGAGCCCGCCGATCGCGGCGAGGATGCCGGCGACGACGAACACCGCCCACGCGATCCGGTCGACGCGCACCCCGGCCGCCCGCGCGGCTTCGCGGTTGCCGCCGATCGCGTACAGCGCGCGGCCGACGCGGTGGTAGCGCAGCACCCAGCCGGCGATCGCGAACAGGGCCGCGGCCAGCCAGACCGACATCGGCAGCCCGAGGAACGTCGTGGTCGCCAGGTTCGTGAACGAGTCCGGCAGGTTGAACAGCGTCTTGCCCTTGGTCGACCCGACCTGGACGCCGCGCAGCACGGTGAGCATCGCCAGCGTCACGATGAAGGCGTTCAGCTTGAGCTTCACGATCAGGAAGCCGTTGACGAACCCGACGAGCGCGCCGCACAGCGGGATCACCAGCAGGCCGATCGCGGCGGGCAGCTCCATGCCGAAGCCGGCCGACGCCGCCGGGATGACCACCATTGCGCCGAGCGCCGGTGCCAGGCCCATCGTGGACTCGAGCGACAGGTCGAACTTGCCGGTGATCAGCACCAGCGACTCGCCGAGCACGACCAGCGACAGCGCCGCCGACGCGGTCAGGATGCTGACGATGTTGCTCCAGCCGACGAACGTGTCGTCGACCAGGCCACCGATGACGAACACCACGATGAGCGCGGGCAGCAGCGCGAGTTCGCGCAGCCAGACGGCCTTGCGGCGCCGGGGTGGCGCGGGCAGCTCCGTCTGCGGATCGGTCATCACGTCGGTCACGAAAGCTCGACTCCTTCGATGTCGGCCACGAGGTCGCCGTCGGACCACCCGGCCTGGTGCTCGGCGACCACGGCCCCGGCGCGCAGCACCAGGACCCGGTCGCTCAGGCGCAGGTCGTCGAGCTCGTCGCTGACGATCAGCACCGCCTTGCCTTCGGCACGCACGCGGTCGACGACCGCGAGCAGCGCCTCCTTCGACTTCACGTCCACGCCGGCCGTCGGGTTGATCAGCACCACGACCCGCGGGTCGCTGGCCAGGGCCCGCGCGAGGACGACTTTCTGCTGGTTGCCGCCGGACAGGTCGGACACCGGCTGCTCGGCGCTCGCGGCGACGATGCCGTAATCCGCGAGTGCCTGCGACGCCTTCGTGAACCGCGTCTTCGGCGACGCGATCCCGCCCCGGCCCATCTTGTCCAAAATGGACAGCGTCGTGTTGTCCATGATCGGGTGTTCCAGCACCAGGCCTTCGTGGTGCCGATCCCGGGGAACGCAGCCGATCCCGGCCTTCAGCGCCGCCGGGATGTCGCCCGGCCGCAAGGGCTTGCCGTCCACGCGGACCGTGCCCGCGGACGGCGTCCGCAGGCCGTAGACCGTCTCGGCGACCTGGTGCTTCCCGCTGGCGTTGCTGCCCGCGAGCCCGACGACCTCGCCCTCGCGGAGCCGGAACGAGACGTCGGAGAAGCCGTCGCCGGACAGGCCGTCGACCTGCAGGATCTCCGGCGCGTCGGCCTCCAGGGCGTCGCGCGTGGCGGCGTCGCGGACGGACAGGCCGCCGGGTTCGCCGGTCATCGCGTCGACCAGCTCGGCCCGGCCGACCTCGGCCACCGGCGCGGTCAGCACGTGCTTCGCGTCGCGCAGCACCGTGACGGCCTGGCAGACCTCGTACACCTCGTGCAGGTGGTGCGAGATGAACAGGAACGTCACGCCGTTGGCCTGCATCTGGCGCATCCGCTCGAAGAGCCGCTCGATGGCCTGCTTGTCCAGCTGCGCGGTCGGTTCGTCGAGGACGATGAACCGGGCGCCGTAGGACAGCGCGCGGGCGATCTCGACGAACTGCCGGTCCTCGACCGACAGCTCGCCGGCCGGGGTGTCGACGTCGACGTGCACGTCCCACGAGTCGAGCAGTTCGCGGGCCTTGCGCCGCAGCGACTTCCAGCCGATGGCGAACCCGCCGCCCGCCTGCCGGTTGAGGAACAGGTTCTCGGCGACCGTGAGCTGCGGGACGACCATCGCGTGCTGGTACACGCAGGCGACGCGCGCCTTCCAGTCGTCCTGCTTGGTCAGCGCGGGGGCCGGCTCGCCGCCGAACTCGACGTGCCCGGTGTCCGTGGCGGACAGGCCGGTGAGGATGGTGACGAGCGTCGACTTTCCGGCCCCGTTGCGCCCGACGAGCGCGTGCGACTCGCCGGGCAACACGTCGAGACTGACGTCGTGGAGCGCCACGGTGGGGCCGTAGCGCTTCCCGACTCCTACGGCGCTGACCACCGGGAGGGCGGATTCGCCGGCGGGCAGCGCGGTCACAGGTTGTTCCCCCACAGGGCCTTGTCGTCCACGTTGGCCTTGGTGATGACGGGCGCGGGCAGCTGGTCCTCGAGGATGCCGGGGCTGATCTCGACGATGGTGCTGCCGTGGTCGGTCGGGCCGGGCTTGAACGTCTCGCCCGCCATGGCCTTCTTCAGCCAGTACAGGCCGTACTTCGCGTACGCGTCGGCCGGCTGGGACACCGTGGCGTCCAGCTCACCGGCCCGGATCGCGGCCAGCTCCTGCGGGATGCCGTCGTTGGACACGAGCACGATGTGCTTCGGGTCGCCGACCGGGAAGGAGAGGTTCTTGCGCTTGAGCGCCTGCTGGGTCGGGGCGAGGTAGACGCCGCCGGCCTGCATGTAGACGCCCTTGATGTCCGGGTTCGCGGTCAGCATGCTGTCCAGGCCGGAGGACGCCTTGTCGGCCTTCCACTCGGCCGGGATGTCCAGCACCTGGATGCCCGGGTACTTCTGCGCCATGCAGGCCTTGAAGGCCTCCGAGCGGTCGCGGCCGTTGACCGAGGCGAGGTCACCCTGGATCTGCACGACCTTGCCGGACTTGACCTTCTCGCCGATCGCGTCGCACGCCTTGGTGCCGTAGGCCTTGTTGTCGGCCCGCACGACCATGGCGACCTTGCCGCTCTCGGGGGCGACGTCGACCGCGACCACCGGCACGCCCTTGTTCTCGGCCTGCTTGAGCCCGGCGACGATGGCCGCCGAGTCCAGCGGCGTCACGACCAGGCCCTTGACGCCCTGGTTGAGGAAGGTGCCGATGTCGGTGATCAGCTTCGCGGGGTCGCTGTCCGCGTTGACGGTCGGGAGGACGTCGACGCCCTCGGTCTTCGCCATCTGCGGCACGTAGTTGTTGTAGGCCTGCCAGAACGGCGAGGTCAGCAGCGGCAGGGTCGCCCCGACCTTGCCACCGGCACCGCCGCCCGGCGCGGGCGCCGTCGCGTTGTCCTTGGTGGACCCGCAGGCGGCCAGCACGAGGCCGCAGACGGCGGCCGTGGCGGCCACCTGGATCACCCTGTTGTGCACCGCATCCTCCTTGATGACAGCGAAAAAAGCCTTATTGGGGTTGCACCGGGCCGCGCGGGCGCAGGCCGTACATGCCACCGTCGACCGCGAGCGCGGTGCCGGTGGTCGAAGCGGAAAGCGGGCTGGCGAGGTAGGCGATGGCGTTCGCGACCTCGTCGGCGGTGACCAGCCGGCCCATCGGCTGGCGCGCCGCGAGGGCCGCGCGTTCGGCCGCCGGGTCGTCGGCGGCGTCGAGCAGCCGGCTCACCCAGGGGGTGTCCGCCGTGCCCGGGCACACGCAGTTGACGCGGATCCGGTCGGGCAGGTGGTCGGTCGCCATGGCCAGGGTCAGCGAGAGCACCGCGCCCTTGGTGGCCGAGTAGAGCGCGCGGTTGGGCAGGCCGGCCCAGGCCGCGATGGAGCTGGTGTTGACGATCGCCGCGGACGGCGAGTTCTTGAGGTGCGGCAGCGCGGCGCGCGCGAGCCGGACCATGCCGACGACGTTGACGTCGAACACGCGGTGCCACTCGTCGCCGTCGTTGCCGGTGACGTCGCCCTGCGCGCCGATCCCGGCGTTGTTGACGAGGATGTCGAGGCGCCCGAAGCGTTCCACGACGGCGTCGATCGCCGACGTCACTTCGCCGTCCGAGCTCACGTCGCAGCGGAAGCCGGCGAACGGCGTGCCCTCGGGCTTGAGGTCGAGGATCGCCACCTGCGCGCCGCGTTCGGCCAGCAGGGTGGCGGTCGCGAGGCCGATCCCCGAGGCGCCTCCGGTGACGGCGGCCACCAGGCCCTCGAATTCACTCACTTGCGGTCTCCGTCCACTCGGGACCGTCCGGGAAGCGGAACCGGCGCAGGGTGGCGTCGTGCATGCGCGCGGAGAACCCGGGGGCGGTCGGGGCGAGGTACCGGCCGCGTTCGACGACGGCCGGATCGGTGAAGTGCTCGTGCAGGTGGTCGACCCACTCGATCGAGCGGTCCGCGTCGGTGCCGGACACCGCCACGAAGTCGAACATCGAGAGGTGCCGGACGAGCTCGCAGAGCCCGACCCCGCCGGCGTGCGGGCACACCGGGACGCCGAACTTGGCGGCCAGCAGCAGGATCGCGAGGTTCTCGTTGAAGCCGCCGACGCGGGCGGCGTCCAGCTGCAGCACCGAAATCGCGTTCGCCTGCAGCAGCTGCTTGAACACCACGCGGTTCTGGACGTGCTCGCCGGTGGCGACCCGGATGGGGGCAAGCGCTTTCGCGATCGCCGCGTGCCCGAGGATGTCGTCCGGCGACGTCGGCTCCTCGATCCAGTACGGGTCGTACGGCGCGAGCTCGGTCATCCAGTCGACCGCGGCCTGGACGTCCCAGCGCTGGTTGGCGTCGACGGCGATCCGGATGCCGTCCCCGACGGTTTCGCGGGCGAGCTTCATGCGCCGGACGTCGTCCTCGAGGTTGCCGCCGACCTTCAGCTTGATCATGTCGAAGCCGTCCGCGACGGCCTGTTCGGCCAGCCGCACCAGCTTCGCGTCGGCGTACCCGAGCCAGCCGGGTGACGTGCTGTAGGCGCGGTAGCCGTCGGCTTCCAGCTGTGCGGTCCGCTCGGCTCGGCCGGGCTCGGCGGCGCGCAGGATGTCGAGGGCTTCGGCTTCGGTGAGCGCGTCGGACAGGTAGCGGAAGTCGACGAGGGACACGAGTTCCTCGGGCGTCATGCGGGCCGCGAACTTCCAGACCGGGAGCGCGGCGCGGCGCGCGGCGAGGTCCCACGCGGCGTTGACCACCGCGCCGACCGCCATGTGCGCGACGCCCTTTTCCGGGCCCAGCCAGCGGAACTGCGAGTCGCCGACGAGCGTGCGCGACAGGTCGCCGAGCGCGGCGGCGGGGGGGGGCGGCGCGCCCGCCCCCCGCGGCCGGGGGCGCGGGGCGGGGGGCCGCCGCGGCGCGGCGCGGGCGGGAGG